>JAUNNK010000036.1 GCA_030537335.1 Clostridia bacterium | reverse complement strand
ACGCTGCTAACTTTTTGGGTGACCTTTTGCGTCACTTTTCACTTGACGAACACAGCAGTATGGCTCTGGCCATGAAAGTTAGCGAAAATACATTGGAAAATGCTTTAATCCGCAACTATTCTGCAGCATCAGTCGTTCTATTCGAACAACTAATGCAGTATTGTATTGAACAGAACATCAGTATCGATTCCATCTTGAGACAGTATTCTAAACTGAAAAAGGAATAATTATCTGCGAGAGTTAGCGCAGGCAAGACTTGCATAAATAGCATGTTGCAATTCTTGAAGGAGAGGAACTTGCTCGGTCTCGTCTGGTTGAAAACCAATGCCCATGCTACTGTAAAGGCGAACTGATAGCGCTGATATTCCATTTTTCAGCATATCGAGCTCAGCCATGGTATCGCTGAGCAGTGATTCATACTCGGTAATTTCCATGTTCGTTTTCTGGGTATTTATCACCTGCATCTGTTCATTTAGGGATTGGTTTTCTGCTTTCAGGGTATCTATGAGTTTATTGAGCTCAGATATTTCCTCGCTTGATTTTTGATACCGAGCAAGCAGCGTGTTAATATATACTCTATCTCGGCAACGATATACTTCGTTGACATCGATGAAGTTTCTCTGATCTTCTGCACGTAGGCTTCGACAATACGCCTGTTGTAAACCGTCATGGAATGCATTACTGCCCATGCGCTGAATGTCTTCGTAGGTATATACAGGGTGATAGACTTTGTCACTACATATCGGAACGAAAACATGAACCGAATTCCACGGGGTATATAAATTTTGAGGCAATATACTATTCAAATGCATGACAACACTAGAATCGTCGCACCAATAGATGACGACATTTCCAAGGAGGAAATCCTGGATAACTTCTGGACTCAAAAGCCATGTACATGTAATGAGTATTATAGGAATTGTACGAAGTTCGTCCTTAAGAATATCAAGGAAATTGGGCATAGACGTATGACATAACTCAATTGGGGCTGTGGGAAGCACTTCTTTTCCGCACATACACTGGATGTAATTGTTGTAAAAGATTGGATCCAGTAGTGAGTCCCGTGAAGGAGTTATGGGCTTAGGTTCGTTAATAGAACCTGCCATATGATCATAGCAGCATTTTGCATAGTGGAGCATGGCAGAATCAGCTGCCATACGGCGTAGTCCTATGTTGTAAACCCATCTTCGCCTCGAAATATAGGGATCTCTAATCTTGAGCTGTAGAGCCCATAGCGAATGCTCTTCGTCTGGCTCTGTATAAGCAGTCCGCCCTTTTGCCCAGTCATCCTGTGAAGAAAACTTTCCGCCATGCGTAAAGTTCTCCCAAGTGGTAGATAAAGTGAAGGATTCATGAATCTGATCGTAAAGGATACCCAAAACTAGATCCATTATATCCCAATCAGGTGATACATCCGGCCGGCGAATCACATGCAGTACCAATTTGTTGATAAGAGTATGCGAAATATCGAACAAGCAGATCCCTCATTTCCATGGATGATGACAATATGGTAGCACAAAGTGTTGGCGCTGCACATGGGGCAATTATTTCAAATATCGCGCCAAAAGTCCCCCATTTTGTTGTTGATTCGACTGTGGTATGATAATAGGCGCTACAATAAGGATTGGAAGTGGTGCGCAGGATGACATTGATGAGATACCTGCTGGAATATACAATTGAGATAGTGTGCAAAGGCAACCGAAGTGAATGTGCTCGTCGAATGGGCTTGGAATATCCAGAACTACGAAAATTTCGCAAACGGATGAGTGAAGGCGGTGGAAGCGCACGTATTACAGAGGCATTGTTGGAGATGTATTGGAGAGAAAACCTTAGCGTTGATAAGGCGCTCGCGGCTTATACAAACTCCAGAGCTGGACAGGATATCGAGGATCTCGAGAATGAATGTAATGAGCTTGTTTTGGCTGTGCGCACCGCTATTAGTGAAAATCAGCGCATTGCCCACGGAGAAACGCAACTTCTGAGAGCCGCTTATAACTTTTTAGAAGAGCTGGAACGAAGCTTTTGCAATAGCACTTGTCTCAAAACAAAATATCAGGAAACTCCATGCCCTGTCAATCGTTTCATCGAATATTTGAAATGGGCAAAAGATGAGCTGCCGGAATGAGGAGGAAAGGATGAACAAAACGAAAACACATATAACGGTTGATGCAGCGACTTTAATCGCCCCACTTTTATAATTGCGTTGGAGTCATTTGAGCTGCTCAACGGGAGAATCTGTTTTTTGCAAGATATAGGTTTCATATATGGCATCAACGCTAATTCCATTGTCATAGCAATAACAGATCGACCTCTCAAACGCGAGGCAAGCGCCTTTAGCACTCCCTGATCTATTATAGGTAGTTTGGATTGTTCGTAGATGTAATCCTAGAGCGCGTGCCATAGCACTTTTTGTGTGAAAATGTTCTTCCAACATTGTTTTCAGGAAAAATGCTATGAAATCATACTCCACAATCATACTCCTTTGAGTTCGCATTTGTTTTGGAGGATGGAAAACCTCGCTGGCAAAAATCGAACATGTCCAGCAGTAGGATTGTTACTGCCAAGTACGTAAGAAAGAAATAGTATCTGCACGATTAGTAGTAGAATCACAATAAAGCGCCTACGCAGCAATGCTCGATACCATGCACGTTGAATGCGTATTGCTCTTCTTTTTTTCATGCCCAGGCTCCATCCTACAGCGGTATAGTATAAACAAGGCAGCAAACATCCCTCACAATTCACTATCCGTGCAGCTGCCGTTTACGAGTCTATTTTTCCTTATCTGAGTTTATCTCTCGGGTGGCTTGTTCCCTTTGACAAGTTGCTTCTCTTAAAAGAGTATAAAGAGCCGAGGCAATCGGAACACTTAGGAGCATTCCGAAGGGACCGGCGAGATTCCCACCAGCGGTAATGGCTGTTAAAACCCACATTGCAGGTAGACCCGTTGAGGAACCAACTACGCGTGGATAGATTAAATTGCCCTCTACCTGCTGGAGGATCAATAAGAAGATGACAAACACAAGCGCCTTAAATGGGTTTACCGTCATGATGATAATTGCACTCACACACGTTCCAATAAAGGCCCCAACCATCGGTATCAGCGCAGTAACTCCAACCAGCGCTCCAACCATTGGAGCATAGGGAATGCGAAGAATCATCATTCCCACAGTACATAGCGAACCCAAGATTATTGCTTCAACGGTCTGCCCCGCAATGAAGTGTTTGAAAATGCCAATAAACGTAGAGGCCACATGGACAAGGTTACGCCCAAATTGGGCCGGCAGCCACGCGCGAACCAGTCGAAGAACTTGTCTTTTCAATTTTTCCTTGTTGTACAGTATATAAATCGAAAGTACAAACCCGAAGCTGAGGCTGACAAATTTGCTTCCAATCTTTGGGGCGACATTTACGATAAAACTCATAATTGTGGTTCGACTATCCATCAACCGGTCCGTTATAGTTTGCACGATCTTGGGCCAATCAATCGTGATCTGCGACAGTTTATCTCCTAATGGAATAGAACCCAGATCAATGTTTCCTTCTTGACTTGCCATCTGGTTTGCCAGATTCACAACACTTTCGCTAATCATGGGAAGCGCCTCAACGATCTCGGGAACAACGAGAAAAGCCACACCCAGAACAATGCCAAATATCAGCAAAAGCGAAAGCACAATGGCCAAGGACCGGCGCACCTTTTGTGCCCGCGGTCCTGACCGCTTACAAAATAAGTGCCTCTCGATTGGGCACATCGGAACGTTCAAGATCAGCGCAAACACGATGCCGATTAAAAGTGGTTGAAACAAATTGATTAGCCATGAGACAGCTCCTATCACGACATCAATATGACGAATTCCAAGGTAGATCAACAGGCAAACAGTCACGACCTGAATAATCCATTTTGCTGCCTTCTTTTCTTTGGCCGTATTCCCTGAAAACAAAGTCTTCATTGCCATTATTCCATTCTTCTGTATCTTTGATCGTAAAACAGATTCTACTTCTATCGATATAGTGCTCTGCCGCCAAATTGTTTTGAAATGCTAGGTGATGCGAATCATTCATTCATCTCTCCTTTGAAAACGCTCTTCTATACAATTGTATCGGAAAGAGTGTTCGCCCGACAATAAACAAACTCGGGGTTATATCCAAAAAACAGACAGATCGCCCATCTTGCCCAATTCTGGATGGTCTATGAACCAGAATTGAACAGGCAAACATAATGTCTAAGACGAGTTGTACGCAGCGGTATTTTTTAGGCAAAACACCCTTAGCGTTGGAATTTTGGTCATCCTATCATTTTTGCCTATTGTCGGCTGAAAGTTGCTTTTCTATAATGAGAACAGATTGAAGCGGGAGGCAGAGATTGTACTCAAGACTCATGTTCTTATGTTGATAGAAAGGAGAGATTGAAATGAAGAGATGCACTGCGGATCGCACCCGGCATACGCTCGCCTGCATCTTCTTTATGATCGTTCTCCTGCTCGCAATAGGCGTGATTGCTTCTGAACATGGTCTTTCGCCGGATGCTCTGATGAATTATATGCCACAAAATAGATGGGTGGCAGCGCTGGTGTTGTGGTGTTTGTTCGCACTAAAAAGTTTATTTGTGGTTTTCCCGGTGGTGGTGCTATTCACTCTGAGTGGAGTTCTGTTTTCGCTGCCTCTGGCGCTGTTGATCAATAGTGTCGGAATCTGTATTACTGTTACGCTCCCATACCTCATCGGCAAGCGCCATGGACGGGTTTTGATTGATGCTTTGTCAGAAAAGTACCCAAAGATCGCTGATCTTCAGCAGATGCAACGCCATCATGACTTTTTCTTTGTCTACTTGTCCCGTGCGGTGGGATTTTTCCCTTGTGATGTCGTTAGTTCCTATATGGGTGCCTCCGGAATATCCTGTTGGCCCTATCTTGGGGGTTGTCTGGCAGGGTTCTCATTAAACCTATTGGCTTCTACAGTTCTTGGCACGAGCGCAGAGGATCCCACATCTCCAACGTTCCTGATCTCTCTGATCGTTCGCATCCTCATGGTCGCAGTATCCGGGTATGTCTATTGGTTCCACATCAAAAAGGGTAAGGGGCGTTTCTCAGGACAGAAACAGGAAAACATCGAAGAAAGGGATCTCGCAGGCTCAATTTTAGCAACCCAGCCTGCTCCAAATATAGAAGGGGGAAATATCAAGTGAAGAACTATTTTACATCGGAATCAGTGACCTGCGGCCATCCCGACAAAGTCTGTGATCAGATTGCTGATAAAATCCTGGATAGTCTTTTGGAGCAGGATGCTCACTCTAGAGTAGCTTGCGAAGTGACCTGCGCCACGAATTCAGTTCACATCTTCGGCGAAGTTACTACCACAGCAAAAGTTGATTACGCTGCTGTTGCACGCAACGTGATCAAGGAGATTGGATATACCACGCCCGGCCAGGGCTTCGATGCGGAGAGCTGCGATATCCAAGTCGATCTGCATGAACAGTCTCCGGACATCGCCAGAGGAATCGATCGCGCAACGCAGTCAGAACTGATGGACAGCGGCGCTGGGGATCAGGGAATCATGTTTGGCTTCGCATGCCGCGAAACAAGCAGTTTGATGCCCTTGCCCATAGAGCTTGCGCACGATCTGGCAAAGCGATTGGAGCAGGTTCGCAAGTCAGAGGAGTTGGGGTATCTCCTACCGGATGGAAAGACTCAAGTTACGGTAGAGTATGACGAAAATGAAAAACCGCGTCGGATTGCTACTGTGGTTGTGTCTTCTCAGCATCTCGACACAGTTGACACGGCGCTCCTGCGCACGGATATTCTGAATCACGTCATTCGGCCGACGTTGCCCGCTGAACTCATCGACAAAGATACTCAGTTTTTCATCAATCCTACTGGTCGATTTGTAATGGGCGGTCCTGCGGCCGACTCTGGTCTGACGGGTCGCAAGCTGATTTCCGATACATACGGCGGATATGCAAGGCATGGTGGCGGTGCTTTTTCTGGCAAAGATGCATCCAAAGTGGATCGCAGCGGCGCATACATGGCGAGGTACATTGCCAAAAACGTTGTCGCGGCAGGGCTGGCCGATATGTGTGAGGTACAGCTTGGCTATGCGATCGGAGTTGCGGAGCCTGTATCCTTCCGTATTGATACCTTTGGTACGGCCCATGTGAAGATAGGCGACATTTACGAAGCTGTACTTAAGGCTGTGGATATGCGCCCAATGGGAATTATCACCAGATTCGGCATGACAGCACCCATGTTCTCTCGCGTAGCCTGCTACGGACACTTTGGAAGCAATGCATCTGGAATGCCCTGGGAGCAGACGAATCTGCCGCTTATAAATTGAGAGGATTCATATGAGTAGAAAGAATTCTCTGCTATCAGAGATTCAAAAACTGGACGAGATCATTCCGATTGCAGATGAGCGTGCTATCGATGAGTTCCTCTGCGAAGATGGCAAAGCGCAGATCGATCTCAATCTTAACGATGGAATAGAACTGTTCAACCCTCTGTCCTTTGGAAAGGTAATAAAGAATTCGATTGACATGTCAGGAAAGCAGGTATATTATAGAAGCGTGGCGCCGGGTTGCGGCGCAATTTTTAAGATTAGGAGTTAGGTATATCTAACTGTGTGAATGTCGAATGGAGGGGGAAGGGAATGATCCCGGGGCCCAGCGGCGCGGGCAAGAGCACGCTGCTCAACCTGCTCGGCGGCCTCGACAGCCCCACCAGCGGGACGATCCGGGTCTGCGGCCGCGACATCTCCGCGCTGACCAACAACGAGCTCGCGGACTACCGCGCTTCAACGGTGGGATTTGTGTTCCAGTTCTATAATCTCATTCCCACGTTGACCGTTCGCGAAAACGAGGCGCCGGTCAGGGAGATCGCGCCGAACGCGCTCGACCCGAAGAAGATGATCGCCGAGGTCAGCCTGGAGGATCACCTGAACAACTTCCCGTCCGAGCTCTCGGGCGGCGAGCAGCAGCGCGTCTCCATCGCGCGGGCGCTCGCCAAGAATCCCCAGGTTCTGCTGTGCGACGAGCCCACCGGCGCGCTGGATTCGGAAACCGGCGTGCTCGTGCTGAAACTGCTGCTCTCCATGGCACGAAACTATGGCAAGACCATCGTCATTGTCACTCACAACCAGAGCATCGCCAGGATGGCGGATGTGGTGATCCGCGTCAAGAACGGCAGAATTCTGTCCTGCACGGCGCAGGAGAACCCCATGAGCGTGGACGAAGTGGAGTGGTGAGTATGCTGATTCGAAAGCTGTTTCGTACCGCGTGGAGGTACAAGGCCCAATTCATATCCATGATCATCATGATCGCCATCGGCGTAGGCGTATTCCTGGGCTTCAACATCGAGTAGCAGAGCATCGAGTCGGATACGTCCGCCTTTTTTGAACAGACGAATTACGCCGACTACCGCATGTACGACGAAACGTGGTTCTCCGTCAAGGATGTGGAGGCGATTCAGAACATCGACGGCGTGGAGGTGGCCACCCGCTACCTGTGCGTCAACGTCGGCATACAGGACACGAAGAAATCCATTGCGCTGAATGTCTCCGAAAATTACAGCGTGTCCACGATGCTGGTGATCGATGGCGAGGCCTATGACGAAAGCTCCGACGGCATCTGGCTCTCCGACCGCTTTGCGCAGGAGAACGGCATTGCCATTGGCGACGTGCTGACGGCTACATACCGAGGCCTTAAAATCGGCGCAGAGGTCGTCGGCCTGATCAAGAGCGGCGAAAACATGATCTGCGTGGCCGACGAAAACCAGCTGATGCCCGATTTTGAATCCTTCGGCTTTGCGTACATCTCGCCGAAAAAGCTGAAGGGCGCGCTGGGCATCGCGTTCTATCCGCAGATCAACATCAAGTCCGACATGGAAAAGTCGGAGCTTGAGATGGCTGTAAAGGAGGCGCTGGGGCGCACCATTCTGGTGACGGACAAATCTGAACACACCTCATACGCCGGCGCGCAGAGCGAGGCGGAGGAGGGCAAGACGATGGGTTCCATCCTGCCAGTGCTCTTCCTCGCGATCGCGGTGCTGACCATGGTGACCACCATGCACCGCATCGCCGCCAACGAAAAGGTGCAGATCGGCACGCTCAAGGCGCTCGGCTTCCGCGACCGCAGGATTCTGCGCCACTACACTGCCTACGGCCTCTTCATCGGGCTGGTCGGCGCTGTGCTGGGCATCGGGCTGGGCTATGCGGTTGCAGCGTTCATCATCAGCCCAAACGGCGCCATGAGCACCTATTTCGACATCCCCAGCTGGGATCTGGTCATGCCGGGCTTCTGCGTGCCCGTGATGGCCGGCACGGTGGCGATGCTCACGCTGATCAGCTATCTGTCGGTGAAGTGCATGCTGAAGGGCACGGCGGCGGATGCGCTGCGCCCCTATACGCCGAAGGCGATGAAGAAGAGCGCGCTGGAGAGGCTGCCCGGCTGGGAGCGCCTGCCCTTTGGAACCAAGTGGAATGTGCGGGACATTCTGCGCCACAAGTCGCGCTCCGCCATGACGCTCGTGGGCGTGATCGGCTGCATGCTGCTGCTTGTGGGAGGGCTGGGCATGAAGGACACGATGGAGCGCTTCATGACCATGCTTGATGAGGAGATCAACAACTATACGACGCGGATCAACCTGACGGAGACTGCGGGCGATGCGGCCGCACGGGAGCTGGCGGACGAGGTGAATGGAGACTGGCAGGCGTTCTCCGGCATCAGCTATCAGGGAAGAACGGTCATGCCGGAGGTCTATCATGCGGACAATGGGCGAATCCGCTTTCTGACAGAGGAGAATGAATTGACGGAGCTCGCGGACGACGGTGCGTATCTCTGCCTGCGGCTGGCGGATACAGCCCAGATCGGCGAAACCATAACATTTTCACCCTATGGCAGCGAGGAGACCTATGCGGTCAAGGTCGCGGGCTATCTGCGTTCGCTGATGACGGAATCCATCGTGATGAGCGACGCTTATGCAGACAGCATGGGGATTGGGTATCGCATCAGCTCCATCTATACCGACGAGGATCTGGACGGCATTGAAAATTCCTCGATCATCTCCGGCAAGCAGGACAAGGCGATGATCATGGAGACCTACGATACCTTCATGGAGATCATGAATCTGATGGTGCTGGTTCTCGTGCTGGCGGCGGTCGTGCTGGGGATCGTGGTGCTGTACAACCTAGGCGTGATGAGCTATGTGGAGCGCTATCGCGAGCTGGCGACGCTGAAGGTGCTCGGCTTTCGGGACCGGCATATCGGCCGGCTGCTCATCAGTCAGAACATCTGGCTGACCATTATCGGCGTGGCAATCGACTTCCCGGCGGGCGTCAGGCTGCTCCATGTGCTGATCCAATCGCTGGCGAGCGAGTATGAGTTGAGCCTGAGCGTCGGCGCTCTGACCTGCTCGGTCAGCATCCTGCTGACCTTCGCCGTATCCCTCGCCGTGGGCTGGATGGTCGCGCGAAAGAATCGAAGGATCGACATGGTCGAAGCATTGAAGAGCGCGGAATAAAAAGCGGCCACGCACAATGACGCACCGTCAGGCCAGCCCTGATCCGAGACATAAATAGAGCATGCGTTCCCTTGGGAACACAGGCTCTGCGTCTGTCCATGCCGCGCTCTACGGTGCATCCTTGGTTTCAGTACCATACGTTTTTTCCCAGACTTCCTCCGCGACTGGAGTCCAACACCGGGCATATGCCTCGCATTTTCCGCACAGGTGCTCCGCAGATTCCGGCGCTTCGAGGTCGGTGGATTTCGCGCCGGTCTCCTTCACCAGGCGCTGCAGGATCTCGGGATTCTCCAGCATGGGGCAAGGGCGCAGGTGATTGTTATTAAAGGGCTGGTTGTCACGGTACGCCAGGAACAGCGGTTGCTTCAGGCATTCCAGAAAGGATTTTTCATTGATATTTGCGCCGGAATAGTGAATGAATACACAGGGCTCAACGTCGCCGGCTGCGTTGATATGACAATAATTCCTGCCGCCTGCCACACAGCCACCCACGAATTCGCCGTCGTTTTGGAAGTCGATGGCGAACAGCTCTTTGCCCTCGTTCAGGTCGCGAATCCAGCGCACGCGATCCTTCATGTACAGACGCTGCTCGGGCGTAAGCAGCAGATCGGTGGAAGCATTCATTCCCACAGGCATGTAATGAAAGTACCAGGCGAAGACACAGCCCTTTTCGATCAACATATCCAGGAATTCTTCGCTGGTGACGTCCTTATAGTTGCGGCTCGTGTAGCAGATGGATACGCCGAACGGAATTCGATAGGAGCGCATCAGATCCATGGCCCGCAGCGCCTTCTCATAGTGACCATTGCCGCGCCGTGAATCGTTGGCATCCTCGAAGCCTTCAATACTGATGGACACCATGAAGTTTTTCACGCGCAGCAGATCCTGGCAGAACTGATCGTCGATCAGCGTGCCATTGGTGAAGGCGTGGAAAGCCACGTCCTGATGCTTTTCGCACAAACGAAGAATATCCTTCTTGCGCATCAGCGGTTCGCCACCAGTGAACAGGCAGGCATGCAATCCCAGTTCCTTACCTTCGGTAAGAACCTTGTCCATAACCTCGAAGGAAAGGTTTTGCTTGTGGCCATATTCCGCTGCCCAGCAGCCAGTGCAGTGCATATTGCAGGCGGAAGTCGGGTCCATCAGCACGATCCAGGGGATGTTGCAGCCGTGCTCCTTCGATGTCTCTACTGTCGTCTTGTAGCCGCGGAAGCCGCCCTCGTAGGCTGCGTTCAGCAGGAAACTGGTTACTATCCCGGAGTCCATCTCCCTAGCAATGCGATTGGCGTAGTGCACCCACTTGCTGTCGGGATTCGCTGCTATGTCGCGCAGCGTGGCATAGCTCTCCTGTGTCCAAGAATCGCCAAGAATCTTCTCCATCAGGTTGATCAAGGAATTGGCGATTTCTGAAGCATCCTTGGTCTGCGCCTTATTGATCAAGCTGGTCAGGATCGTCTGGAACGCTTTGCGTTCGGTAGCATGAACAAGTTTATTCTGCATCTCTTTCACCTCTGACTCTTTTGTCCAGTTCGGCCGTTGTGTATCCTATTCTCTTAGTGGTTAACTATAAGTACCTTTAGCAGCTCTTCCATGGCTTCGTGACGCGCATCCCTACTTTCTCAAGAACATGACGCCCAGAGTATTGGGGCCACAATGACATGCAACTGTGCAGCCAGCCCAGATCACATCAATCTTCTCAAAGCGGCCATCTTCCATCAGCGCGCACCTTGCAGCCTCAATTGCGGCTGGTTCCGCATCAGGATGGACGATGAACACCCGGTCTGTGCGAACGTCTTTGCATTGTGCCAGCCGATCCTTTGTATATTGATAGATTACCTTTGAGAATGAACCTCTATACTTCCGCGTGACCTTCATTGCGCCATCGACAACTTCAATGCATGGCTTAATGTGCAGCATATTCGCTCCAAGCAAAGTCACGGAAGAACAACGTCCACCCTTTTTCATGTAATCCAAGCGATCCAGGATGAAACTGGCATCGATCCAATTGACCGTCTTGTTCAGGCAAGTGCAAATCTCCTTTGCCGAGAATCCTAACTGGGCAAGTCGCGCGGCTTCCAGGACAGCGAGTCCCTGTCCGCTTGACAGGTTTCGCGTATCAATGACATAGACGTTGGTATATTTCTGAGCTGCGATCTGCGCGTTTTGAAAACAGCTGGAAAAACCAGAACCAATTGTCAGAATAATAACCGCGCTGTATTGGGAACTGACTTCATTGAGATATTCCTGAAATTCAGCGATATTGATCGCGGAAGTTGTGCAGATCTCTCCGCCAGAGTTTACGTGTTCAAATACGTTCCGAGTCGAGATCTCGATACCATCCAAATAGGAGATGCCACCCTTTAGAACGTGCACAGGCAAAATCGTAATATCGTACATGGACAGCAATTCATCGGAAAGATCACAGGTTGAATCCGAGACAATCTTGATTCGTGTATTCACGTTCGCCATGGTTTTTAGACTCCTATTCCCATTGGAAGATCGAATGCTGCTTCATGAAGTTCGGGAGCATTAAGGAAATTTTTATTTCAGGAAGGACGAAATGGCACAGAATCCCCATAATGCTCCCGTATATGTACTGACAATCCCGCGACTGCGGGCGTCAGATTGACAATGGTTATGCGAGGGCGACATACCGCGAAGCTGATCGCCCTCGCATCGAATTACTCCTTAGCCCGCTTTGCGGCGCAGCTGCATTCCCAGAGGCTTTCCGCCGTGGGCTTCCAGTTCTTCGCGTAGGCATCGCACTTGCTACAGAGATGCTCGGCGCTCTCGGGCGACTGCAGGTCGGTGGAGTGCGCGCCGGTCCGCTCGACGATTTCCCGCAGCGCGTCCGGGTTTTCCAGCATCGGGCAGGGGCGCAGGTGGTTTTCGTTGAAGGGCTGGCCGTCGTGGTAGGCCATGAAGATCGGCGATTGCAGCGCCTCCAGCAGCGTCTGTTCGCGGATGTTGCTGTTGGAGTAGTGGATGAACACGCACGGGTCAACGTCGCCGTTGGCATTGATGTGCAGATAGCGCCGCCCGCCCGCGATGCAGCCGCCCACGAACTCGCCGTCGTTCTGGAAGTCCATGGCGAAGATCGGCTTCGTGGCGCGCATCTCGCGAATCCTGTGGTACATGAACTCGCGCTGCTCGGGGCTGGGCAGCAACTCCGGCGCGGCGTCATTGCCCACGGGCATGTAGTGGAAGTACCAGACGAAGTACGCACCCCAGTCGATCATCTGGTCGATGAACGCATCGCTGCTGATGGAGTCTAGGTTCTGGCTGGTGTAGCAGCAGGAGAGGCCGAAGGGTAGATTGCGCTCCTTCAAGAGGGCCATGGCCTTCACCACGCGCTGGTAGGTGCCGTCGCCGCGGCGGCCGTCGGTGGCGGCCTCGAAGCCCTCGACGCTGATGGCCGGCATGAAATTCTTTACCCGCAGCATTTCGTCGGCGAAGGCCTCGTCGATGAGCGTCGCGTTGGTGAAGGACAGGAACTGACAGTCGGAGTGCTTCTCGCACAGCCGGATCAGGTCGGCCTTGCGCACCAGCGGCTCGCCGCCGGTGTAGATGTACATGTACACGCCCAGTTCTTTGCCCTGCTGGATGATGGAGTCGATCTCATCGAAGCTTAGGTTGAGCTTATTGCCGTACTCCGCCGCCCAGCAGCCGGTGCAGTGCAGGTTGCAGGCGGAAGTGGGATCCAGCAGGATCGCCCAGGGAATATTGCAGCCGTACTTTTCGCGCATCTGCTCCTGCTTCGGCCAGCCGATCAGGTTGGCGTTCAAGAAGAAGTTTTCGAATACGGCCTTCAACACATCCGTGTCCACGTCGTGCATCACGTGCATCATCAGCTGGTACATGTTGTTGTTCGGGTCGGCGAGCACCTTGCGGAAGGCGTCGCGCTGCGGCTCGAAGCTGACCGGACCGCTTCCGGCCAGGCGATCCACCCAGGCCATCAGCTTGGGCGCGTTCTCCTCAGGGTTCTTCTCCAGGTAGCCGAAGGCCGTCTTCAGCGCTGTCTTTTTAATCTGATCGGTAAAACCCATGATCGCATCTCCTTTTGCTTTGGTTCATTCAACGACGTGATATTCCTTCAGGAGCTTTTCGATGTCCGTACCCTCGATCTTATCCAGCAGGCCCTTGATCTTGAGCTTGTCCTTGAGCGGCAGATTCATCTCCGTCAGCGGACGGCCGTCGCGCAGGCGGATGGTGGCGCTGAGTAGGTCGCGGATGTCGTAGGTACTGCCCCAGACCTCCGGCACGCCGCGGTCGATGTTCAGAAGCGTATAGACCGCCTCCATGCCGGTGCGCATGGAATACTCGGTGGTGAAGATGGTGTCGCGCTTGGTCTCGGCGAACTGGCCCAGGAAGGCAAAGTTGATGGCGCCTGCGGGCACCACATCCGGGCGGTCGCCCGCCGCGCGGGGCATGAAGAACGCGGTGATGTAGGGCATCATGACCGGCACGGTGTTGGCGCTGTGCTCAGCCATGTCCTCGATCTGGTTCTCCGGCACGCCCAAGTGATACAGCCACTCCATGCAGATCTCCTTGCCAGAGCACTCGCGCATGGGCTTTTGGATGTAGTCGCCGGGCTTGTCCGAGAACAGGCCGTAGACCCACACCAGGCAGTGGCCCTCGGGCTGGTTGCGGAACTGGGGCTGGCGGTTGATCGTCCAGCTCATCAGCCAGGAGGAGTCCTTCACGGTGACGATGCCGCCCGTGACCACGCCGCCGGAGAAGGGATCGCGCTTGCAGATCTTCTTGATATACGGAATGATGCGCTGATCCAGCGTCTCCACGGTGGCACTCATCCAGTTGGACTGCTCGGGATCATGGCAGAACTTGTCCGGGTGTCCGAAGGACGGGTCCTGCGCCGCGATCTTGCGCCACATGTCCCAGCCTCCGCCGGGTTTGATCTCGGGATTGAACGCGGCCGGCTCGTTCTGGGAGCCCATCGTTGCGTTCTCCACACAGCCGCCATTGGTGATGAACACCAGGTCGTTTTCAGTGAGGTCGACGAATTTCTCCTCGCCTTCGGCCAGCAGCTCGATGCGCTTGGCAAGCTTCTTGTGGGGCTGGATTTCGAACTCGACGTTGACCACCTTGGTGTTGTAGTGGAACTGCACGCCGTGGGATTCCAGGTACCTGACCATCGGCAGGATCATGGACTCGTACTGGTTATACTTGGTGAAGCGCAGCGCGGTGAAGTCCGGCAGGCCGCCGACGTGGTGGATGTAGCGCTTGAGGTAGAGCTTCATCTCCAGCGCGCTGTGCCAGTTTTCAAAGGCGAACATCGTGCGCCAGTAGAGCCAGAAGTTGGAATTCAGGACCTCGTCGTCGAAGAAGTCGGTGATGCGCTTGTCGTAGAGCTGCTCGTCGGGGGTGAAGAACAGGCGCATGATCTCCATGGCCGCCTTGTCGGAGAGGTTGAACTTGCCGTCGGTGTGGGCGTCTTCGCCGCACTTGATGGTGGCACGGCAAAGGGAGTAGTTGGGATCCTTCTTGTTCAGATAGTAGTACTCGTCCAGAACACTCAGTCCCTCGGTCTCAATGGACGGAATGGAGCGGAACAGGTCCCACATGACCTCGAAGTGGTTGTCCATCTCGCGCCCGCCGCGCATGACGTAGCCCAGGCCGGGGTACTCGAAGCCGTCGCAGGCGCCGCCGGGGATGGGATCCTTTTCGAAGATGTGAATGTGCTCTCCGGCCATCTGACCGTCGCGCACCAGGAAACAAGCCGCGGACAGCGCCGCCAGGCCGGTGCCGATGATGTACGCGGACTTGCGGTCCACGCCCTCGGGCTTGAGGGGACGAACGAACGCTTCGTAATTGCCGCTGGAATAATACATTGAATTCCCTCCTGTCAAATTTGTAATTCTATGATAAAGTGCAGCGCGCTTCCAAACAATAAACAAAACCGCCGAAATGGTGAAATTCTGGGCAATCGGTCAAAAGTGACTGTTTTTTGGGCAAACGCCCCATTTTGCCGGAAATTTGGTCAGACAATGGCCTCTGATGAGCCCGCATTTGATGATCACTTGCCCGTCTTCTTCTCCTTCAAAATGCGCATGCGCTGTTCCCATTGTTCCACATCGGAACGCAAACCTTCCCTTTTTTGCTGCAATTCTTCCTTGATTTCTGCGCGCGTCCGCTTTATGCGCTCGAGCAGCCGCCTGTTATAGACCTGCGCATAGGGGAAGGCGCGCAATGTTCGCCGGACAAGCGGACGCGCCTGCAGCTTCTCGCGGACAATGTGGGTAATCGCTTCCGTGCTGTCCCCGCTCGCAAGCTCAGCGGTGTGACGAATTTTCCCAAGAATCGTCGTGGAAATGACTGTGTCGGTCAAAAATACCGCCACCAGGACTGCGCAAACACCGTCCATCCACGGCTGAGGGATTTGCGCAAACAGGCGAAACAGGAACGGTTTCACCAGATAGATCATCACCAGCCCCAGAATGCCAAACGGAATCAGCGTGACCGCGCATATGCGTCCGTTGATGTTCCAGCGCCGCTGGCTGTAATCCCACCAGCGCGCATGAAAGAGCTTTTCCATGGCATAGCTGGTCAGGTATTCCAGCGTCCCGCAAATGAGGATTGCCATGATGAAGACAATGACCGGCGAGTCGGCATACCGCGTCAGCGTCGCGGTGATGACGACAGCTCCCACTCCGTAAATCGGGCAGTAAGGGCCGATCAAAAAGCCGCGATTGATAAAGCGATGGAACTCAAACAGTTTGCACGTGACTTCCATGATCCATCCCAGCACGGCGCTGACAAAGAAAAGCAGAATATAATTCTCAATGGCAACAGTCATAAGCACTCTCTCACTTTGCGCGTTCTTCTTTGGTATCCATGGGCGAGGGCTCTACGCTGCGCTGAATTCTCTCCATGCGCAAATCCAATTGTTCTCCCATGGCTGCGCAGTCATAGAGCTCTTTCGCAATCTGATCTGTGATGACGACATTCTTCTTATAGCGAATCTTGTGTTCCAAGCTGGCCCACCAATCCATCGAAATCGTGCGGAACTGCACCTCCACCTTCATCGGTTTTTTCTGATTGTGCAGGTAGATCGGCGTTTCCACGATCAGGTGCAAACTGCGATAGCCGTTTGGCTTGGGATTCTGAATATAGTCCTTCCTCTGGATCAGCACAATGTCATCTTGGCGGAGAAAGGCGTCTGCCAACATATAGATATCCGATTGATAGGAACAAACGACCCGCACGCCAGCGATGTCATTGATGTTCTGTTCGATGCTCTCGATGCTCAGGGGAAGCTGCTTGCGAGATAGCTTTTCGATGACGCTCTCAAGAGATTTCAATCGAGTCTTGATGCCTTCGATGGGATTGCGGTCGTATTGCAGAGAAAATTCTTCATTGAGTACCTGGAATTTCGTGGAAACCTCCATCATGGCGCAGCGATAGTACGCCATCAACTCTTTATAGGGCTGCGCGTAATCCAGCAACCATGTTCTGATGTCGCTCTGGAACAGGCGCGATAACAGAGTCTGGGTGAGGTTCGCGTGGTTGAGATCCAGCAGGGACATGCCACACCTCCATCCGCGTTATGGAACGCTGTGTCTTATGCATTTATGTTATCAAATTTGAAAGTCTTGACAATAGACACTTGATCGCAAGTGAACAAAAACTGGGCAGTTTGGTTTTTTTGCCTAAATATGCTATTGACGCTGCCGACGCCGTACAGAATCTATCTCCATTAGGCAAATCGCCCTCCATGCCTATCTTTCAGTCATTTTCGCGAAATTGCACATATCTTTTCAAACCGCCCTGCGCTATAATGAGCTTGAAAATTAGAACATCGTACCAACCAGAGAAAGGAGCAGAATCATGGATCAATTGGGAGAGGGCCTTCGCAAGCTGATTTTGGCCGGTGTCGGCGCGGCAGCCGCAACAAAGGAAAAATCAGAAGTTATTTTTCAAGAACTGGTCAGAAAAGGAGAACTTACTGTCGAACAGGGCCGGGTTCTCAACGAGGAACTCAAGCATAATCTTAGAGAAGCAATCCTGGAGAATGTGACCGTCAATGTTCTGGATATGTCCGAAGACATCATGAGCTCTGTCAAAGACATGGATGACGAACAACTCGAAGCGCTCAAGCAGTGCATACGCGACGCCGAACAGGCGCGCAAGGCCGAGGAAGTTTCCGAAGCAGTAGATGACGGCGAGAAAAATGACACGGAAGAACCCGTTGGGGAAGATATGGACTGACAGGAGGACAAATGCCAGTACGCAGTGCAAATCACACCGAAAACCGGCAACGCCTGATGGAGATCGTGGAGGTCGTGCGGCGCAACGATCTCGTCAAGGGCATGACGCCGGAAAAGCTGTGTGCAGTCATCGAAGACCTGGGCCCAACGTTTATCAAGTTGGGCCAGATTCTCTCCATCCATTCGGATTTTCTGCCCAAGAACTACTGCGAGGCACTGTCGAAGCTGCACAGCGAGGTCGCGCCAATGCCCTATGAGCAGGTGGTATCGATGGTAGAAAACTCCTACGGACAGCCGCTGGAGGAGGTATTCGCCTCGTTCGACAGGACGGCGCTGGGCAGCGCGTCGATCGCGCAGGTTCACACCGCCGAATTGCAAACGGGCGAGCGCGTCGTCGTCAAGGTGCAGCGAGAGGGCATTCACGATGTCATGAGCCGGGACATCATTCTGCTCAAGCAGGCGTGCCGTCTGTTAAAATACACCCCCGTCAGCGGATTGGTGGATTTCAATCAGGTGCTGGACGAGATGTGGCTGGTAGCGCAGGAAGAGATGAACTTCCAGACGGAAGCCGCCAATCTTGAGCGCTTCCATCGACTGAACGAAGATGTGGCCTTCGTAACATCGCCACAGCTGCACCGCGAATATACGACCACACACGTACTGGTAATGGAGCGCATCGATGGAATCGCCATCGACGATCATGAGGCGCTTCGCGCAGCGGGCTATGACATTGCCGAGATCGGCGCAAAGCTGGCGGACAACTACGTTCGCCAGATCATGGAGGACGGCTTCTTCCATGCGGATCCGCATCCAGGAAACCTTCGCGTGCGGGACGGCAAGATCGTCTGGCTGGATATGGGCATGATGGGCAGTCTGTCGGAACGGGAGCGCGATCTGATTGGCAAGGTGATCATCGGAATCGCCCGGGGCGACATTAACGCCTGCCGGGATGCAGTGCTTGGACTGGGGAAATTCAGCGGCAAGGCAGATAAGAGAAAGCTGTACCGGGACATTGAGGATCTGCTGGACAAGTATGGAACGGCCGATCTGGGCAGTATGGATCCCGCCCAAGTATTTGACGATTTGACCGGAGTCATGAAGGCAAACCACATCTCCATGCCCAGCAGCCTCACCATGCTGGCGCGAGGTTTGGCGACCATAGAAGGACTCGTCGTTCGGCTCAATCCGGATCTGAATGTGATGAATGTCGTCACTTCCCGCATCGGCGGCAATCTGCTCCGAAACATCGATTGGAGAACCGAACTGGCACAGGATGCGCGCGCGCTGTACGATAGCGCTCATAAGTCGCTGGAGATTCCTGCGCTGATGGCAGATGTCATGCGCACTGGCCTCAAAGGCGAGGCCAACCTGGGCATCGAGCACCACATCGGAACGGATATGGCACAGTTCGTGCGCGAAATCGCACGCAAGCTGTGCATGGCAATCATCTGCGCAGCACTCCTCGTCTGTGGGGGAATTATCCACAGTGCAGAACCCCTGGTAGGCGGCATCTCCTGGTATAGCCTGATTTGCTTTTTATTGTCCGCCGCGTTGTCGGCCTGGGAATTCTGGTGGAAAGGCCGCAATCAGGAATGAAGCGCGGATTCTTATTTTGAATCGTATTGGAAGCCTGTGTCGCAGAGGTCTGAGACACAGGCTTTTTTGCCATCAGCTCTTGTCTTGCCGGAGAAATTTTGATATAATCTTGATAGAATTGAATCGGGAGAGGTGCAAACGATGGCGAGCCGCACGCGCAATGCAATCATGGACTCCTGTGTCCAGTTGTTGGAAGAACGTCCCATCAGCAAGATCTCCGTGAAGGATGTCGTCGAGGAATGCGGCATCAATCGTAATACGTTCTACTATCACTTTCAGGATCTTCCCACCCTGATCGAGACGATCGTTCAGGAGGAAGCGGATCAGCTGATTCAGAAGTACGCGACGGTTTCGTCCCTGAAGGAATGTCTCGAAATCGCCGTTGAGTTCACGCTGAAGTATCGCAGCGCGGCGATGAACATCTACAACTCCGGCAATCGGGACATCTTTGAACGCTGCCTGCTGAAAATCTGCGAGCACGCCGTCACAAAATATGTGGAGGCCGTGGACAGCGAGGCGCAGGTTCGCGAGGAGGACAAACAGATCATCATCCAGTCCTATAAGTGCGAATGCTTCGGTCACATCGTGAACTGGATGAACGAAGGAATGAAAGAGGATTTTCCAAAGTACTTTCACCGCTTGTGTGAGCTTCGAGAGGGAATGACCCGGGAGATGTTCCGAAGAAGTATGGATTCCTGAGCCTGGTATCGGGCGGCAGATCGAATCATCGACTGCTGCCCGATTTCTTTGTGCGCCCGGCGGCGCACGTTTCTAAAGGGTGAAAGACCCGAATCCGCCCGGTA
>JAUNNK010000196.1 GCA_030537335.1 Clostridia bacterium | reverse complement strand
TCCATGTCCCAGCACAGCTGGGTCATGATGTAGTCGGCGCCCTCATCCTGCTTCTGCTTCAGGAAGGAGACGTCCGCATCCAGGCTGCGGCAGGCGATGTGGCCCTCGGGAGAGCCCGCGACCGCGATGGAGAACTTGTCGCCGAACTCCTTGCGCACGAAGGAGACCAGCTCGGTGGCATAGTGCAGATCGCCGTTGGTGCCGGTCCAGCCGAAGGGAATATCGCCGCGCAGGGCCAGCATGTGATCGATGCCGTGGGCCAGATAGGTCTCCAGCTGATCCTTGATGCCTTCCTTGGTGTTGGCGATGCAGGTGAAGTGGGTCACCGGAATGGCCTTGCCGTCCTTCTTGATCTTGTCCAGAACCTCGAGGTTCTTGCCGACGTTGGTTCCGCCCGCGCCGTAAGTGCAGGAGATGTAGTCCGGACGCAGCTCGTAGAGATGATCCAGCACGCCGCCCTCACCGCAGAGCTTTTCCATTCCAACATCCGTCTTGGGCGGAAATACTTCAAACGAAAAAGCAGAGCGCTCTTCCAAAATCTCGGGAACAGTCATTTGTTGTTTCCTCCTCATACTGTGATGTATAGACGAGCAGACCCATGGTCAGCTTATTATACCCTTTAATCTTAGCACAAAAGTCAATATCTTGCAAGGGATTCACCCAGAATTAGCACTTCTTTTCGTCAAATTCTGGTGAAAAGAAAGCGCTGGGTCATTCCGGAGGCCTCCGCGTACACCGTCAGGCTCTCGCCGTCGTGCTCCTGCACGGTCAGCACCGGATCCGTCTCGTCCTTGAGAAGGCTACGCACCGCCTCCAGCGGGTCGTCCGTCTCAATCTCATCGAAGAACACGTCCCGCATCTGGTTGCGGGAGCAGCTGTTCTCAATCTCGCGCACCACCTCGTAAAGCGCCATGGATTTCCACCTCCTCCATACATCCATACAATTGAAAATGCCGATACCCGTCTCCGGGTACCGGCAAAAGATCAGCTCGCCTTCGTCCGGAGCACCACGGTGCCGCCGGTGAGATCCGCGCGGAGCAGCTCGCCCTCCACCACGGCCTCGCGACCCAGGATGTCCGTCAGGGTCACAAAGCCGTTCTCGCAGGTGATGGTCATCACATTCTTCAGAATCTCGTTTTCAGGGGTCTTTTCATTCTTGTAAACCGTGGACAGGCACATTCTTCATTCCTCCATTCAGGCGTTCAGCGCCGCCAGCACCGTGGACAGGCGCATGTTGCCCTTCTCAAAGTCGGACACGGCCTGCATCACCTGCTCGTAGGCGACGCTCTCGCCCATGTCCTGAAGCTTTCCGGCCAGCTGGGCCAGCTCGTTTGCGTGGGCCGCATTGTGGCCCACCATGTACTTCATCAGCGCGATCAGTTCGGTCTTGGGATCCACGTCGCCGCAGCCTGCGCAACCTGCGCAGGAGCCCTGGTCACAGTGCGCATGGTCATGGTCATGGGGATGGTCGTGATGATGCTCATGATCATGCGGATGCTCGTGATCGTGATGGTGTTCATGATCGTGATGGTGCTCGTGACCCTCGCCGTCGTGGCTGTGGGGAATTCCGTGGGCGTGCATATATTCGTGCTCGTTCTGATTCATATTGCATATCTCCTTGAAGCGAATGTTTTAAATCAGCGTTTGTTGATCCTCTTATAATTATACCGCATATGGCCGCATTTGTCAAAAAAGCAGTCCGTATTTCATCCTTCAACCGTCGCGGAGGAATTTAAACGCCGCTTCGCAGAAATATCGCGCTTCTCCCGGAAATCGCAGACCGTCCACAGGCCAACGACCAGCGCCAGCACGATCCCGTTGTAGAGCAGCATGCCGCCGGTCTTGGGCCAGGCGTCGAACAGCGCGTTCCAGTCCCAGACCGCACCGATGGCGTTGACGAAGGCATGGTACGCCGCACAGGCCAGGCTGCTCTTTGTGGCCCGGTAGATCGCGGCGGCGGCGAAGCACCAGACGAAAATCTGCATGGCGAAGCCGATCAGGCTGTCGCCATAGTGGTTGGAGCTGGGATGGAGCCACAGCGGCAGATGCCAGACATACCAGATCGCGGCGGTGACGGAGGTCGCCACAGGAAACGGCAGACGCTTCTCCAGCGCGGGCTGCAAAAAGCCCCGCCAGCCCGTCTCCTCGGCGATCCCCACAAAGGGTAGCATGACGAGAAAGCCCAGCGGCAGCATGTACCATGCCGCGCCGTTGGGCGTGCCGCAGCACAGCGCAAAGCCCAGCGCCGGGGCACAGAACAGACCCATGACCAGCGCGGCCCGCAAAGGTCGGGGCGTGTACACCGCACGCCGGAGGAACTCGCGCAGCGAAATCCGCTCCGCCCTGCGCAGCGTGAGGTACAGCGCAATCAGCGGCGCGGGCGTGGAGAAAAGCAGCCCCACCACCGCGTAGATCGCATGGCCCAATGTAAGCTTTCCATCCTGCGCGTAGGCAACGGCGCTCGGCTCCAGCGCCAGCAGCACAAGCTCCACCAGAATTGTCAGAAACAGTATCCATCCCAGAAACACGCCGAGCGGCGCGCGTCCGTTTTCATCCTTCCACATTCTTCATCCATCCCTTCGGAAATTCATCTCCACCGCCTGTGCAAAATATCCCCCCGTACGGCTTGCAAAAAGCGATTTACTATCGTAAAATAGGAAACAGTAAAAAGAGGTGATCCCACTTGCACGATGAGCACACTTTCGATCCCATGGCAGAGCACGACCACGCGTACCTGCACGCCCACGGCATCGCCCACAGCCACGACAGCGAGGGCCACGACCATCACCATGACGGCCACGATGGCGAGTGCCACGACCATTCCCACGGTCACGGCCACACCCACACCCACGAGAACACCCGCGCGGTGCTCAACCGCCTGAGCCGCGCCATCGGGCATTTGCAGTCCGTCAAGCGCATGGTGGAGGAGGGCCGCGACTGCTCCGAGGTGCTGATCCAGATCGCCGCGGTGCGCAGCGCCATCGACAACACCGGCAAGCTGATCCTCCAGGACCACCTGAAGCACTGCATCATCGACGCGGCGCGGGAGGGCGACCAGCAGGCCATCGACGATCTCTGCCAGGCCATCGACAAATACATGAAATAGACGGTCAGAGGGTGCTGCATCCGGCCTTGTACGGAGCAGCACCCTCTGATTTACTTCACCTTGATCTCCACGTCGCCACTGGTGGTGGAGGCTTTGAACGTGCCGCCGGATGCGGACTGCGGCAGCTTCACATCGCCGCTGACAGTGTGCACGTCGAAGCTCTTACCGCTGCGCAGCGTGCCCTCCACGTCGCCGCTGACGGTGGTGATCTCAAAGTTCGCAGCGTCGGCATTCTCCAACTCGATCTCGCCGCTGGTGGTGCGGATGGTCACGTCGCCGGTCGCAACGCTGTCCTGCAGATCCACGTCGCCGCTGACCGACTCCACGTCCAGGCTGCCCAGCTCCAGCTTCTCCAGCTCAATCTCGCCGCTGGTGGTGTCAATCGCCAGCGCGTCGATGCGCAGGCCCGTGACGTTCACATCCCCGCTGACGCTGTGAATCTTCATTTCCACATATTCCTTC
>JAUNNK010000195.1 GCA_030537335.1 Clostridia bacterium | reverse complement strand
CCGAAGGTGATCGAGTACAACTGCCGCTTCGGCGACCCGGAGACCCAGGTGGTGCTGCCGCTGCTCAAGAGCGACCTGCTGACCATCATGCGCGCCTGCGAGAACGGCACGCTGGAGCAGACCGATGTGGAATTCTCCAACGGCGCGGCCTGCTGCGTGATTCTGGCCTCCGGCGGCTATCCGGAGAAGTATGAGAAGGGCAAGGAGATCTCCCTGAACGGCGCAGAGAGCGCAAGCAACGTGCAGGTGTTCCACAGTGGCACGGCCCTGAAGGACGGCGCACTGGTCACCAACGGCGGCCGCGTGCTGGGCGTGACGGCCACCTCCGATACCCTCGGCAGCGCCATTCAGGACGCCTACGCCGCGGCAAGGAAGATTCGCTTCGACGGCATGTTCATGCGCAGCGACATCGGCACGCGCGCCATGCAGGCACTCAAGAACGACTAAAGGAGCAGTACGCATGGTTTACAGAGTATTTGTTGAAAAGCGCCCCGGCTTCGACCACGAGGCCCACGCAACCCTGAAGGACATCCGCTCCTTCCTGCGCATCCCCCAGCTCACCGGCCTGCGCCTGCTGAACCGCTACGACGTGGAGGGCCTGGACGAAAATCTGTTCCGCAAGAGCATCCCCACCGTGTTCTCCGAGCCCCAGGCCGATCAGGTCTACGACGCGCTGCCCGAGGGCGGCGACTGGGTGCTGGCGGCGGAGTATCTGCCCGGCCAGTTCGACCAGCGCGCCGACTCCGCCAGCCAGTGCATCCAGCTGGCTTACGGCTGCGACCGCCCGCTGATCCGCACCGCCGTGGTGTACGTCTTCACCGGCGAGATCAATGACGAGCAGAAGGCCGCCATCCGCAATTACCTCATCAACCCCGTGGAGAAGCGCGAGGCCTCGCTGGACACCGTGGACACGCTGAAGATGCAGTACGACCTGCCCGAGACCGTTGCCACCCTCACCGGCTTCATCGATGCGGATGAAGAAAGCCTGCGCGGCATGCTGAAGCAATATGGCTTGGCCATGGACTTCAATGACCTGGCCTTCTGCCAGCAGTACTTCCGCAGCGAGCACCGCGACCCCACCATGACCGAGCTGCGCGTGATCGACACCTACTGGAGCGACCACTGCCGCCACACCACCTTCCTGACGGAGCTGACGAACGTCAGCTTCGAGGACGCGGACGTGGAGGCCGCCTGGCAGCGCTATCAGGCTGCCCGCGCGGAGATCGGCCGTACCAAGCCCGTGACCCTGATGGACGTGGGCACCATCGGCGCGAAGGTGCTGAAGGCGCGCGGTCTGCTTACTGATCTGGACGAATCCGAGGAGATCAACGCCTGCACCATCAAGATGGAGGCCGTGGTGGACGGCGAGAAGAAGGACTGGCTGCTGCTGTTCAAGAATGAGACTCACAACCATCCCACCGAGATTGAGCCCTTCGGCGGCGCGGCCACCTGCATCGGCGGCGCGATCCGCGATCCCCTGTCCGGGCGCGCCTACGTCTACCAGGCGATGCGCGTCACCGGCGCTGCCGATCCCACCCGTCCCATCGAAAAGACGCTCAAGGGCAAGCTGCCCCAGAAGCAGCTGGTCACCGGCGCGGCGGCGGGCTACTCCTCCTACGGCAACCAGATCGGCCTGGCCACCGGCCTCGTCGACGAGATCTACCACGACGGCTACGCGGCCAAGCGCATGGAGATCGGCGCGGTGATCGGCGCGGCTCCGGCGGAAAACGTGCGCCGCGAGGTGCCCGCACCCGGCGACGTGGTGATCCTGCTGGGCGGCCGCACCGGTCGCGACGGCATGGGCGGCGCGACGGGTTCCTCCAAGAGCCACACCGTGTCCTCGTTGACCCAGTGCGGTGCGGAGGTGCAGAAGGGCAACGCCCCCGAGGAGCGCAAGCTCCAGCGCCTGTTCCGTAACCCGGCGGCCTCGAAGCTCATCAAGCGCTGCAACGACTTCGGCGCGGGCGGCGTGTCCGTCGCCATCGGTGAGCTGGCCGACGGCCTGAAGATCAACCTGAACGCGGTTCCCAAGAAGTACGAGGGCCTGGACGGCACGGAGATCGCCATCGCCGAATCCCAGGAGCGCATGGCCGTGGTGCTCGCGCCCGAGGATGTGGACGCCTTCCGTGCGCTGGCGGACGAGGAGAACCTGGAATCCACCGTCGTGGCCGTGGTCACCGAGAGCCCCCGCATGGTGATGGAGTGGAACGGCCGCACCATCGTGGACATGAGCCGCGAATTCCTGAATTCCAACGGCGCGCCCAAGTACGCCGACGTGCGCGTGGAGCCCCAGCAGCCCTACGCCCGCCCGGCCTGCGACGCGTCCTTCCCCGAGCGCATCCTGGAGATGGCAGGCAGCCTGGACTTCTGCTCCCGCCGGGGCCTTGCGGAGCGCTTCGACTCCACCAATGGCGCGTGCTCCCTGCTGATGCCCTTCGGTGGCAAATACCAAAAGACCCCGGCGCAGGTCATGGCCTCCCTGATCCCGCTGCCGGACAAAAACGCCGAGACCGCCTCGGTGATGAGCTACGGCTTCCATCCCTGCCTGGGCGAGAAGGGCCCGTATCTGGGCGCGTATCAGGCGGTGGTCGAGTCCATGGCGCGTCTGGTGGCCGCCGGCGCTGGCTGGCGTGGCGCGCACCTGACCTTCCAGGAGTACTTTGAGCGCATGACCGGCGAGGCCGAGAAGTGGGGCCGTCCGCTGTCCGCGCTGCTGGGTGCGCTGGATGCGCAGCTGGATCTGGGCGTTGCCGCCATCGGCGGCAAGGACTCCATGTCTGGCTCCTTCGAGCAGATGCACGTGCCGCCGACGCTGGTCTCCTTCGCCGTGCAGGTGTGCGATTCCGCCCGCGTCATCTCCCCTGAGTTCAAAGCAGCGGGCCACGCCATCGGCCTGATCCGACCCGCGTACCGTCCGAACGGCCTGCCCGAGGTGCAGTCCCTGCGGGATACCTTCGATCTGATTGCCGAAAAGATCGCCTCCGGTGAGATCGTGTCCGCCTGGGCGCTGGGCTTTGGCGGCGCTGCCGAGGCACTGATGAAGATGAGCCTGGGCAACCACATCGGTGCGGAGCTGGCCACCGACGCAGACCTCTTCACCCCTGCGGTGGGCAGCTTCCTGGTGGAGTACGCAACTGCCGACGGCGCAAACAAGATCGGTCAGACCGTTTCCGACTACGCCCTGACGCTGAACGGCGCGCGCGCGGACATGGCCGAAATCGAGGCCGCCTACGAGGGCAAGCTCAACGGCGTGTTCAAGGCCACCGTGGAGCGCGACTACGCCGCACCGCGCACCTACAGCTACAATTGCGTGGAGAAGCGCAGCGCCGCTGTGAAGATCGCGCAGCCCCGCGTGCTGATTCCCGTGTTCCCCGGCACCAACTGCGAGTACGACACGCTGAAGGCGTTCGAAAAAGCCGGTGCGAAGGCCGACGTGCTGGTGGTGCGCAACCTGTCCGCGAAGGACGTGGCTGAATCCGCCGCAGAGTTCGCCCGCCGCATCGCCCAGAGCCAGATCATCTTCATCCCCGGCGGCTTCTCCGGCGGCGACGAGCCCGACGGCTCCGGCAAGTTCATCACGGCCTTCTTCCGCAAC
>JAUNNK010000035.1 GCA_030537335.1 Clostridia bacterium | reverse complement strand
GCCTCCTTTTTTCCTGCTTTCTCCGCCTTTGATGTGTCATGTTGGCAGGGATTTGCTCTGGAATGATTACTTTGTCAACAGGCCCCTTATTGTACATTATCGACCGAGCCCGTAGGCGAGAATCGAATCCCCGATGAGTCACCAGCAGCCTCCTGAAACACTGCGTTTCAGGAGGCTCGTTTTTCCTTATCCTTCATTCATTGCAGAATACCCGCGCCCGTTCGGCGCTTTCCTGCCGCAACTGTCTCTGACCGTTCTCCAGATTCTCAATCCGGCGGTTCGACGCACTGAGTTTCTCCTCCAGCACGGGCATGCGTCGGGCGAAATTGTTGTGTTCCCGCACCTCGCGGGTCAGCTCCTCCAGCTTCGCATCCGTCACCGCCTGATGGGTCTCCAGCTTGTGATCGATCTCCCGGCTGTTCTTGTTGCTGAGCACCACATTGCTCAATATGGCTGCGCCTGCTGTGACGAGCGCAACAATCACTGACTCGTTCATCGGCGTCACCTCACAATCGCCTTCGGACTGATCCAGAGCACCTCGCCGCCGAGCTCCACGGGCAGCCAGCCCTTCGCGTCCACCTTCACCAGCCTGTCCCCACCGTGCACGGTTTTTACAACTCCATACTGCGTGCCGGGGCCAAGGCGCACATACCATGCGCCGTTTGCGACCACCAGACTCCCATTCTCCGATGCTTCGGGCACAGTCTGTCTCTCCACTTCGGCCTTTTCACCATCGCTCAGAACGACCACAGTATGCCCCTTCGTCCTCGTATCCAGGATGTCCCCACGCAGCAGCCTGTCTGAATACTTGCAATGCGCATCGTCGTTGAACTTCTCGAATGCACCCGTAGCCATCAGCTTTTCCGCTTCGGTGGATGTGATAAAATCACCAACTTCAATACCGGCGAAATTCACGCATACGCGCACCAGCGCGCTGCAATCGGTATTGACTTTCTTCGTTGTCCTGGCCGGATCGAAGCCAAACGGTTTTACATTGTTGTACAGGGTGCTTCGGGTCGACTGGTCATATCCGATGTCGTCGTTTGCACACGCGCGCTCCATCGCCACTGCAATCTTTTCCCGCACAACAGGATCCTTTGCCCTGAATACCACCCAGCCCTTGCTATGCAGGTACCAGTTTTCCGTGGAGACCTCCTTTCCGTTGTTCTGGTCGCCGGGGGAGGTATTCCCGTAGGAACTGCGTGCGCTACCAATTTTGACTGCCATGTGTTTCACCTCTTCAATTGATGATCGTCTGCGTTGGCTTACTTGTATCTCATCTGATCGCCAACCAACTCACTTCGACTGTTCTATCCGCTGACAAAGCGGTATTATTGTCGCTTATCAAATATGCTCTGAATCCCGATTGCAGTTTATTTGTGTACTGGGTGAAAAACCTATAGTTTCCGTTACCTCCGTCGGCATTTAAAACGATAGCATAGTTTGTATCTACCATTTTCTCATCAAATACGATATCTTGCGATACGCTCTTGCTTCCTGTCGGAAACAGGATAGATATAACCCCCGATTTTATTACAGGAAACTTGGATACGGTATCATTGAGTGCGCTTAAATCCTCAACTCCCGCCGCCGCAATGTTCTTTCTCGCCTGCGCCTGCTGATCGGGGTCCAGACTTTGCGCAGTATAGCACACCACGTCTTGCGGTGCATCTTTGCCGGGTTCGCCTTGCGCACCGTCCATCAAATCCATCGTCTGAACATCGCTGCCGCGCGTGATGGTCAGGCGATGCCCGCCGTCGATACCCTGCATCGTGATCGTATAATCGTTCACGATGACTGAGCCGGTTGACAGCGCGCCCGACAGGCTCGCCGCGCCCAGCACCGCACGGATGCCACCGCGATTCAGATTTTCACTCACTTTGCTGTCACCTCCGGCATAATCACAAAGTTCTTGAAGCTCTTGACCACATATCTGCCGCTGCCCGTGATTGTGGGCCATACGGTGTATCGCTTGCCATCCGCCGTGGTGAGTTGCACGTCCGCGCTGTACCGGCCCACAGTAAGCTCCGCCGTGTCATCATGGCGGAACACGATGCGATTGCTCCCCGGCAGCGCGTCAATCTGGATCAGCGCAGGGCTGTCCGCGCTGGGCAGCGCGCGCACCGTAAGCGTCAGCACATCCGTCTCCTGAAGCGCGTATTCCTCGCCGCCCTCCGTTGCGATGCTGGAAACCTCCAGCACCGCGTCGTCGCCCTTCGTCAGATAGATTACATCTGATTCGATATAAAAGCCCATGCTCAACCTCCCTCCTTAAATCTCTCCCTTGATCGAGATGTACCCGACCGCCGCGTAGTCGCTGCCCGCGCGGGAAGTGATGTTCAGCCGTACATACTTGTACGCGGTCGCATTGTTGCAGGCAATCGTGCCCAGAAGCGTTCCGTCGTTCTTCGCCGTCCAGCCGCTATACGAGCCGATCTGAGTCCAACTGCTGCCGTCGTTGCTGCCCTGCACCGTGCCCGCCGTGGGGTTGTGGTTGCCTGCGGAGGCGTTCTGGCTGCGGCTGTACACCGATACCTGAATGTTGGTCAGCGCAACGTCCATCTTCAGTTGAATCCACGGCGCGGATTCGCTTGCGCTGCTGGCCCAGCTCGTCGCCGCAGATGCGTCGAATGCGCGCCATGCGGGATAGCTGCTGCTGTACGTGCTGGACGCGCTGGCCTCGCAGGAGAGCGAGGAATTGCTCGTCATCGCGCCCTGCGGACGGGTGACGGTTATAGGCGTACCTTCAGCGGCGAGATTGCCGAACGCAGCCCAGTTCATCCCAAATGATCTCGCTGCCGAACCGCTGTTTGCAAGGCGAAATGTAAATCCGGTTGCATCCACGCTTGAAACGAACGCGCTGCAATGTCCCATAAGGTTGCTGGTGGATGTACTTACAATTCCTGTCGTGACTATGGGCGCAGCTGCGTATGGTTTCGGAAAGGTTACAGTGCCCGTTACAATGCTGCCGCCCGCGACCTCCTGCGCGGCGCTGTTGCCCGTCTGCACGCCCAGACTCGGCAGCAGGTCGCTGCTTCCGCCGACCTTTGCGATGCCTCCGTAGAGGTACACAGGGTAGTAGCTCTCCAGCTTGGGATTGTTCTCGGTGGAGGTGCTGAAGCCGCCGAAGCATGCGCCGCCCGTGGTGCAGCCGGACAAATGCAGGTTGGCAAAGGCCCTCGGTATGCTGCACGTCGCGCTGTTGCTCTCGTAGCCGTTGCTCACCACCAGCATAAAATACCAGTCGCTGCCGTTGGAGAATGCCTTCGTCACAGCGCTTGTACTCGCCGTAACGCCGGATAGCATCTGCGCGATGGTGGCGTTGAGCGTCGCCGTGCTGTCCGATGTCGTGGGCGGGTTGTTCGCGCTGGAGTAGTACAGCTTCGCGCTGTAGCCCCGGTTCTGGAACACGCTGCTGCTCACGTCGGAGGTGAGCTTGATGGTGGTCGCGACGCTGGAGGCTTCATCGTCCGGCGTGCGCCACATGTCCAGCGTAACGCGCGGGTTGTCGCGCTTGGACAGTATGCTCAGGTATTCGCCGCTGCTGCCGCACAGCTTGCGGATGTTGTCGTAGTTCGAACCGTCGCTGAAGTCTGCGCCAGTAACAATTTCCAGGAAGATGTTCGCGCTGGACGGCGAGAGCACGTAGCTGCTGTCGTCCAATGCGTAGAAGCCCTTCGACCATGTGAACGAGCCCGTGAACGTCTTGCTCGAACCGTTGGCCCACGAGATTGATGTCATTGCGAAGCTCGGCCCGCCGTGCAGATAGACGCTGCTGGAAAGCTGGCCCACGCCGCTGGGCGCATCGGTGCTCGGATAACTTCCGGTCATTCTGATGTAACAGGAGGAAATCGCCTTGCCGGATGAATTCTGAATGGTCATGCTGAATTGCACTGTCTCGCCCATCGCCGCAACAGACGGTGTGAACGACAGGGCCGTGACCTTGAAATAGCCCTTATCGGCTGTGGGAAGCGCCATTGATCCACCTCCATGAATCAGGCGAGCTTGAACACAAGCCCGCCGTCGGATGATCTGCGCAGTTGGTAGTTGCCGAACTGCACGTAGTTGCCGGAGAACTTGGAATATTTCTGCCCGTTGAACACGACGTTCACGCTGTTGCTGTCCACCAGCACCTCGCCGTTTGACTGGTTATCGCCCACGTGCAGGCCCTCATCGTCGATGCGCACCACGCGCTGAAACTCCACGCGGGGCAACGCATTGTCCGCCGTGCTCTTGGCGCTCTCCGCCGCGTCCTGGGCGCTGCTGGCCGCATCCTGTGCGGATTCCGCCGTCTGCTCCACTTGCGAAAGGATTTTTTCGATCTCCTGCGTGTCGCTGATCGTGTCCCAGCCGCTTGCGGTATAGCCTGCGGGGACCGTGTCGCTGGAGGTGATGGTAAACAGCGTATTGGCTTCGTTCGTCGCGCTCGTGCTCACGTCTTTCACGTACTTGAGCACGATCTCCGCTCCCTCCGCCAGGGAACCTGAAAACCGCTGCGCCCTTGCGCTCGTGCCGGAAACCGCATTCAGCACGGTCGTACCTGCCACCGTCAGCGTGAGCTTGTCGTAGTTCGTCTCGGTATAGTACGCGCCGGTGATGACCACATTGCTCAACGCGCGAACTGCTTTCAATGTGATGGTCGCCGTGGAGCTGTTCACGCCGATGTTTCCGGGCGCGAGATTCACACCCGCGCTGGAGTTGCTTGCAAGCGTCCAGCCGGAAGTGCCTGAGCCGTTGGAAATCGTGAAGTATGCGTCAATGGTGCTCAGTGAAAACGCGCTGCCTGCGATGCTGTACTCGCGGTCGGTGGACACGTCCAGACCACGCCAGCGCCGGATCACCGTGGGAGTTACGCCGGTGTCGATCCACAGCTTGCCATCCGCAAGCGGTGCCGCCGGGGGCGCATCGCCCGTATAGATGTCCAGACTGTCGAGGTTCGCAATGTCCTCCGCGTTCTGCTCTACCTGTCCAACGATCATCTCAATGGACTTGTCCCCGTAGATTTTGCTGGTGTACAGCGCGTCCACAAAGGCGCTCTGGGCGAACAGCTCCGCCACATCGATGCGCGCCGCGTCGATCTTGTTGATGAGCGCGTAGGTCGCCAGCAGGTTCGAGGTGTTCAGGTTCGCCGCCGTGATGTTCGTCTCCAGAATCACGCGCCCGCCGCTGGTCTCTCCAGCTGTGATCTCGCCCTCCGTGACCGTGGTCTTGGTTGCGGACACGTTGCCGTTTTCGTCCACGTCGATGCTGTAGTAGTTTCCGTCGCTGGCCTTGATGCACAGATTGCCGATGGTCGCGCCCACCATCTGGGCATACTCAACCGCAAGGTTTTTAATGAACACCTGCCCGGCAACGCCGTACTCCAGATTCATCGCCTCAGCTACAAGGTGCTGAACCGTCGCCTTGTCGAAGGTCGCAGATCCACATGCTAGCACCGTTATCCGCGCAAGCTCCGCCGCCAGCGCGTCCGTCGCGATGTTGTCCGCCGTAATCGTGCCCGCCTTCAGCGCGATCAGCTCCGCAAACGCCGCATACAGCGCATCCGTGGTGATCTCCCCGGCCACGATCTCATCGATGTGCGCCGTCAGGGCCACGATTGCGTCCGCGCTCAGCTGCTCGATGGCGGCCACACTGATCTTCGCATACTGGATCGTCGCGTCGCGAAGGATGCTCCCGGCCGCCGTGCCCGGCGCGATCTTCGTGCCGCTCACGCCGCCGGTGGGCAGGTTGTAGCTGTACACCGTCTGCGTAAGCGCCTGAATCTCGCCCAGCGTCACGCTGTCGTACTGCCCCGTCAGCGCGTTCCACTCGTAGCCCGTCACCCGCAGCTTCGCCGTGAGTCCCAGCATGCTGTCGGCCACCGTCACCGTGTCGTAGGGGTGCACCGCCTGCAAGCCCGCGTACTGCGCATCGCCCTCCGCGTCCTGCAAGAGCACAAAGTCCACCTCCATGCCGTAGGTGGGCAGGTCCGCGCCGTCCGCAAAATCCTGTTCCGCGAGGGCTTTCAGCTTCGCCCGCGCCGCCGTCCGGCCCGCAGTATTGTCCCGGAAGGTCGTTGTGTTGTCCTCGTCCTTCTTGACCAGCGTCACGTCGTAGTCCCGCCGCACGGTGCGTGTGATGGGATAACTCGCGCTGTGGGCGCTATTTACGTATCGCTCGTCGCCCTCCGCGTCCGTCAGCCAGAAGTCGTTGCCGTCCGCGTCCTTGCCGCAGGGCTTGATCTGCGTCACCACGTCGGAATCGTCCGTCGTGACCGTCACGCCCACCAGATTCTTTCCCCGGCGCACCGTCACGCCCATATCGGACTCGATGTCGTCGATCAGGTGAATGTCGAAGTTGTCCCGAATGATCTGGCAAGAGCACTGATGCACAATGCCATCGTCAGGGTCCAGCAGAATCTCCACGGGGTTTTTGTAGCCGTACTCGCCGGTCACGCTGCCCGCTGTCAGGCCCGCGGTGTACACGGTAAAATCGCGGGCGTTCTTCAGCTGCGCGAACACCTGCCCAACCGCCTCCGCGCCGGGCACGTTCTCCGGGCTGTATTCCCCGTTGAGCATGTTCCCGGCGAGATCGTAGAACACATGCCGGGCCTTGACCGTCACCACGCCCGCGTCGCTGTCCTGCTCGGTGGAATAGATGCGAAACAGCTGCCGCCTGCTCTGGGTCAGCTGGATCACACGCTGATCCTCGGGCCTGCCGCCTGTTATGGTCTCAGTCTTTGTCTCCACCAGATCGAGATACTTTGTGGACATGTAGCCGGTCTCGCCGCCGACCACCGTGGTGCAATGGATCCACACCCGCCCACTCACCGTTTGGCGGTCCAGTTCGATCACCTGCGTGCCGTTGGGATAGTGCCGCAGTGCCTTGTAGCTTGTGCCGTAGCCGGTACGCATGTACAGGCCTACGGTGGTGCGCGCCACCCGCCAGACGTTGCGCGTCACCGTTCCGCTGCCGCCGTCGCCCACGCCGTACTCGTACAGCGGAGATTCACGCACGGGCACGGGCGCTGCGATGATGCAGCCGTTGGCAAGCTGCGCCCAGCGGTTCGTTGCGTCGATGGGCTGTACAAGCGTCAGCTCGTAGGTTCCAGCCGCCTGCCATGTCACCGTGCACTCGCTGGGCGTGAGCGCGCCCAGGCCCAGCGTGGAGAAGTCCGCCGCCCGCGGCTCGTAGAGCGAAATCAGCTCCATTTACAGCCACCTCCATCTGGGTGTGATGATGATTTTGCTGATGCTGCCGCTCTCCTCCTCATCGCCGCTGCCCACACCCCAGGAGAGCATATTCGTGCCGGGATAGATGCGGAAGAAGTCGTCCGAATTGGAGAGCACGCAGCGGTTCAATAGCCCCGCGCCGTCCATCGTCAGCGCGTCCATAAGTTCGCTGTCCACCACGATGCCATCACTCGGCACGGAGGTGAAGAACATGCTGCTCGTGTACCCGCCGCCGGTGATGGTCACGTGAAACGCGCCGCTTCCGTAGATCTCAAGCCTCGGCAGGGAAAAGTAGGTTCCCAGCGCGGTGAAGGATGTGCCAGAGGCGGTGACAGAGATGTCCGCCGCCTCCGGGTACAGCCTGCGGATGGGCGCGCACGTCCACGTGACCGTGAAGCGTTGGCCCTCGCAGCGCGAAATGATGCTTGCGCGGGAATATTCCTTCTCCACGCTTGCGTCATAGGTCAGGCTCGGCTCATCGCTGAAGCGCAGGCTGCCGCTGCCGCTGAGCCAGGAAAGCACCGCGCCCAGCTTCGATGCGTCCGGCACGCTGCACTCGATGCGCACGCTCACGTCGTTGTAGCTGCCGTCTCCGGTGAGGATGCTGCCGTCCCGGCCCGCAGCCTTTTTGCGGGTATAGTTGCGCCCTGGCAGAAAGCGGGTGGGCATCTGCCGCAGCAGCACGCCCATGTCGCTGGACTTCACGCCCTTGAATTCAAACCATGCGTCCGTCAGCCGCTTCACTTGCCCACCCCCAGTGCTATGGATCTGTTGTAGCTGTTCTGCGCGCGCCGCGTGTCCGCCGCCGTCACGGTGGCCAGTGTGCGCCCGTTCACATTCAGATAGATCGGCCTGGAAACCTCCGCGTCCGCGATGCTGCCCGCCGCCGACGCAAACGCGCTGCTCAGGTCAGGCGCGCTCAGCCGGGGCGTAAGGTTCATGCTGCCCACCACATTCTGCGCCGACCGGATCGCCGCGTTCAGCGATTCCACCATGCCCTGCTCAAAGCCCTGGCCGGTGTAGCGTCCGAGCTCTGCCGTCACGCGGCTGGGGGAATGAATCTGCAATTCGCTGCGCATTGCTGCGACAGCGGCCTGGGCCACGGATTGGGCCGCCGCGACCACCGCGCTCCGACCGGCGAGGATGCCGCTGGCAAGTCCCTGCGCGGTGCTCCGTCCCGCTGAAGCTGCCGCAGCGCTCTGGTTCATGGCCAGCGCCGCGCTCCGGGCAGCGGCAAGGGCCGCGCTGCGAGCCGCAGGATTGGCCAACATGCCCGCCGCCATGCCTTCCATCGCCGCAGCGCCTGCTCCGGCGAAGTCCGCCGCCTCCATCTGCGAAGAAATCCCTTGCAGCACATCCGCTGCCGCCGCGGATATTCCCCGCAGCGCCGTTTGAACCGCAGGCCCGATTCCGGAGAGTGTCTCCTGAAAGGGCGCGTCGTCGCCCTCTATGCGTATGATAACGCCGTCCGCCATTTCCGATCACCCCTCCCTTTCCTGCGCGTCGCTTCTGGAGATCACGGGCGCCTCGCCCGCCCGGCAGAGCTGACGCAGCGCTGCTGCCAGTCGCTCCTCCTCCATTTGTGCGGCGTTGTACTCGAACGCGCGCAGCACGCCCCCGTGAATGCGCTGCATGCGGTCGAGGTTCTCCCGATCCCCATAGGAAAACAGTTTATTCATGGCGCGCTTGTCCAGCAGGATTCTCAATTCCGCCAGCCACAGCCTGTACCCGGGCGCGTCGCGGTACTTCCTCCGAACGTGTCGCAGCGCCTCGGCGACCGCGATGGTCTTTTCCGCCAGCACGTACACCCGTCCCTCGATCTCCACGCACACGCGGTCAATTTTCGTCTCAATCCGCTTCATTCGTCTCTCCTTCCCCTCCGCCTCCCTCAAACAAGGCGTTGAAGGCCTCTGCGGCAGCCCGATCGTCATCCGATTCTTCCGCAGGCAGCGCGCACATGCGCTTGCGTCGGAGCAGTTCCCTGTCACGCCCGCGATAGCTGCGCGCCTCCATCAGATTCAGAATGTAATGCTCACCGCACAGCGTCTGAAATTCCAGCAGAAACTCCCACCAGTGGAAGGGTTCCGTCCTCCGATAGCTTAGATCGATGCCGCTCTGGTTGCGGATCGCAATGACGATGGCATTGATGTCCCAATCGAAGCTGAACACCGGAGTACCCGCTTCGGCCTGTACCGGAATGCCGGGGTATCCCCTGGAAAACTCTGCCACCGCCGCCAGCACCCCGGCGGGATCCTCCTCCGCCAGCACGCCGCCGAACACCAGGCACTCAATCTCATCGATGCGCCGCAGGTTCTCCCGCATTTGATCCGGGGACTGCGCCGACGGATCAATCTTGCGCATCCTGCGCAGCACCTCGATCCACACGCGATAGTCCACATTGCAGCGATAATTCACGCCCCCGACCGAAATGCTGGTCGGGGGCGCATCCTGGGCGTAATTGGGGCGCATCAGCTCTGCGCGGCGACGAAACTGGGCACGCCGTCCGCAACGGTGTACGTGCCGCGCTGAATGTCGCCGCCGAAGCGCATGCTCCAGGTGATCTTGCCCTCGGCCCAGTTCATCGCATCCAGCACAAAGGTGGTATCCGCCACCATCCAGGCCTGCTGCTGACCGCTGTCATCCGCCGGGAAGCAGATCAGGCTCTTGCCGTGGGCGGTGGAGCAGTTGTAGAACCTCTGGAACATGAACTCGTAGATGGGATTTCCCCGATAGGTGGCGATCTCCTGATCCATGCTGGGCGCATAGCTCACGATCTCCTCGGTGGGCATCTCCTGGGAGATGTAGTCGCAACTCTCGGTCTCCGCGTTCATCTCGATTTCGAAAACGGTGCTCTTGTCGATGCGCTTCCACGACGGCGTATCACTCGCCGACACGTCGATGAAGGGAATGCACATGTTCTTCGTGATTCTGGTCTCAGCCATCCTGTCATCCTTTCTTCAGATACTCGATTCGAAATTGCAGCATGTACTTGCAGCTTCTCGCATCCTGCGCCACGGCAAAGCCGCTCTCGCAGGGCAGCAGCTCGATCTCCTGAACGACCTCCCCGTCGGGAAATTCGGGATAGCATCCCGCCGCGCTCTGCGTCTCGATCCACTTTTTCAGCTGCTCAAAGTCCGCCAGACGATCGATGTTCTGCGCATCGTTTGGCTCGAAGGAGCAGGGCGCGACGCGGGTGAGCGCCACGTCGTAGCTGCGCAGGCTGCTGCCATCGATGAACTTTTGCAGTACCGACTCCGATGGAACCAATGCCGCATCTCCGCCGTCCGACTGCGCGCAATTGAAAAACAGGTCCCGGATGTGGGGGCAACCCATCAGCCACGCCCACACCGCCTGATGCTTGTTATCCGCCAAGTTTCAACCCCCCTGAATCCACATAGGCCTGAATCGCGGCGATCAGCTTCGGCTTCTGCGTCGGCTCCGCCGCGCGATCCCACGCGCGGCTGGCAGCGCCGCCGGAATTTGCAGGGAAGCTGCCGCCGTACACATAGGCCGCGTAGGGCGCCATGTGCTCGATCTGTCCGGGCGAGATGCGCACGTCCGCATACAGGCGACCCGTGTTCCGGGGCACATAGGGTTCGTACAGCCTGTGCCACTCCTGCGCCGCATGCAGCCAGAGCGCATCCGAGCGAAGCTTCCGCGCAAGCTCCTGTGCGTCGATGCGAACCTCCGCCGTCAGCCTCATGCGCCCTCCCCGCTGGCCGCGTAGTGGGCAAGCAACGCGCCATTTGCTGCGTTGTCCGCAACGGATGCGATCCGAAACGCGCCCGCATCCCGGTGCTTTTCCAGCGCAGCGGACAGATCGGCGGTGCTCTCGATGCGCTCCGGCACATCTCCCCGGAACAGATAATCTCCGGCATGCGGAACCTCCTGTCCGGCGGGAATGCGGCAGACAACCTCCTCGCCGCGCTCCATGCGCGCGCCGTTCTGCTTCCAGATGGACTTGCGCCGCCAGCTGCATCCACTGAGGCAGCGCTTCACGTAGCGCAGCTGCGTGCGCCCGTCCACCGCTGCCTCCACCCGCTGCACCAGGGTCAGGTTTTCCATTCCAAAGGGCAGCATATCTCCACCTCCATTCCGGCCTTCAGCCGTCCGTTCCCGCATACAGCAGATAGACGCCGCCGCAGCTCAGCTCGTCGCCCAGCCACTGACGCAGTATCTGCATCTGGCGCGGTGAAGCGCCGCCCGCAGCGCTCTGCGAAGCGAAGCTCACGCTGAGTCCGTCGTTGCTCATGGAGGCAAGCTCCCTGCCCCCGTCCATCTCCCGCGCAGCCTCCTCCCTGCAAATCTCCCCGATCAGCTCGAAGACGCAATTCTTCACGGCGTCGCGCACGGGCTCCTCCCCCTTCAGACGGCCGTGGGTCGCGCGATCCACCAGCTTCTCCGCCTTGGCAGCCAGCCGCGCGAAGGCGGCGGCGTCCACGCCGCCGTCCATGCCGGCATACTCCTGATAGCTCAGATACATGAACGCCGCCTCCCCTCATCAGGTAGTCGCCGCGTGCAGATAGATGCCCGCCAGCTTGTTCTCGTACACGTCGGCCACGCCCACGTTGCGGTAGCCGAACTTCCATGCGTCGCCGGTCTGGTTCTGCTCGGGGGTGATGACCTTCGGCGAGACGTGCTTCTGGTACTGAATCACCGACGGCTTGTGGATCACCATGAAGTTGATGTTCCTGCCGGTGTCGGCATTCTTCACGTAGCCGCCCGCAGTCTGACCGGAGCTCGCGCCGTCGTACTGGGTGATGGCGGTATACATGCGGGACTGGGGCACGCGCACCACGGCCTCGAAGCGCTCCAGCACACGGGTGGATTTGGTCAGGTCCAGATCCTCCATCAGGCCAAGCAGGCTGGGCGTGATGAACAGGTAGCGCTGATCGGCGGGCACCTCATTTTCGTCCATGGCGTTGGTCGCGACGCGCAGGGCGGTCAGCACATCCGCACCGGCGCTGAGTTCAGTGGGCACGGCGGCGCTGATGCCGGAGGTTCCGGCGTAGGTCGCCAGGCGGAACGCGTCCAGCTCCGGCACCACGCGGGTGCGAATGAACTCGGATGCCAGGCGCGCAAAGGCGAGGCCGGCGGTCTCCTCGTTGTCCATGGTATCCACGCAGAACAGGCGGGCGCGGTCGAAGTTGCAGATCACGGTCTCGTTGGTCAGCGTCACCTCGCCGTCCACGTAGCCGTTCTTGCGGTCATAGCTGGCCAGGCCGTCCATGCTGATCTTGGGAATCACCAGCTCGTTGGCGTTCACGCCCTGACGGGCCAGCTCCGGCGCGCCGTCCAGCACGGCAGTCAGGGAAGCGCCGGCGTACACCTCGTCCAGCAGGGGAATGTAAGACTGAAAGGTAGAAATGGTATTGGGCATCTGCGTTACCTCCTTTTATGTTCGCTCATTCTGTTTTCACTTGCCGATGGGCAGATCCATGGCGGCGCGCATCGCCGCCGTGCGGCTTTTTCCGCCGTCGACGGCTGCAAATGCGCCCATGTTTTCCGGCGCGGGGTTTTGGCTGACGAAATAGCCCTTGTCGCGGGTCATTTCCTCGAAGATGGCCGCGTCCGTCCTGCCGCGATTGCGCTTGTCCCTCAGCGCGGCGGCGAAGTCGTCCGCCACGGGCTCGCGCAGCCGTTCGCACACGAATTTGCGGCCCGCCAGCACGCCTTCCAGACGCTCCATCAGCTCCGCGCGCTCGGCTTTGCTGCGCTCCTCCTCCGTGCGCTTCAGCTCCGCCCACTTGTAGGCCTCGATTTCACTGCGCAGCCGCTCCGCGTCGCCCGCACTCTCCTCCAGCGCGCGAATGGTCTCGCCCGCACGGGCCAGGCGCGCCGTCGCGTCCTCCAGCTCGGCCCGCACGCGCTGCTGCTCACGGGTGATATCCGCGCCGTTGAGGGCCATCACCTGATCGATCTGTTCCTTGGTCGCGCCTTCAAAGATACGGTTCAGTTCCTCTCGCTTCATGCTCTCATCCTTTCCGCTACGCTTTTTTACGTGGTCGCGCCCACATGCGCGCCGCTGATCCTCCCCCGCGGCCGGGTTCTTTGTATGCAAAAGCTGCGCTCACAGGGAACACGGCTCCGATACCGCCCTTCAGTTTCCGACCCGGCCCTCCCGGATCGCGTCGATCGCCTGGCGGTTGTCCTTCAGGCTGCCGCCCAGCACCCACTGACGCAGCTCCGCGCCGTCCAGCAGATCCTTGCTGTGGAGCGCACGCAGCTGCTCAAAGGTCTGATCCGTGGATTCGATCAGGCTCATGTCCCAGTCGAAGCGCAGAGCGTACTGTCCACGCGCCCCGGCGGGCGTGATTGCAAAGCGCTCCGCCAGCACGTCGATGGCGTAGGCCAGATCCTCCAGCGCGCGCTCCCACTCGTCGCGGATGGCGCGCACCACGCTGAAGGTATCGTACTGCGCCGCGCGAACCTCGTCGCGATTGGCGTAGTTCACGTTCTGGCGCTCCGTCAGGATGCCCTGGGAGAGTCCGCAGGCGCGCTCCACGCGGCGCAGCAGCATCTGCTGGCGCGCATCCATGGCCTCGTAGCGAATCTCCGGCGCGTAGTACTGCCAGATGCCCCTTCCCTCCAGGCTCATGCTGTCGAAGGGCACGAAAGGATCGTCGCTGTCCTGCACGGTTCTGCGCAGCCGGTCGATCTCCGCGCCGCCCTCCGCCTGCTGTGCGCCGCTTCCCCGCCACAGGCTGGAATCCAGGCCCAGCATCGGACGGGTCAGCTTGTACTCCCTGCGGTAGATGCGCCCGTGCTCCTCCAGCTCTGCGATGGCCCGCTCCGCGCCGTAGGTGATGGGCACGCCGTACAGCCTGCGCTCCCGGCGGTTGTCCCGGGGACAGCGCAGGTAGGCAAACAGCAGGCGATCCGTGCCGGACACGCCGATCTCCGGGGTGATCCCCGCCCAGCGCGCCACGCAGTCCAGCGGCAGCGCTGCGCCGTCGCTGCGGACGGCCCGGTAACAGATGCGCTGGTCTCCGCCGCAGCGCTCGTAGTCCGCGAGCAGCGAGCACTGCCGGCCCTGCACCTCGCCCACGTCTGCAAGCAAGGTTGCCGCCGCGATCCGACTGCCGTCCATCTCCCGGATGGCGATGCGCGACTGATCGATCGCGCGGATATGCAGCGCACCGTTGTCATAGGTGGGCAGCAGCAGCTTTCCGCCCTTGCCCAGCATCTGCGCGGTGATCCAGCCCGCGTCGTTGTGCCATAGCTCCATCAGCAGATTCCGGATCAGCTCCACGCGCGCGCCGGGCGCCTCCGGGCAGTTGCCATCCTCCACCATCAGCGCACTGTCGGCAAAGGCCAGCATCGCCAGCTTTCCGGCGATGATCGCCGTGATGTTCTCGCCCTCCCCGTCCTCATATCGGGCGACAAAGTCGTCCAGGGGCGCGCCGCAGTCCTGCACGCCCGCCGCCATGCGCCGCTGCAGCCACTCCTTCAGCCTTTCCCACATCTTGCATTCCTCCGTTCTCTTCTCTCATGCTCACGCGCCGCAGCGCAGCCAGATCCGGTTGGTCGCATAGCGCACCGCGTCAATGGCATGGTTGTTGCGGTCGGGATACGCCTCCACGAAGCTGCCGTCCGCGCCGCGCTCATACTCGTACTCGGTAAACTCCCTCGCCGCCGCCGGACAGCGCTGGGGATCGATCACGATCTCTCGCAGCCCCTGCAGCCAGCGCATGCTGGCACGCACGCTGCCCGGGCCCTTCATGGCAGCCATGCAGCGCATGCCGTAGGAGCGCATGTCGCCGATGGACTTCATGTCCGCGCTGTCGGCGATCACCTCCTCGGTCGCCGAAAGGTTCATGTTCTCCTTTAGATGAAGAAACACGTCCAGGTTGGATGTCTTCACCGTCCGGTACTCGTCGAAGATCCACAGCCTGCGCTGCGCCGCGTCGTAGGCACAGCGCACGAAGTGCAGCGGATCGGGGAACCAGCCGAAGTCCAGCCCCGAATACACCGCACCGAAGCGATCGATCTGCTCCTGGGGGATGGTGCGCAGCCGCAGGTTCTCAAACACGCCCCCGCCGCTGCCGGTGGCCTCGCCCAGGTACATGTGGCGATAGACCCGCCCATCCTCGGCCTTGAGAAGCTCCGCCTCGGCCAGAAACGCATCCCCCAGCCACGCCTGCGGCAGATCCAGATAGCTGCTGCTGTGCACCAGCCTGCCCTCCCGGGGCAGCAGCGCCTCGGCGTTCACCCAGCTCTGCGCGCTGGGCGGCGGATTGTAGCTGCAAAAGGTGATCCCCGGGTCGCCGCCCCGGAGCACCGAAGCGCGCAGGCTGCGAATCGCCTCCATGCCGCCGAACTCCGCCAGCTCCTCGAACCACAGGTAGCCGAAGTAGCCCTTCGCGAGCTTGATCGACTTCGACTTTCCGGGATTGTCCGCGCCGCGAAACAGGATGCGCTGCCCCGTGGGGATGCAGCGAATTTCCAGCGGCGTCAGGCGCAACTCGAAGCAGTCCCGCAGGGCGAAGCGCTCGATGGCCCAGACCATCTGCTCGTACACCGACTCCCGCAGCGTCGCGGCCACGCGCCGGTAGATCATCGCGCTGGCGTTGGGGTGCTTCAGCATGCCGAACAGGATGGCCGCGCTGATGAAGCTGGACTTCCCCGACCCACGCCCGCCCCGGAGCCAGTACTCCCGATGCCGCCCGGCGCGCACGTCCCGCCAGAGCCCGTGGTACGCCGGTGCGATCACCTCCGAGGTGCGCACGATTCTCCGTTCCTTCGCAGCCGCCTCCCTTTCATTTTCCATTTCCTCCCTCCTTTCGGCGCAGCCCCATTCATGGCCGCAGGTGAATTGGCGCGAGAAAGGGGCGGAGGATCGCTCCCCCGCCCCGATTCGCATCGGATGCTGTCATACTACCATGTCCAGGCGCGCAGAAACGCGCATCCTTTCCGGAAACCTGCGTTCAGGCGCTCTCCCCCTTCTCCATCCGCGCGCCGATCCAGTCCACGGCCTGCGTCTCGATCCGACGCACGTGCCCCTCGTCGTAGTTCAGGCGCAGCGCGATGCTCCGCCAGGGATGGCGTTCGGCATAGCGCAGCACGATCACCCGCTCCTGCACCGGCTGCAGGCGGCGCACCAGCCCCTCCACCTCGTTGCGCAGGCGCAGACGCTCCGCAATCTCGCCGTCGATGCGCAGCGACTGCTCCGCGTACATCTCCGACCGCTGCATCGCCGCCTCCACCACGTCGCCTAGGTCGTGCGCCCCGCCGCCGCGCGGCAGTCCGTCCAGACTCCGCCCCCGCAGCGTGCAGCGCGCATCCTCGGCCCACTGCCGCAGCGCATCGCGCTCCCGTTCCAGCCGCCGGATGTCCTCCATCGTGCCGCCCCAGCGCTGCAGCAGCGACCGCGTCTCGCTCCGCCTGTCCAGCCTCGCTTCCGCCATATGCTCCACCTCCCGAGCCCGCATTTCTTCCGCGCCGCACAGAAACGCATGGCGGCGGTGCTACCGATCATAGCACCGCCGCCGAAGGCCGTCAATCCGAGTTTTCTGCACTTCCACGCCTTTCCCACCCTGCTTCCGAAAAAAAATTTTGAATTGTCAGGAAAAGGATGGCGCAGCCTCCCTCTCCACAGTGAAGGACAACCTGCCCGCCGCTTTTTCGGCGTGCACGGACACCCGGTACTCCCCGGCGCGCACGGCGGGCAATGCAAAGCTGCCGCTGTCCACGCGGTCGCCGCGATAGATCATCTCCCCCTCCTCCGTCTCCACGCGCACATCCACCCGGCCCCGCTGAATCTCATAATCCACGCGGAGCAGATCGCCCTTCTCCATGTGCATGCTGTGGGCGTCGTCCTGGTTTATGCAGCTGAACGTGAGCAGATAGGCGTCGGGGTTGCGCACCCGCGAGCCGTCGAAGCGGCTCTGCATGGAAATCGTCCGCTGCGCAACCAGCGCCGCCACGATCAGCAGCGCCGCGCAGACGGCAATTCCAAGGATTCTCTTTTTCTTCATTCGCATTTCCCGCGCATCCGCTGCACGCGAATTTCCTCCCAGTTCTGCCCTTCGCACCAGTAGACGGCGTTCTCCGCCACATCAAAAACCATCGAAACCACCGTGGGGCATACCGTCTGCGAACATTTCCGAAGCACGTCGAAGCACGCATCCACGCCGAAATCCTCATCCGCAGCCTCCAGCGCCTCCACCGCCGCATTGTAGCGGTCCAGACCCATCCAGGGATGCAGCTCGCTGTCCCCCTTGAAGGGCGAGAAGTTCGTCATCACCGAAAAGCGCGGCTTCTCCAGAAAGCGGCTTCCCTGACCGGGCACGATCTGCAATACATTTCCCTCGCGGTCGCTGAGCTGCGCCTGAAAGCTCATACCCGGCACGCTGCAAACCGCGCCCGATTCGGCGATTTCCCGCAGCTCACCCAGCACCCTCTTCTCCAGCAGCAGGTCGATGTCCAGCACCAGCAGGTTGCTCTGCCGTCCCTCGCTGGGGTCGCTGCGCCTGTCGTAGGGCCAGCAGGTGGGCATGGCGACGAAATCGCCCCGGGCGTTCGCGCCGAACAGCGGCAGCCAGCCTTCCTTCGCGTCGTTGATCTCGATGCAAACCCGATCCTCCCCCGCCGACACGCGGTACTCCATGTCGAGGATATCCAGATTCCATCCCACGATGGTCTGCCTTCCATTGAATACGATGCTCGTACACATCTCTTTGCCCTCCGTCTATCTCTCCCGCTTCCGCATCAGGCGCTTCAGTCCCCTGGGCTCCCGCTCGCAGGCCACGCAGCGCCCTGTCTGCGCATGATGTGCCCGGCAGGCCGCGCAGTCCCCGTGGCGCGGGCACTTCCTCTTTTTGCAGGAACAGTCTCCCTTCTCCATGTCCTCCATCACGCTCCCGCCTTCTTCCAGGGCCGCGCGCTGCCATGCCAGCCGCGCGCCTCCCAGTAGGAGTAGTCCGGCTCCGCGGGCTGCTTCGCCAGCTTGTGCATCAGCCGCGTCATGGTAAACCAGAACCGGCCCCGCAGCGTAACGCCCAGCTTGCCCACATTTTTGCGGATGCGCTTCGCCAGGCGATCCGTCGCGCGATGAATCTTCCTCTGAATGCGCGGCGGGATCTCCTCCGGGCGCGTCGCCTGCACGCCGAAGCCCAGCCTGTACACCTTTGCCAGCCCCCAGAACTCCAGGCTGTCGGCCATGTCCCGGTTGGAGGCAGCCATGCCGCCGCCCGCCGCCGTGCTGATGCAAACGCCCTGCTTGCGGAACATGCTCTCCTCGGGCCGGTGCACCATCCAGCGCGTGCCGTAGTGATCCAGCAGCGACATCATCTGTCCGCTGGCGTGGAACACATACACCGGGCTGTCGAGGATGATCAGATCCGCTGCATCCATGGCCTCGGTGATGGCCCGCAGCTTTTCGTAGTGGGGACAGTGGGTCATGTCCGCCTTAAAACAGCTGTAGCAGCCCAGGCAGGGCTCGTCGAAGTCCCTCGGCAGGAAGAACTCCGAAATCTCGCCGCCCACCTTCTCCGCCAGCTCCCGGGCGATCATCCGCGTGCTCCCCTTGTGATTCTGACCGTTGATAATCGTGATCTTCATTGCGCCCTCTCCACTTTCCGCACTTTCTGATGCCATTATACACCCTGCCGCAGGGCGGCGATAGACCGTTTTTTCGTGCAAATGTGTCCATTTTCTAGTTTCATACCCGCACGCCCCGTTTGAGAAGGGAGGTGTGTCCGCACCGTCCGAAGCCGTAAGGTTGGCGTACACGCCCGAACGGGCGCTGCGTTGGAGCCGATTGCAGGTATACAAAGCACCCTCTGCCGCGATGAACGACAGAGGGTAGAGCGATGCATCCGTGCCTTCCGCACGGAGTGATCGGTTTCAATGCTTTACAGTCAGATTTGCGCAGCCTCAACATCAACCTGGCACGCGCCGCAATCTCCACTGTCGTAGGCTCGGAGGAACTCAGTTCCCGTCCGCTTCCGGCCACACGCCCTCGTAGAGCACGCTGTCGCCCTTTTCGGCGATTTCCAAGGCCAGCACGGCAGCGTCATCTTCGTCCTGCACCATGCGCACAGAGGACTTGGGGAATTTTCGGCTCATCAGACCGCCCATCAGCGCGCGGGTCTGCTCCGGGCCGATCAGGATGACGTAGTCCGCGCAGCCCACGATCTGCGTGCCAAAGGCGAAGTTCTTGTCCTCCGCGTCGCTCTCCAGCTCTGTGAGCCCCGCCGTGACCAGAATTCTGCGCCCCGGAAAGTCCCGCAGCACCCGCAGTGCCTCCGCCGCGCCCTCGGGAAGGGCGTTTCCGGAGTCGTCGATCCGATTGATCCCGTCCTTTGAGACCAACTGAAGCTGGTGGCGCAGTGGTTTGAGCTTCTCCACGCCCCGTGCGATCTCGTCCATGGTCATGCCCAGTTTGTGGGCCACCGCAGTGCAGAGCGCGATGTCGCGCACATTGTATTCGCCTAGCAGGCGGGTGCGCATCCAGGCCCGCGCGCCGTCGGAGCAGATCAGCTCGAAGCGCGTGCCGGAGGTTCCGGTCTCCACGTTCTCGGCGCGCATGTAGCACTCCACCTCCGCACCGATGTTCGTGCGGTACTTCTCGGCCTTGCACAGCTTGTACAGCCGATCGCCATAGCTCGCGTCGGAGCCGAAGAAGGCCATGCCGTCCTCCGGGAGGGCCTGAATCAGTTCAAATTTGGTCTGGGCGGCGGCCTCGATGGAGCCGAAGGTATCCAGATGGGCGTTGCCCACGCAGGTAATGACGCCGATCTTCGGGGAGACCAGCTTTGCCAGCTCCTTGATTTCGCCCCTGTGCTGCGCACCCATCTCCGCAATGAACACCTGATGGTCCGGCCTCAGCTGCTCGTTCACCACGCGGGACACCCCCATGGCGGTGGAGAAGCTAGGCGGCGTGGCCAGCACGCGGTACTTTTCCGACAGCAGTGTCTTGAGAATCTGCTTGCAGCTGGTCTTGCCGAAGCTGCCGGTGACGCCGATGCGGATCAGGTCGGTGCGCTTCGCCAGCTTGGACCGTGCGGAATTGTAGAAGCCCGCGTTGATCCTGTCCTCCATGGGACGCAGGATCACTGCCGCCGCCAGCACCACGTAATCTGCGCCCGCAAACAGCAGGTAGGGCGTGATCGACAATAGCGGCAGCAGGATGCAGCCCGCCAGATTGATGCAGAACACCAGAAGGATCAGCCGGAACATGCGCCGGGTGACGGCGAAGGGCTTCTTCATTGGCAGGCGCAGCCGCAACCAGAACAGCAGAGCTGCGACGATTGCGAACAGTCCAAGCGCCATCCACCGGGACAGCGATTCCCGGAACTCCTCCTTTTGGATGGCCAGGGACAGCAGGATGGGCAGGTACCAGTCGATCACCGCCACAGCCGCCGCAATCAGCACGTCCGGCCGCAGCGTACGGTCGCCGTAGCGGCGCAGCAGCCTGCGCAGCTCCGGGATCTGGTAGCGCTGTACCTGCAGCATGTGCATGGCGGCAACGCCCGCAGCCGTGCAGCCCAGCGCGACGATCAGCGTTCGCAACACCGTGTAGAGCATGATTCCCCCTTAGTCCTCCTCTTCCTCCACGACCAGCATCGGATCGTTCTCCGGATGCCCCTCGGGGAGCTGTTCCAGCGCCAT
>JAUNNK010000194.1 GCA_030537335.1 Clostridia bacterium | reverse complement strand
TCGACGTCAACCGCCTCCACTTCTTCGATCACGACACCGAAAAGACCATCCTGTCCAGGGATTAAAGCCCATACAAGCGGTCTGGTGCAATTGCGCATCGGGCCGCTTTGTCTATCCACACCATGTCAAAGGAGATCGCTTCCATGAAAACCATCCCCGGCGCGCACAGAATCGACCTCGCATCCTATCCCCGGCGCGACCACTTCGCCTACTTCTCCGCCATGGCCTACCCCTACGTGGGCCTGACCGCCGAGGTGGACGTCACGGCGCTAACCGACTACCGCGCGCGCAGCGGCAGTCCCTTCTTCCTCACGCTGCTGCACTGCGTGGCAAGAGCCGCGAATTCGGTACCCCAGCTGCGCCAGCGCATCGTGGACGGCGAAATCTGGGAATTCGACGTCTGCCCCAGCTCCTTCATCGTGGCCAAGGATGATGAGACCTACGCCTATTGCCAGGTGCGCACCGACCTTCCGCTTCCTGAATTCCTGCCCTACGCCGAGAAACGCAAAAATGCCGCCCGGATGGACGGCAATATCGAGGAGGGTGGGGACGCGCTCCCCTGCTTCTTCATCAGCACCCTCCCCTGGATGAGTTACACCTCCCTGATCCAACCTGCGCCGACGCCTGCGGACAGCAATCCCCGGATCACCTGGGGAAAGGCGGAGCTTCGAGACGACCGCGTCCTACTGCCGCTGACACTGCTGTGCCACCACGCGCTGGTGGACGGCTTGCACATCTCGCGCTTCTACGCGGCGCTGGATCGGGAGCTGAAGCAGCTTGTACTGCTCTAAATCACTTGCCGATGCCGACCTTGCGCAGGCGGCTGCGGATCTGGATGCCCAGCACGGAGGCCACGACCGCTTTGGCGACGTCCACCGCGACGAAGGGATACACGCAGACGGCCAGAGCGGACTTCAGATCGTAGCTCGCCACGTGCATGAACTGCAGCGTGCCGAAGAAGTAGCACACCAGCAGCGCGACCAGACAGCCGATCACTGCAAATACGGTCTCCTTCACGCGATTTCCGCGATCCTTCCCGCTGAACAGCGCGATGATGATCGCCATGAACAGGAAGGTCCACAGGTAGCCACCGGTGGGGCCCACCAGCACCGCGGGGCCGCTCTTGCCCGAGGAGAACACCGGAAGTCCGATGACGCCCAGCAGCAGGTACACCAGTACCGCCGCTCCAGCCTCCTTCCAGTTGAGAATCGTGCCCGCCAGCATCACCGCGAACACGCCCAGCGTGATCGGCACCGGGCCGATCGGGATGGAAATCGGGGCCAGAATGCACATGACCGCCGCCAGCAGCGCGGCGCGGGTGAGGAACAGAGTCTTGCTTTTCATCGGTTTTGCCCCCTTTATTTTTCGCAGAATTGTCAACCTATATATTAATTTTGGTTGACAATCGATCCATGAAAGGGCTCCGGCCCGCAATTGCGGGAAAACCGGAGCCTCCCATATATTCTAAAGTCAGAATTTCAGGGAATTGAGCTTGATACCAGGGCCCATGGTGGAGGACAGCACGGCGGACTTGATGTAAGCGCCCTTCGCCGCTGCCGGCTTCGCCTTGATGATGGCTTCCATCAGGGTGCGCAGGTTCTCGGTGAGCTTGACGGCGTCGAAAGAGGCCTTGCCGACCGGGCAGTGGATGATGGCGGTCTTGTCAACGCGGTACTCAACCTTACCAGCCTTGATATCGCTGATCATGCGGGTCACGTCAGGGGACACGCTGCCGGACTTCGGGTTCGGCATGAGGCCCTTGGGGCCCAGGATGCGGCCCAGACGGCCAACGACGCCCATCATATCGGGAGTCGCGACGCAGGCATCGAACTCAAACCAGCCGCCCTGGATCTTCTTGATGATCTCGTCATCCGCGATCAGATCCGCGCCGGCAGCCTTGGCTTCCTCGATGCGGTTTTCCTTCACGAAGGCAAGCACGCGAACGGTCTTGCCGGTGCCGTGCGGGAGAACAACCGCGCCGCGGACCTGCTGGTCTGCATGGCGGGGGTCAACGCCCAGGCGAACGGAGATTTCGATGGTCTCGTCGAACTTGGCCTTGGCGGTCTGCTTCACCAGCTCGATCGCCTCTTCGGGATCGTACTGCTTGGTGCGGTCGATCAGCTTCAAGCTGTCGGAATATTTCTTACCCTTACTCATTATACATCCTCCTCGTGGTCAGACGGGCAAAAGCCCTCCCACATAAGTCGCTGCTTCGGATTAGTCGACGACGACGACGCCCATGGAGCGTGCGGTGCCGGCGATCATGCTCATTGCCGCTTCGATGGAAGCCGCGTTCAGGTCCTTCATCTTCAGCTCGGCAATTTCCTTGACCTGAGCCTTGGTGATGTTGGCGACCTTGTCCTTGTTCGGACGTCCGGAAGCGGTCTCGATGCCGCAGGCCTTCTTGATCAGAACGGCCGCCGGAGGCGTCTTGGTAATGAACGTGAAGGAACGATCCTGATACACGGTGATGACGACCGGGATGATCAGGCCCGCCTGACTGGCAGTGCGGTCGTTGAATTCCTTGCAGAATCCGGGGATGTTCACGCCGTGCTGGCCGAGGGCCGGGCCGATCGGCGGTGCGGGCGTAGCCTTGGCGGCAGGAACCTGCAGCTTGATAAGCGCAGTAACTTTCTTTGCCATACTGGGTATCCTCCTCTATTTGATGTGGTGATGCGGGACGGATGAGTACGTCCCTCCCACTCCCTGAAACCCGAGCGGTGCGGGCTTACAGTTGCTTGAACCGGATCAGTCCTCGCGCACGACCTCGTCGTAGTTGAGTTCCACGTCGGTCTCCCGCTTGAGCATGGGCACGACGACCTTGATCTTCTGGTTCTCCAGATCGATCTGCGTCACCTTGCCGCTGAAGTTCTCAAACAGGCCCGAGAGGATGCGCACATTGTCGCCCACCTGAATGTCGAGCCGCGTCTGGGGGACGGAATCGAACACGGAGGCGAAATCCGTTTCGGACAGGGGCGTAGCCTTGTTGCCGGCCCCCACAAATCCGGTCACGCCGCGGGTATTTCTCACGATGTACCAGGTTTCCTCGTTCATCAGCATCTTGACCAGAACGTAACCCGGCAGCAGCTTGTGCTGCACCGTGCGGCGCTTGTTATTCTTGATCTCTACGGCTTCTTCCACCGGAATGCAAACCTCGACGATCTTGTCCTGAAGGCCGTTGTTCTCAACGGACTTTTCCAGGTTGACCTTCACCTTGTTTTCATATCCGGAGTAGGTATGAACCACATACCACTTGATCTCAGAGTTCTCTGACATATTCCGTTCCTCAGAATCAGAGCTTGATGATCCAATCGATCAGGGCGCCGGAGCCGAAATCGATCACGCCAATGATGACGCCCATGATCACCATGAACGCGAATACGACCAGAGAGTAATTCAGAACGTCCTTCTTCGCGGGCCAGGTAACCTTCTTGAGCTCGTGCCACATGTTCTTGAAGTAGCGGCCGATGCGCTTGAAGAAATTGCCAATGCGCTGGAAGAAACTGGGCTTGTCCTTCTTCTCCACTGCGTTTGCCATGATTTCACATCCTTGTCTTACTTCGGCCGGGACTTACTTGGTTTCCTTGTGGCTGGTGTGCTTCTTGCAGAAGCGGCAGTACTTGTTC
>JAUNNK010000193.1 GCA_030537335.1 Clostridia bacterium | reverse complement strand
ACCATGCCCTCTGCGTCGATGACGTACCACTTACGCTCGACGTTCTGGGGATTCGCCATATAAGTACTCACGAGTAATTCCTCCAAATAAGTTCTCAATGCTTTTGCGAAAAAGTGTGGTCAGGACTTTTGCGCATCATGCCTTAAGCTCGGGGCTAGTGAGCGTATTGACACAAGATGTATTATAGCCCATTTTCGCTCCAAGATCAATGAAAAAGTACGAAATTTTCATAATTTAACATCCATAAAAGTCCCGCCGATCACTCTTGACCGGCATGAATGCCCGCAGAACGCCGGTCAGCGCCGTCGTCGCGCCCAGAAAGATCAGTCCGGCGCTCAGATAGAAGCCCAGCTTGCCCCACAGCGCGGTCAGCGCCACGAAGGGCGTGCGCAGGGACAGCACCTCCTGCTGCTGGCGCTGGAGCGCGGCGTTTCCCGTCAGTTGCACCAGCAGGTAAAGGAGCACGCAGAACAGGCCCACGCCGCAGGGACTGCTTCGGCCGCCCGCCATGCGCACCACAACGCCCGCCGACAGCGCGGTGCTCATGCAGGCGCACAGCGCGCCCAGAATAAGCGCTCCAGCTACGCTGTCTGCAAGCTGGAGATCCACGACGAATTGAAGCCGCGCGGGATCCGGCCTTCCGCCGAAGCGCCACAGCGCAAGCTCCAGCATCAGCAGCAGCGCCAGATACGCGCCACCCACGCAGGCCAGCGCGCCATCGCCCAGCGCGGCGACGATCCCTGAAAGCAGTAGCGCCGTCAGCGCGCCCGTCAGGGCCCCATGGCGCAGCGGAAGCACCAGCGCGCCGATCTTTGCCGTAGCGCTCAGCAGCAGAACCGCAGCGACGATGAGCGCCGCAGCGTACAATCCGCCGATCAGCTTCCCGGCGTGGCAGCCCAGCAGCCGCCGGTACACCCCGGGGAAGCGCTGGGCGCCGGTGCGTCGCTTCAGGTGGCAGAGCATCGCCGTCAGCAGTCCAAAGACCAGCGCCGAGAACACCGCGCCCAGCCAGGACGTGCGCGCGGTCTGGGCACAGAACACCGCTTGGGTGCGCCCAGAGGCGAAGCCCAGACCGGTTCCCACCGCCGTGACAACGACGGCCACCCTCAAGTCCTCGCGCACATGCATGCAATCCCCTCCGAGGCAGCATATGCGCCCCGGACGCGACGTCATGCAGCGGCCTTCGCCTCCTCGATCAGCTCCTCCACGGTCTTGTCCACGGGGGTCTCCACCTCCGGCACGTAGTCGTCCAGGGTGGGATGTTCGATCTGTTCCTCCTCCGCGTCCAGCTCCGGCGGTCGGGTCGGCAACTCCGGCTCCTCGGCAAACATCGGATCCGGCTCCCCGGCGCTCAGATCCGCGCCGCTGAGGAAGTTAAAGGTTCCCTGCACCACCGCATAGCCAAGGTATAGCAGCACCGCGATGACGATCAGCGCCACCGCCAGCCTGATCCACTTTCCCATCTTTCCTCCGTTCACAGGCAAGGCCGTCCGCGCAAACGGCGGACGGCCTGCGGTTTCCTATTCAAAAAATCAGATGACGTACTTCCGGATGTACTCGGGCACGGACTCTGCCGGCGCGCTCACGGAGATCAGGAAATTGCAGTGATGCGCCTCGGAGAGGGCCTCGAGCTTCTCGAAGAAGGCCTTCATCTCCGGATCGTCCAGAGGCGTGCGCACCAGCTTCATGAAGGCGTCCATCGCGATCAGAGAGAGATCGAAGTTTGCAGACAGCATGCCGCAGATGAAGCCCAGCATCTCGCTGGCCTGGCACTTGTGGCCCACCGGATATTCGCTGGCGTCTACAAAGCGGATCTCATGGCGGAGGTCGTACATATATCTCTTATCGTCATCGATAAAAATAATATCGCCGTGTTCATTCTTCAGGGATTCGTTTACAAGATCAATCAGACGCTTGGTTTTTCCGCTGCCCTTATCGCCCAAAATAATCTGTATCAACAAAACCATCTCCTTTCAGCTATTGGGTTCCAATTTCATTATACAACAAATTCCCGCGTTTGGCTAGAGGAAAATGGCAGGAATTGAGCACCAGTTGGTCGAATATCTCTCCGTCGCAAGAAGAAAACGGAGGTCAGAAGCATGATTTTTCAGAACGACGACTCCATCATGGAGAAAAACCTCTCCCGTGAGCGTGTCTTTGACGGCATCATACTGCACATCGATCACGTGACCAACCAGCTGCCCAACGGCAAGGCGGCCAAGCGGGAGATCGCGGTGCACGTGGGCGCGTCCGCGGTGCTGCCCATCGACGGCGAGGGAAATATCTACCTGGTGCGCCAGTTTCGCGCGCCCATCGACCAGATTCTGCTGGAGATCCCGGCGGGCAAGCTGGACAGCGTGGACGAGGATCGCCTGCTTGCGGCCAAACGCGAATTGAAGGAGGAGACCGGCCTGGAGGCGGACGACTGGCTGCACCTGACCGACACCTTCACCACGCCCGGCTTCTCCAACGAGCGCATCTCGCTGTACCTGGCGCGCAAGCTGCGTCAGAGCGACGCCTGCCCGGACGAGGACGAGTTCCTGAACCTGGTGAAGCTGCCCTTTAAGGAGGCGCTGGCCATGGTGCTGCGCGGCGAGATTCGCGACGCCAAGACCCAGATCGCCATCTGCATGGCGAGTCATCTCATCTAACACGGAGGCCGTCGATTCAAATGGACGCTGTATACGGCTACATGCCGACCCTTGAGACCCCGCGTCTGCGGCTGCGCAAGCTCAACATACGCGATGCGCAGGACATCTACAATTACAGCTGCGATCCCCAGGTGGCGCGCTACGTACTCTGGGACGCGCACAGGAGCATCGGCGAATCCCGCAGCTACCTGCGCTACATGCTGCGCAAGTACCGCCTGGGCGAGCCCGCCAGCTGGGGCATCGAATGGAAGGCCACGGGGCAGATCATCGGCACCATCGGCTTCATGTGGATTCAGCGGGAGAACGCCTCCGCCGAGGTGGGCTATTCCCTCTCGCGCGCATTTTGGAACCAGGGCATCATGACCGAGGCCCTGAAGGAGCTGATCCGCTACGGCTTCCGAAGCCTGAACCTGAACCGCATCGAGGCCCAGCATGAGACCGAAAACCCTGCCTCCGGGGCGGTGATGCGCAAGTGCGGCATGCGCAAGGAGGGAACTCTCCGCCAGCGCTTGCTGAACAAGGGCCGCTTCGTGGACGTGGAGCTCTACGCCATCCTCCGCCGGGACTTCCAGCAGGCATAACCTTTCATATTACAAATGCCGCCGGTTTCGTTCCGGCGGCATTTTGCATGCATGGGTCAGGCCTTCTTGTAACCGATGCTCTCCAGGAAGCGGAGCACGCCCGCATTGCCCGCGTCGTCGTTCTTGTAGACGCCCGCGTCCGCAAGCACCTGCGCGCACTTGTCGGCAAGGCCCGCGCGCAGGGCAACCTGCGCTTCCTCAGCGCTGAGCTGCGTGCCCGTCCTTGCGGCGATCTCCTGCACCCAAGCGTAGTGCTTTGCAAGCGGGTCGTCCGCCGTCGGGGCGCAATTCTGCGCGACCTCGCCGGTGAGATACTTCTCCAGACCGGCAAGCTCTTGCACCAGCCGTCCGGGCAGGATGAACAGGCCCATGACCTCGATCAGGCCGATGTTCTCCTTCTTGATGTGGTGAA
>JAUNNK010000192.1 GCA_030537335.1 Clostridia bacterium | reverse complement strand
GACGCGCCGTGTACCGAACGGTACGCACGGTGCGGTGAGAGGACGGGGGTTAATCACCCCCTCCTACTCGATTTTGGCCAAATTGGACAGAATGCCCAATTTTTGAGCAGAGGCGGCAGTTTGCCCATTTGCCTGAGCGAACAGTTCTGCTATACTTCTGTTCTACAAAAGGGATCATCCAAAGGAGGAGAAATACATGCGCTCTGTCAAAGCACTCCGAACCGCCAAAATTGGCTATATCATCATTTCTGCGATCCTGTGCGCACTGGGGATTCTGCTCATTGCGAAGCCGGATATGTCGCTGTCGCTGATCGGCATCATCGTCGGCATTGTGCTGATTGTGTTCGGCGTGATCAAACTCATCGGTTACTTTTCCAAGGACCTGTACCGGCTGGCCTTTCAATTCGACCTGGCCTTCGGCATTCTGCTGATCGCACTCAGCGTCGTCATCCTGATCCGGCCGGAGAACATGATGAGCTTTCTGTGCATTGTGCTGGGCATCGCCATCCTGGCGGACGGCCTGTTCAAGATCCAAACTGCACTGGATGCCCGGCGCTTCGGCCTGCGCACCTGGTGGCTGATCCTTTCGCTGGCGATCATCGCGGGCGTCATCGGCGCAGTACTGGTGTTCCGGCCCACAGAGAGCGCCCGGATCGTCACGATGCTGTTGGGCATGTCGCTCCTGGCGGAGGGAATCCTCAACCTGTGCGTGGCGCTGTGCGCGGTCAAGATCATCCGCCATCAGCAGCCGGACGTCATCGAAATCGACATCGAGTAAATTGGAAGGGAGGCTTCTATTGCTATGCGTTTTTCCAAAGCGGTCGTCAAGTGCCGCATTCCCATACTGATCGTTGCGCTGATCTTGATGGTTCCGTCGGTGCTGGGCATGGCGGCCACCCGCATCAACTACGACATGCTCAACTACCTGCCCGACGACATGGACACGGTCATCGGCCAGGACGCGCTGTTGGACGACTTCGGCAAGGGCGCGTTCTCCTTCGTGATCGTGGAGGATATGCCGCTCAAGGACGTGGCCGCGCTGAAGGCGCGGATCGAGGAAGCGGATCACGTGGAGTCGGTCATCTGGTACGACTCCTTCGCCGATCTCTCCATCCCCATGGAGCTGCTGCCGGACAAGATCTACAACGCCTTCAACTCCGGCGACGCCACGATGATGGCTGTGTTCTTCGACACCTCCACCTCCGCGGACGAGACCATGGACGCCATTCGGGACATCCGCGCGGTGGCGGGCAAACAGTGCTTCGTCTCCGGCATGTCCGCGCTGGTCACGGACCTGAAGGATCTATGCGAACAGGAGGAACCCATCTATGTCGGCATCGCGGTCGTGCTGGCCTGCGCGGCGATGATGCTCTTCCTGGACGGCTGGCTGGTGCCCTTCGTGTTCCTGGCGAGCATTGGCATGGCGATCCTGTTAAACCTGGGCACCAATTACTTCCTGGGAGAGATTTCCTATATCACGAAGGCACTGTCCGCCGTGCTGCAGCTGGCGGTGACGATGGACTACTCCATCTTCCTCTGGCATAGCTACAACGAGCAGCGCGAGCGCCTCGCCGACAACAAGGAGGCCATGGCCGCGGCCATCCACGAGACGCTGACCTCCGTGGTGGGCAGCTCCATCACCACCATCGCAGGCTTCGCGGCGCTGTGCTTCATGAGTTTCACGCTGGGCCGAGACCTGGGCCTGGTCATGGCCAAAGGCGTGCTGCTGGGCGTGATCGGTTGCGTGACCATCCTGCCCGCGCTGATCCTGGTGTTCGACAAGCCGCTGCAAAAGACGAAGCACCGCTCCATCATCCCCAGCATGGACGGCTTCGCCAAGGGCGTGACCAAGGTATTTCCGATCTTCCTGATCGTCTTCGTCCTGCTGGTCTATCCCGCCTGGTACGGCTACGACCAGACCAACGGCGAGGTCTACTACGACCTGGGCGAGTGCCTGCCGGAGGACATGGAGTACGTCATCGCCAACAGCAAATTGAGTGAGCTGTTTGACGTGGCGTCCACCCACATGCTGCTGGTGGACGCGCATCTGCCCGCAAAGACCGTCTGCGCAATGACCGACGAGATGGAGCAGGTGGACGGCGTGAAGTACGTGCTGGGGCTGGAATCGGTCGTCGGCGCGGAAATCCCCGAGGCCATGATTCCCGCGTCCATCAAGGAAATCCTGAAGTCTGACCGCTGGGAGCTGCTGCTGATCAACTCCGAATACAAGGTCGCCAGCGACGCGGTGAACGATCAGCTCGACCAGCTTACCGCCATCCTCAAAAAGTACGATGAGACCGGCATGCTCATCGGCGAGGCACCCTGCACCAAGGATATGATCGAGACCACCGACCACGACTTCCAGGTGGTCAATGCGGTCTCCATCCTGGCGATCTTCGTGATCATCGCGCTGGTGGAGAAGAGCCTGTCGCTGCCGTTCATCCTGATCTCGGTCATCGAGCTGGCGATCTTCATCAATCTGGGGCTGCCCCACTACCTGGGCCAGTCGCTGCCGTTCATCGCGCCGATCTGCATCTCGACCATCCAGCTGGGCGCGACGGTGGACTACGCCATCCTGATGACCACCCGCTACAAGGCCGAGCGCGCCTCTGGACAGTCCAAGCGGGACGCCGTGTCCATCGCCCTGAGCACCTCCACGCCGTCGATCATCGTCAGCGGCATGGGCCTGTTCGCCGCGACCTTCGGCGTGGCCGTCTACTCGGACATCGACATCATCAGCTCCATGTGCATGCTGATGGCCCGCGGCGCGATCGTGAGCATGCTGTGCGTGCTGCTGATCCTGCCCGCGCTGCTGATGCTCTGCGACGGATTGATTCGCCACACCACGCTGGGTATGAAAGTGAAAGCTGAAAAGGAGGTTGAATCTCTATGAAAAAGCGTATTCTGGCCGCCGTCGTCGCCGCGGCGATGCTGCTGACCGCGGTGCTCCCCTGTGCGCTGGCGGAGCGCGAGGATAAAAAGGAAATGGTCTATGTGCTGGCGGACGCGACCGGCGAAGTCAATGAAATCATCGTCAGCGAGCATTTGTACAACCGCGACAAGGAGGCGCAGCTTCGCGACGTCAGCCGCCTGACGGACATCGAGAACGTCGGCGAGGACATGACCTTCACCACCGACGGCGACGCCATCCTCTGGAACGCCAACGGCAACGACGTCCGCTACGAGGGCGTCTCCACGGAGCCGCTGCCCGTAGACGTGCGCATCACCTACACGCTGGACGGCGCGGAGATCGCGCCCGAAGATCTAAAGGGCAAGAGCGGCCACCTGGTCATGCACATCGACTACGCCTCCAAGCGGACGGAGACGGTCGAGGTCTGCGGCGAGACCGTCGAAATGCCCCTGCCCTTCCTGATGGCCACGGTGCTGCTGGCCGACGAGGACGTATACAGCAACATCGAGGTCACCAACGGCCACATCGTGGACGCGGGCAACTTCACGATGGTCCTGTGCTACGGCCTGCCGGGCGTCAGCGAGGCCCTCAAGCTGGAGGACATCGAAGACCTCGACCTGGACATCCCCACGTCCGCGGAGATCCACGCGGACGTGACGGACTTCAGCACCTCCGGAACCTACACCCTCGCCACCAATTCCATCTTCCAGGAGGAGGACGGCGAGCTGTCGCTGGATCTGGACGTCGACGAGCTGTCCGAGGATCTGAACGACGCGATCACTCAGCTGCTGGACGGCGTCGCCGAGCTG
>JAUNNK010000191.1 GCA_030537335.1 Clostridia bacterium | reverse complement strand
AGGGGCAGAGGTTCTTCGCTTCTTTCCTGTACATAGGTTTGCTGTGACCCCGAAACCCGCCTCGGCGGCTATGAGGCGGGTTTCTTACGTTCGGTTTTGAAAATACTGCGGCAGGCGGGGCCTGCAGCCGTATCGCTTCGCGGTTCGGATCACGAACCTCTGCCCCCACTGGTTCAAGGGGCAGAGGTTCTTCGCTTCTTTCCTGTACATAGGTTTGCTGTGACCCCGAAATTCAGTCCGGCAAGAATGGACTGAATTTCTTATGTCTGGTTTTGAAAATACTGCACGGATTCTCTCTGCACTGTAGGGCGGGATGCCTTCATCCCGCCCCATGATTTTTCCTTATACGAAATTGCCGGGTTTAACGGACTGTGCGTTGAATTTGTGGCTGCAATCCACTACAATAGGCCGTAAGTGAGGTGTATAAATATGAACGAGATGAAGAAGGCGGTCGTCAGCGTGCTGGGCAACGATCAGCGCGGCATCATCGCCCGCGTGACGAAGATCCTCTACGAGTACGACGTAAACATCCTTGATATTTCCCAGACCATCGTCTCCGGCCTGTTCAGCATGATCATGGTCGTGGACATCTCCTCCGAGCACTGCAATTTCGACGGCGTGTCTCAGGAGCTTACGTCCCTGGGCGAGCGCCTGGGCCTGCAGATTCGCATTCAGAGAAATGAAATCTTTGATGCGATGCACCACATCTGACGGAGGAGGCAGGATCGTGTTTAATACCCATGACATCATGGAGACCCTGAAGATGATCGACCACCAGAAGCTGGACGTGCGCACGATCACCATGGGCATCTCCCTGTTCAACTGCGTCACCGACGATGAGAAGCTGCTGTGCAGCCGGGTCTACAACCGCATCGCTCGCCAGGCGGAGAACCTGGTGAAGGTGGGCCAGTCCATCGAGCGCGAGTTTGGCGTGCCCATCGTCAACAAGCGCATCTCCGTAACCCCGGCGGCGCTGATCTCCGGCGGCATCAGGCACCCGGAGAAGCTGGCGCTCGCGCTGGATTCTGCGGCCAAGGAGACCGGCGTGGACTTCATCGGCGGCTATTCGGCGCTGGTGCACAAGGCCATGACAGAGGCCGACGAGCGGCTGATCCGCTCCATTCCCGAGGCGCTGGCAACCACCGACGTGGTCTGCTCCTCCATCAACATCGGCTCCACGCGCGCGGGCATCAACATGGACGCGGTCGCGCTGATGGGCCAGATCGTGAAGCAGACCGCCGAGCGCACCGCCGACCGCGACGGCCTGGGCTGCGCCAAGCTGGTGGTGTTCTGCAATGCCGTGGAGGACAATCCCTTCATGGCGGGCGCGTTCCATGGCCCGGGCGAGGGCGACTGCGCGGTGAGCGTGGGCGTATCCGGCCCCGGCGTGGTGAAGGTTGCGCTGGAGAAGGTCAAGGGAGCGCCGCTGAACGTGGTGGCCGAGACCATCAAGCGCACCGCCTTCCAGATCACCCGCGTGGGCCAGCTGGTGGCCATGGAGGCCAGTCGGAGGCTCAACGTGCCCTTCGGCATCGTGGATCTGTCCCTGGCGCCGACTCCGGCGGTGGGCGACAGCGTGGCGGCGATTCTGGAGGAGATGGGCCTGGAGTGCTGCGGCACCCACGGCACCACCGCGGCCCTGGCCATGCTCAACGACGCGGTCAAGAAGGGCGGCGTGATGGCCTCCTCCAACGTGGGCGGCCTCTCCGGCGCGTTCATTCCGGTCAGCGAGGACAGCGGCATGATCCACGCGGCGGAGGTCGGCGCGCTGGGCCTGGACAAGCTGGAGGCCATGACCTGCGTCTGCTCCGTGGGCCTGGACATGATCGCCATCCCCGGCGACACCAGCGCCGAGACCATCTCCGCCATCATCGCGGACGAGGCGGCCATCGGCATGGTGAACAACAAGACCACCGCGGTGCGCGTGATTCCCGCACCCGGCACCAAGCCCGGCGACAACGTGGAGTTCGGCGGCCTGCTGGGCCACGCGCCGGTGATTCCGGTGCACGAGTTCGGCTCCGCGGAGTTCATCCAGCGCGGCGGCAGAATTCCCGCGCCGCTGCACAGCCTGCGAAATTAAGTGTTGCATTCCACTGAAAAACGGTTATAATATATTCAGAAACCGAATTGGAGGTAAGAATTATGCAGATTACGAAGCAGACCACCATGGGCGAAATGCTCACCTACGATCGCGGCATCGCCATGGTGCTGATGCAGGCCGGCATGCATTGCATCGGCTGCCCCTCGTCCATCCATGAGTCCCTCGAAGAGGCATGCATGGTGCACGGCATCGATTGCGACGAGGTTCTGGCCAACATCCAGAAGTATCTCGAGAGCAAGCAGTAATTGTTTGCAGAGGGGAGACATGCCCGGGCGGTGTGTCTCCTTTTTCTGTCCCTGCGAACGGAATATGCTTCCATAAGAAGTAATTCGGCGCTCCTCAGCGCCGGTTTCTGCGATTTACGAAGGAGGAAATGCGCATGTGGCTGGTATTTGCAATTCTTTCGGCGGTGTTTGCGGCGCTCACGTCCATACTGGCGAAGGTGGGCATCTCGGATGTGAATTCCACGCTGGCGACGGCGATCCGCACGGTGGTGGTGCTGGCGATGTCTTGGGGCATGGTGTTTCTGACGAAGGCCCAGAGCGGCCTTGCGGAGATCAGCCGCCGCAGCTGGACCTTTCTGATCCTCTCGGGCCTGGCCACCGGCGCGTCCTGGCTGTTCTACTACCGCGCGCTGCAGCTGGGCGAGGTCAGCAAGGTCGCGCCCATTGACAAGATGAGCATCGTCATCACGCTGGTGCTGGCCTTCGTGTTCCTGCACGAGCAGTTCACGATGAAGTCCCTCATCGGCGCGATTCTGCTGACTGCGGGCACGCTGGTGATGGTGCTGTGAGTGCGCGTCGCCTGCCCATCGTGCAATTGACCCGGCGCTATGAGCTGCGCTTCTTCACGGAGGGCGATCTGCCGAAATTGCTCGACCTCTGCCTGGGCAATCCGCTGTACTACGCCCATCTGGGCGAGGAGGTGACGCTGGATAGCCTGCGCGACGAGCTGACGGTGCTACCAAAGGGCAAGGAGCTGTGCGACAAGTACTTCTTCGGCCTGTACAATGCAGGAAAGTTGGTCGCGGCGATCGATCTGATCGACGGCTACCCGGAGGAGGACGTGGCCTACCTGGGCTGGCTGATCCTCGCGGCGGAGCGTCAGGGGCGCGGCGAGGGCACGGCGATTGTTCAGGAACTTACGGATTTCCTGAGAAAGCAGGGCTTTCGCGCGGTGCGGCTGGCCTGCGTCGTGGGCAATCCCCAGAGCGCGCGCTTCTGGGAGAAGAACGGCTTAGTGCCCGACGGCAAAAGCTCCGAACGGGAGAGATGCAGCGTGATCGAGCTGGAGAGAGTGCTGTAAACAGAATTTATCGTTGCGGCGGGGTGAGGGCACCCCGCCCTACGGCATAGAGCGAATCCAAGCAGTATTTTTTAAACCAGACGTAAGAAAACCAGTCCATTCGAGTCAGATTTCGTGAGATGAACTGCAATATCTATCGAAAAGAAACATAGCACCCCTGCCCCTTGAATCAATGGGGGCAGGGGTGCGTTTGCTCAAACGCCGACAGGCAACCGGCTGCGGCGCCTCGCCGCTGGCGGGGGAGCTTGCTCCCCCGTCCACTATTTCTTCACGCTCAGCGCGGCCTTTTCGCCGTTGATGTTCCACTCCTTGGCGTAGGCCCCCT
>JAUNNK010000034.1:8108-21830 GCA_030537335.1 Clostridia bacterium | reverse complement strand
GCGCTCCTTTTGCCAATTCATGGGGTCTAATGGGCAAATGGAACGCGAAGAAAGGCGGGGATGGACGATGAACGAGCGGGAGTTTTCCATGCGCGTGCACGGCTGCATGAACCGGCTGTGGCGCATCTCCTGGTCGATGCTACGCTGTGGTGCGGACTGCGACGACGCGGTGCAGGAGGCGATCTTCCGGGCGTGGCGCAAGCGTGGAACGCTGCGGGAGGAAAAGTACTTCGAGACCTGGCTCACACGCATTCTGATCAACGAATGCAAGCGCATGCTGCGGCGCAGGGGCAGCGGAAATGCACCGGCGCCGGAATCCTACGCGGATCAGGCCGCGACGGAGAACCCGGAGCTGGCGGACGCAATCGCGGTGCTGCCGGTGGAGCTGCGGCTGCCCATCGTGCTGCACTACATGGAGGGCTATCGGATTCAGGAGATCGCTGGAATCCTGCGTCTGCCGGAGACCACGGTGAAGTGGCGGCTGCGCAGCGGACGGCAGCGCCTGCGGTGCGAACTGGACGCGGTAGAGGAGGTGCGGAGATGAATCGCAGGGACTTTCAGAGCGCGGTGCCGCCGATCCCGGCGCACTTCGTGCACGCGGCGGACGCTGCGCTTGCGCAGATCGGTCGGGCGGAGAGAAGGAACGCGCGGAGGGGAGGCAGGCCTATGGGGCGAAAGATTCTGATCGCGGCGGCAGCGTTGCTGCTGCTGGCGGGCATGGCGCTGGCCGTGGGCGCGCGCTTCGGCATCCTTGACTTCTATAACAGCGTGGCCGGAGACCCCATCGTGCCGCCGGAGGGTGCGGAGGCGGTCATTCAGAGCGATGTGGCCCGCCTGAAGACCGCAAGCGGCGCGGTGATCACCGTCGAGGAGGCCGCCTGGTCGGGTAGCAGCTTCACCGTGGTGACGCACTTTGTGCCCGCACCGGATGCGGAGGGCGTGCCGTTTCCGCCCGATCTGCGGGTGTTGAACGCGGCGTGGGAGGACCTCGGCTCCTCCGACCAATCCTTCCCGGACGGAAGCGTCAGCTGGATGCACAGTGGCCGCGTGTCGGATGCGGACGCTGCGCCGAAGGTGCTGGAGTGCGTGCTCTCGGTTCAGCTGGGCGGAGGCGACGGGGTGGTGGAGATCCCCTTCGAGCTGAAGCACAGCGACGACGGCATGGCGCTGCGGCTGGTTCCCCGGAACGCGGGCGAACGCTGGAGCGTGGTCTCTGCCGAAATCGACTGCGGCAGGCTCGAGAGCACGCTGGATGTGCGCTATCGCTACCAGCCGCTGCCCGGGGAGCTGATGGGCGTGAGCCTGCGCCCATTCACGGCGGACGGCGAGGAGATTCCGTGGGAACCCGGTTCCTCTGCATGGGAGGAACAGGCGGTCGGCACGGCCCTCTGGCACGTGGTGCTACGGATTCAGAGCATGGACGTGGTTCCGGAGACGCTGATCCTTCAGCCCAAGGTCATCGATTCCTACGACTGGCTGGAGCCCATCGTGTGCGATGTTGTGCCGGAGGAGAAATAAAACGAAATGCGCGTCATCCCCATCCCGAATCCGGGACGGGGATACTTTGTGCTTTGGGGAATGTAAATTGATTGCTGCATCCCGACGACTTTACAAACTTCTGATCTTTTTCGTATTTTTCCCGGACGATTCTGCCTTAGCATAGAACTGTACCCAAGATCAAAGGAAAAAACGAGACAGAAGGAAGGACAAGATTTATGAAGAAGATTCTGGCAATGGTATTGGCGATGCTGCTGGTCATCGGCAGCGCATGCGCGGCGAATGAAATCAACGTGATCTCCCGCGAGGACGGCAGCGGCACCCGCGGCGCGTTCATCGAGCTGTTCGGCATCGAGCAGAAGGACGCGGACGGCAACAAGGTCGATTACACCACCGACGAGGCGGACATCACCAACAGCACCTCCGTCATGATGACCAGCGTGGCCGGCAATCCCAGCGCCATCGGTTACATCTCTCTGGGCTCCCTGAACGAGACCGTGAAGGCCCTCGCCATCGACGGCGTGGAAGCCAGCGTTGAGAACATCAAGGCCGGTACCTACACCGTGGCCCGTCCCTTCAACATCGCCACTCAGGCCGAGGTCTCCGAGGCAGCGCAGGCGTTCATCGACTTCATCCTCAGCGCCGAGGGCCAGGCAGTCATCGAGGCGAACGGCTACATCGCGGTCGTCGAGGACGCTCCGGCTTATGCGGGCAGCAGCGTCGAGGGCAAGGTCGTCGTGGCAGGCTCCTCCTCCGTCACCCCGGTCATGGAGAAGCTGAAGGAGGCCTATGAGGCGATCAACCCCAATGCGAACATCGAGGTGCAGCAGAGCGACTCCACCACCGGCATGAACAACGCCATCGAGGGCGTGTGCGACATCGGCATGGCCTCCCGCGCCGTCAAGGACAGCGAGCTGGAAGCTGGCCTGGTTCCCACCACCATCGCCATGGACGGCATCGCGGTGATCGTCAGCAATGACAACGCCATCGAGGGCCTGACCAAGGATCAGGTGCGCGCCATCTACATGGGCGAAATCACCGACTGGAGCGAAATCAATGGCTAATCACCTTCGAAAATCGAAGGGCGAAATGAAGGAGACCCTGGCAAGGGTCCTCTTCATTTTCGCCGCATGTATCTCTATTCTGGCGGTCTTTCTGATCTGTATCTTCCTATTTGCCAACGGACTCCCGGGCATGTTCAAAATCGGCGTGCTGGATTTCCTGACCGACACCAAATGGAAGCCGGGCAACGACATCTACGGCATCCTGCCGATGATCCTTGGCAGCGTGTACGTAACGGCGGGCGCGTTAATCATCGGCGTACCCGCAGGCCTGCTGACGGCAATCTTCCTCTCTCGCTTTGCTTCGGGCAGACCTGCGAAGATGATGCGCTCCGCCGTATCCCTTCTTGCGGGCATTCCCTCGGTGGTCTACGGCTTCTTCGGCCTGGTGGTCATCGTGCCGCTGATCCGCATGATCTTCGGCGGCAGCGGTTCCAGTCTGCTGGCGGCCTGCATCCTGCTGGGCATGATGATCCTGCCCACGATCATCACGCTGTCCGAGTCCGCGCTGAACGCCGTGCCCCAGTCCTACTATGAGGGCGCGCTGGCGCTGGGTGCAACCCATGAGCGCGCGGTGTTTTCGGTGATTCTGCCCGCGGCCAAGTCCGGCGTGCTGGCGGCGATCATCCTGGGCGTGGGACGCGCCATCGGCGAGGCCATGGCGGTGATGATGGTGGCGGGCAACCGCGCCGTGATCCCCAACAGCCTGGTCAAGGGCGTGCGCACCCTCACCAGCAACATCGTCATGGAGATGGGCTACGCCACCGACCTGCACCGCGAGGCGCTGATCGCTACGGCGGTGGTGCTGTTCGTGTTCATCCTGCTGATCAACCTGCTGTTTTCCGTCATCAAGAGAAAGGCAAAGCTGTAAACTATGAGCGCAAAGACAAAAGCAAGGCTGATGCGCCTGGCGGCGTATGCGGGCGCGGCGTTTACGATGGCGGTCTTTCTGTCCATCGTGGGTTACATCCTCATCAAGGGCGTCGGCCACCTCTCCCCGGAGCTCTTCGCCTGGGAGTACAACTCCGAAAATGTGTCGCTTATGCCGGCGCTGATCAACACGCTGCTGATGACGGCGCTTTCGCTGATCGTCGCGGTACCACTGGGCATCGGCGCGGCCATCTACCTGACCGAGTATGCCCGGCGCGGCAACCGGCTGGTCAAGCTGGTGCGCGTCACGGCGGAGACTCTGTCGGGCATTCCCTCGATCATCTACGGCCTGTTCGGCTCGCTGTTCTTCGTGGTTGCGCTGAAGATGGGCCTGTCGCTGCTCTCCGGCGCGCTGACGCTGTCGATCATGGTGCTGCCGCTGATCATGCGCAGCACGGAGGAGGCGCTGCTGGCGGTGCCGGATTCCTACCGCGAGGGCAGCTTCGGTCTGGGCGCGGGGCGGCTGCGCACCACCTTCAAGGTGGTGCTGCCCTCGGCGATTCCGGGCATCCTGGCGGGCGTGATTCTGGCAATCGGCCGCATCGTGGGCGAGACCGCCGCGCTGATCTACACCGCGGGCACCGTGCCCAAGATTGCGAACAGCCTGTTCGATTCCACCCGCACGCTGTCGGTGCATATGTACGCCATCTCCCAGGAGGGACTCTACATCAACCAGAGCTACGCTACGGCGGTGGTGCTGCTGGTGATCGTCATCGGGATCAACGCGCTGTCCGCATGGGTGGCGAAGAAGATCGGAAGGAGCAACTATGGCAAAGTTTGACATACGCAATCTGAACCTGCACTACGGCTCGTTTCATGCGCTGAAGGACGTGAACCTCTCCATCGAGGAGAAGGAGATCACCGCCTTCATCGGGCCCTCCGGCTGCGGCAAGAGCACGCTGCTCAAAACGTTAAATCGCATGAACGATTTGGTGGAAGGGTGTAAAATAACAGGAGATGTGCTGCTCGACGGCGAAGATATCTATGGAAACATGGATCCCACCATTCTGCGCAAGCGCGTGGGCATGGTGTTTCAGAAGCCCAATCCCTTCCCGATGAGCATCTACGACAACGTGGCCTACGGCCCGCGCACCCACGGCGTGCGGGGCAAGGCGAAACTGGACGACATCGTGGAGCGCTCGCTGCGCAACGCTGCCATCTGGGACGAGCTGAAGGACCGCCTGAAGAAGGACGCGCTGGGGCTCTCCGGCGGACAGCAGCAGCGCCTTTGCATCGCCCGCGCCCTGGCGGTGGAGCCGGAGGTGCTGCTGATGGACGAGCCCACCAGCGCGCTGGACCCCATCTCCACCTCAAAGATTGAGGATCTGGCTGTGATGCTCAAGCAGGACTACACCATCGTCATGGTGACCCACAACATGCAGCAGGCGGCCCGCATCTCGGACAAGACGGCCTTCTTCCTGCTGGGCGAGGTCATCGAGTACGGCGACACGGAGAAGATGTTCTCCATGCCTGCCGACAAGCGCACTGAGGATTACATTACGGGGAGGTTTGGCTGATGCGCGTTCGATTTGACGAGCAGCTGAGTCTGCTCAACCGGGAATTGTTGGAAATGGGATCGCTGATCGAGCAGTCGATCCGCAGCGCCACCCAGGCGTTGATTCGCCAGGACGTGGAGGCCGCCAACGCCGCCATCGCCTCCGACCACGAGGTGGATCAGAAGGAACGGCAGATCGAGGCCCTGTGCCTGAAGTTGTTGTTGCAGCAGCAGCCCGTGGCGCGGGATCTTCGGCAGATCTCCGCGGCGCTGAAGATGATCACCGACATGGAGCGCATCGGCGACCAGGCGGCGGACATCTCCGGCATCGTGATCTATCTGGCCGACGCGCCGTACATGAAGAAGCTGGAGCACCTGCCCCAGATGGCCGAGGCCGCCATCCGCATGGTCAGCGGCAGTCTGGACGCCTATGTCAATCGGGATCTGGAGCTGGCGCGACAGGTGATGGAGATGGACGATATCATCGACGATCTGTTCGATGTGGTGAAGAATGAGCTGATCGGCCTGATCCGCGAGAACGCCGACAACGGCTCCCAGGCCATCGACCTGCTGATGATCGCCAAGTACTTCGAGCGCATCGGCGACCACGCGCAGAACATCGCCGAATGGGTGGAATACGCCATCACAGGTAAGCACAAAGGGGAATACCTCGCATGATCTATTACGTTGAGGACGACGACAACATTCGCGAATTGGTGGTCTATACCCTGAATCAGGTGGGGCTGGAGGCGCGGGGCTATGCCTGCGCCCGGGACTTCTACGGCGCGATGGAGCAGCAGGCACCCGATCTGGTGCTGCTGGACATCATGCTGCCGGAGGAGGATGGTCTCACCATTCTGCGCAGGCTGCGCGCCGAGGCGGCGACGGAGGAGATCCCCGTGGTCATGATCACCGCCAAGGATACGGAGTTTGACAAGGTGCAGGGCCTGGATCTGGGCGCGGACGACTACATCGCCAAGCCCTTCGGCATGGCGGAGCTGGTGGCGCGGGTGCGCGCGCGGTTGCGCCGTCGCGGGGTGAAGGGCGCGATCAACCGCTTCGAGGCGGGAGATCTGGTGCTGGATCACCGGGCGCATACGGTCACGGTGGGCGGCGAGAAGGTCGCGCTGACCCTGAAGGAGTACGATCTGTTGCACTATCTGATGGAGAACCGGGGCACGGCCTTCTCCCGGGAGCAGCTGCTCAATCGCATCTGGGATTACAGCTACGAGGGCGGCTCCCGCACGGTGGATGTGCACATTCAGACCCTTCGGGCCAAGCTGGGCCGCTGCGGCGAGATGATCGAGACGGTGCGCGGCGTGGGCTACCGATTTGGAGGGAAATAATATGACCAAACGAATCTTCCGGGGCATCGTGCTCACGGCCATTGCGGCGGTGCTCATCACCTCCGCCCTGACCGGCGCGACGCTCTATGCCTACAACGTGCAGCGCATCTCAGGTGAAATGCGCACCGAGGCGCTCTATCTGCTGCACGCTCTGTTGCTGACGGAGGATGAAACCGCCTTCTTTCAGGGCTTCTCCAGCGACAACCGCGTGACGCTGATCGATCCGGACGGTACGGTGCTCTACGACAGCGGCACAAAGGCCGAAACGCTTGCGAGCCACGCCGACCGCCCGGAGTTCCAGCAGGCGCTTGCCGAGGGCAGCGGCAGCAGCGAGCGCTACTCCTCGACGCTTGCCGAGACTACCCACTACTACGCCGTGCGTACCGACGGCGGCAACGTGCTGCGCATCGCCAGCACCCAGAGCTCCATCATCGGCGTGTTTTTGCGCATCCTTCCGCTGCTGGTGATCATCTCCGCGGCGGTGGCGCTGCTGTCGCTGGGCATCGCGCGCTTCGTGGCCCGGCGCATCGTGGCCCCGGTGAACGAGTTGAACCTGGACGAGCCGCTGGAAAATGAGGTGTACGACGAGCTGTCCCCGCTGCTTGTGCGCATGGAGCGCCAGCGCGAGGAGATCGATCGCCAGATGCGCGCTCTCTCCGACAAGCAGAGCGAACTGAACGCCATCACCGAGAACATGCGCGAGGGCCTGGTGCTGCTCAATCCCCAGGGCGTGATCCTCTCCATGAACGGAAGCGCTGCCCGGATCTTCGACGTGGACGCAGGCAAGCACATCGGCGAGGACGTGCTGTCCGTCAGCCGCAACCCCGCCGTGCGCGAGGCCATCGGCGACGCGCGCACCGGACGCAACGGCGAGACGATCCTGGAGAACGGCGGCCGCTACTACCAGCTGCTGGCCAGCCCCGTGGCGGGCAAGGACGGCTGCATGGGCATCGTGCTGCTGCTGCTGGACACCACCGAGAAGTATACCGCAGAGATCAGCCGCAGGGAGTTCTCCGCCAACGTCTCCCACGAGCTCAAAACCCCGCTGACCTCCATCTCCGGCTTCGCGGAGATCATCCGCGATGGCCTGGCGCGCCCGGAGGACGTGAAGGACTTCGCGGGCCGCATCTGCAGCGAGGCCAACCGCCTGATCGCGCTGATCGCCGATATCATGGAGCTCTCCCGCCTGGACGAGCGCAAGGAGATCGGCGACCGGGAGCGCGTGGGGCTGCGCGCGGTGGCGGAGGACGTCCTCAGCCGCCTGGAGACCCCCGCGAGGGACAAAGATATCCATCTGAGCCTCGCCGGGCCGGAGTGTGAGGTCAGCGGCTACAGCCTGCTGCTCGGCGAGATGGTCTACAACCTGGTGGACAACGCCATCAAATACACCGGAAATGGCGGACATGTGGAGGTGCGCACCGCCGTCAAGGGCGACAGGGCCGTGCTCAGCGTCACCGACGATGGCATCGGCATTCCGAAGGAGCACCAGAGCCGCGTGTTCGAGCGCTTCTACCGCGTGGACAAGAGCCACTCCAAGGCCACCGGTGGAACGGGCCTGGGCCTGTCCATCGTCAAGCATGGCGCGGCCATCCACGAGGCGGAGATAGAGCTGGAGAGCGCGCCTGGCAAGGGCACCTGCGTCCGCCTGATCTTCCGTTTGCCCGCCAGGAAGTGATATAATAAAGCGCGATACAATGCATGTTTATGCACGGTATCGCGCCTTTTTGTGCATCAATGGGCCTCATAAGCAGCAGATTTGCGCAAAGCGCGGCGCGCGTGTGCGCCAAATGTGACGTTTTTGCCCGCAGAGCTCAAACGGCTTGTAAGGAAAGCGGGTGCTGTGTTATAATCGGAACAACTATGGATTATGAGGTTATCATTATGCAGATACGAAGGATACTCGCGGCGCTGCTGTGTCTCATGCTGTGCCTGCTTACCCTGCCCGCTTATGCGGCTGAGGACATGCCATACACCATCGAGGTGGACATCGCCAACCAGATCGTCACGGTGTACTCCACCAAGGACGGCAGCATCGTCCGGCAGATGCTCTGCTCCTCCGGCATGAACGGCTGCACGCCCATCGGAACCTATCGCCTGACCCCGAAGGGCCGCGCCTCCGAGCGCACCGAGTGGACGTACCTGGCGCAGTACAAGTGCTACGTGAAGTACGCCACGCGCATCCATCTGGGTTACATGTTCCACTCCCTGCCCTTCGATGCGAAGGACATGAACAGCATGCAGGCGCAGGCCGCCAGCGAGTTCGGCCTGCCCACCTCCCACGGCTGCATCCGGCTGCGGGTGGAGGACGCGAAGTTCATCGCAGAGAACTGCCTCATGGGCACGAAGGTCACGATTCACGACACCGCCGAGCGCAACGAGGATCTGCGCGAGCTGCTGCGGGTGTCCTCCTACGACGCCTCCACCGGCATGAGCTACTCCGAATTCCTGGGCATCTCCGAAAACGACCTGGGCTCCGGCTCCACCGGGCCGGAGGTGCTGGATCTGCAGTACCGCCTGAGCGACCTGGGCTACTACGGCGGCGAGTTCGACGGCAAGTATTCCACCAGCATGCTGAAGGCGGTCAAGAATCTTCAGAAGGATCTGGGCCTTGCGCAGAACGGCATCTCCTCCCAGGAGCTGCTGGAGGTCATCTACAGCGACGGCGCGCCGGTCTCCGCGGGCGAGATCGAGCTGCACGAGGGCAAGAGCGGCCCGGTGGTCAAAAAGCTTCAGGAGGCGCTGTGCGCACTGGGCATCTACGACGGCGCGATCGACAGCATCTACGACGTGGATGTGACCGGCGCGGTGAAGCAGTTCCAGCTGCTCTGCGGCTACACCGTGGACGGCGTGGCCTCGCCGGAGCTGCAGCGGGCGGTCTACTACCTGCTGGAGCAGATCCAGCAGACGGCGGGGGAGGACTTCGCCGTCGAGACCGTGACCGAGGAGATCACCATGGCCACGGTGGATGCGTCCGTGAACGTCAACGTGCGCAGCCAGCCGAGCACGAGCAGCGAGGTTGCGGGCAAGCTGAGCCCGGGCGATACCGTCACGGTGCTCTCCGTGAATGACGGCTGGGCCAACATCGCGGTGGGAACCAACCAGGGCTACATGCAGACGGACTATCTCGAGCCCTATACCACGGAGAATGTGGTGCTGCGCTACACCTCCGCCGACGGTGCGGGCAGCTACACCCTGGGCAAGACGGTGGCCCAGCGCCAGGCTGGCGAGACGGAGCTGGCGGAGGAGCTGAACGCGATTCTGGCCAGCGCGGAGTACAGTATGAAGGAGGAGAACGTGACCATCGCCACCGTCGCCACCGGTGCCGACGACGTGGGCCTCAACCTGCGCGCGGAGCCCAGCGGCGAGGCCGAGGTGCTGGCTGTGGTTCCCAACGGCACGCAGCTGCGCGTGCTGGAAGAGGGCGCGGACTTCAGCAAGGTCGGCTACGGCGATGCGATCGGCTATCTGATGAACGCCTATCTGGACTTCCGCGAGGGCAGTGCGGATGAAATTGCGAGCGTGGAAGCGGAGGAAGAGGAGGTCGAGCTGATTTTGGCCGAGGTGGTGCTCAACGGCAACGAAAAGTCCGCCCGGGTGTACGAGGGCGCGGACGACGACGCGAAGGTTCTCGGCCGCGCCGAGGCAGGCACCGAGGTCGAGGTGCTGCTGGTCAACGAGGAGACCGGCTGGGTGCTGGTGAGCTGCGACGGCCTGCAGGGATACATGAAGGATACGAACCTCTCCTTCCGCCTGATGTAAAAAACAACAACTTCAAATGAAGATGACCCCTGCTGCATTGCGGCGGGGGTTTTGTGTGCATATGATTCAACGCCGGGCAGTCCTAATTTCCCCACGGCAATCATACGCTGGAACAAACGATGTTCTGGAGGGATTGCCATGCCGTTGAAGGTTTTGACGAAGGAAATCGAGGCGGAACGGGAGATCGGGCACAAGTATCTGCAGGTGCTCAGCCGCGCCGAGGCGCTGGTGCCCGGTGCGGGACGCGAGGCCATCGAGCCGCTGCTGTGGGACGCCAGCGCCGCCATCGTTCGCGCGGACGTGCAGAACGACCGCGTGGTGCTGGACGGCACGCTGAGCTGTCAGGCGGTCTACCGCCAGGGCGAGGATACCACGCTGCGGGCGCTGTCGGCAAAGTCCACCGTCAGCCAGGTGGCGGAGCTCACCGGCGCGCAGCCGGGCATGCTCTGCCGGGTGCAGGCGGTGGTGGAAAACGTGGACGCGCGGTATGAGAACGGCCACATGGTGTTTCTGGTGAGCCTGGGCCTGCACGTGTGGGTGCTGAAGCTAGAGAACCTGGAGGTGATCGACCAGATCGAGGACGGTGCGGAGGTGGAGACCCGCTTCCGGGAGCTGCCGCTGGTGAAGCTGGCGGCGGAGGCCAACGAGACGGCGGTGCTCACCGAGCGCGTGGAGCTGCCTCGGGCGCTGGACGCGCGAGCGACGCTGATGGACTGGGGCAGCGTGCAGATCGACTCCAGCGAGCCAGATCTGGGCGGCGTGCGGGTAAAGGGCCGCGCCATGATCGAGACGCTGGTGGCCAGCGGCGTCGAGGGCAGGCCCGGCGTGGTGGTGAAGTATCCCATCGAGTTTGACAAGCTGATCGAGCTGCCGGAGTGGCTGTGCGGGGAGGTGAGCGTCCTGCCGTCGATCCGCAATATCCGCACCCAGCTGGAGGCCGGCGACGAAGAGGAGGACGGCACGCTGCTCATGCAGGCGGACGTGTACTTTGAGATCGCCGCCAACCTGCGGGAGCGCACGCAGGCCCTGGAGGACGCCTACGCCACGTCGGGCACGGAGCTGAAGCTGGAGACCCGGCGGATTGCGCTCTGCACCGACCGGAAGTGCGTGTGCAGAGCGGAGGTGGCCCGGGGCACCGCGCCGCTGGGCGAGGGCGCGCCGGCGGTGGGCAGCGTGATCGCCGTGCGGGCGATCCCCAACATCGCGGAGATCTCCGCCCAGGGCGGCAAGGGTCGCATCAGCGGGCTGATCGAGGCCACGGTGCTCTACATGCCTGTGGGATCGGACCGCCCCGCGTCCACCTCTGCCGAGTTGCCCTTCACGCTGGACGTGCCGCAGGAGCTGGATGCGGACGACATGGTGTGCATCGGCGCGACCAGCGCCGAGGCCAATGCCCTGATGAGCGACCGCTTGGAGATGAAGATCGGCCTGAACCTGTGCTGCGAGCGCCGCGTGTGCGAGGAGCTTACGCTGGTTGCCGCCGCGGAGGAGGGGGAGCGCGCGCCGCGCAGGCCGGGCTACATCGTCTGCTGGCCGGAGAGCGGAGAGGACGCCTGGGACATCGGCAAAAGATACGGCGTGCCGGAGAGCGCGGTGCTGGAGGGCGCGCCCGAGGGCAAGCTCCGCAGCGGACATCCGCTGGTGCTGCGCATCTGACGGCGCTGAAGGAGACTTTGCGGGCATAGGAAAAGGGGCTGCCTCTTTTGTGAGACAGCTCCTTCGCTTGTGTGATCAGCCTTCAATCAGGATGGTCTTTCTTTCGGGAACCTTCCGGGCGTCCTTCTTCGGGACGATCAGGTGCAGAACGCCGTCCTCATACGAGGCCTTCACGTCCTCCTCCGTGATTGCTTCGCCCACGTAGAAGCTGCGCTGCATCGTGCCCGCATAGCGCTCCTGCCGGAGCATCCTGCCCGCCTTGTTCTTTTCGTCCTTCTCCAGCGTCTTTTCCGTGGAGATGGTCAGGTAGCCGCTGTTCAGCTCCAGATGAATCTCATCCTTCTTGAAGCCCGGCAGATCCACGTCCACCTCGTAGCCATCATCCGTCTCCTTCACGTCCGTCTTCATCATGTGCTGGGCGTTCTTGCCGTACAGCACGTGATCGACGTTGCCAAAGCCGCGGAAGAAGTTCCGGTCAAAGTTGTCAAAAACGTCCATCAGGTTTTCACCGAAAATCGTGGGAAGATAAGTGCTCATAATGCAAACCTCCATTCGTTTGGCCTTGCACCGCTGGTAACATTGTCAGTTATGTAGGGTCGCATACTTGACCTTTTGCAGGTCGTGCAATTTGTGGCCGTCGGCCACATCGATCGTTCCCCGATCGACAAGTATTATTATACTCAAAGGTCAAAGAAAGTCAATACCTTTTTTCAAAAAACCTGAATTTTTTTTCGGGCTTGACAGGCGATGAAACGCATGCTAGAATGATTCAACCGACAGACTGTCGGTTGAAGGAGGCCTGGACATGCGCGTGGTGAAGGACGCGGAGGTTCGCAGAAACGAAATCCTGGACGCGGCGGAGGAGCTGTTCGGCAGCAAGGGCTTCGATGGAACCAGCACCAACGACATCCTGGATCGGGTGGGCATCGCGCGGGGCACGCTCTACTATCACTTCCGTTCGAAGGAGGAGATTCTGGACGCGATGATCGCGCGCATGGCGGATCGCCTGATCGCGGACGCGGCGAAGGTGGCGGAGGATCGGAGCATCCCGCTGCTGGAGCGCCTGCCGCGAACGGTGCTGGCGCTGAACGTGGATTCCAGCATCGGCGAGGAGGTCATGCAGCAGGTGCACCGGCCGCAGAACGCGCTGCTGCACCAGAAGTTGCAGGATCGGCTGCTGCGGGGCGTGATTCCGCTGATTACACTTCTGGTGGAGGACGGCATCGGGCAGGGGATCTTCCGCACCGACTACCCCCGGGAGGCGGCGGAGATGATTATGATCTACTCCTATACTGCGTTCGACGGCCTCGCGATGCAGACTGCGGAGCAGCGGCAGCGGCGCGTCGACGGGTTCATCTACAACACCGAGCGGATTCTGGGCGCGCAAGAGGGCGCGCTGCGGGAGGCGATCCTGAAAATTTTCTGAAATGAAGGGGGAACCTTGGCGGGTTCCCTCTCTTGGACAGTTTACCGACAGACTGACGGTCTATAAACGGAGGGGAAGACAGATGAAGGGAATCGGGTATAAGAAATTTCTGCTGCTCTGGGCGGGGCAGATGGTGTCGGCCATCGGCGGCGGGCTGACCAGCTTCGGCCTGGGCGTGTACGTGTTTGAGCAGACGGGAAGCGCCGCCAGCATGGCGCTGGTGACGTTGCTGGCCTTTTTGCCCACGCTGGTGCTGAGCGTGCCCGCCGGGGTGCTGGCGGATCGCTATGACCGGCGGCTGCTGATGATGCTGGGGGACGGATTGTCCGCGCTCGGCATCCTCTACATCCTGATCTGCATGCTGCGGGGCGGCGCGGCGCTGTGGCAGATCTGCGTCGGGGTTCTGGTCAGCTCGGTGTTCTCCGCGCTGCTGGAGCCGGCCTACCGGGCCACGGTGACCGACCTCCTGAGCAAGGAGGAGTATTCCAAGGCCAGCGGCCTGGTCAGCCTCGCGGGCAGCGCGCGCTATCTGATCTCGCCGCTGCTGGCGGG
>JAUNNK010000034.1:0-8098 GCA_030537335.1 Clostridia bacterium | reverse complement strand
ATCAAGCTGCTGCTGGTCATCGACATCTGTACCTTCTTCCTGACGGTGATCGTCACGGGCCTAGTGAAGCGGGGCCTGGCGGCGAAGGCGCCGGAGGTTAGGGAGAGCTTCCTTTCGAGCCTGCGCGGCGGCTGGCGGGCGGTCACGCGGAAGCGGGGCGTGGTGCTGCTGATCGCGGCGGCCTCGGTGCTGACCTGCTTCATGGGCGCGTTCCAGATTCTCGCGGAGCCGCTGCTGTTGGACTTTACCAGCAGCACGGTGCTGGGCGTCGCGGAGACAATTTGCGCCTGCGGCATGCTCGTCTCCAGCCTGCTGCTGGGAATCCGGGGTTTGCGGAGGGGCTATGTGCGCGTGCTGTGCATATCGCTCCTGCTGGCGGGCGCGGCGATGGTTGTGTTTGGCCTGAAGGAGAACATCTACCTGATCTGCATCTCGGGCTTTTGCTTCTTCGCCATGCTGCCCTTTGCGAACAACTGCCTGGACTACCTGGTGCGCACGAACATCCCCGCGGAGGCGCAGGGCAGGGCCTGGGGCCTGATCGGCTTCCTGTCGCAGATTGGCTACGTGGTGGCCTACGCCGGGGCGGGGGTGCTGGCGGATGGAATCGCGTCGGCGATGCACAGCGGGGTTGGCCGGGGCGCGGCGGCGGTGATCGTGCTGGCGGGCGCACTGCTTGCGATCTCCGCGATTGTATTGTATTGGATCCGGGCGGTTCGGGAATTGGAGACATCGTGCGCGGGGCAAATCTGACGAGATCACACGTGCGGCGGAGCGAAAATGCAGGCTCCGCCGCCAATTTTTGAATTCCTGCGAAGGGTGGATTTGCAAAGCGCATACAAATTGTGCTATAATGATTCTGGTGGGAGATTGTCCCGCCGGGCTGCGCAGCCCTTGCGTGCGCGGCAACGATCATGAAACGGGAGGACAACCATGGATCCCAGAGTGCAGAAGCTTGCAGAGACGCTGATTCGTTTTTCCGTTCGCCTGCAGCCGGGCGAGAACATCCTGATTCAGGCCCGGAACGAGGACGGAGATCTGGTGCGGGCGCTGGTGCGCGAGGCCTACGCGGCGGGCGGTAAGCCCTTCGTGTGGCTGGATCGCACGGGCGTGGAGAGGGAGCTGGCGTTGGGCTACACCGAGGAGCAGCTGAAGCTGCGCGCCGAGGTGGACGCACAGCTGATGTCTCAGATGCAGGCCTACATCGGCTACACGGCCGTGGAGAACGATTCGGAGATGAGCGACGTTCCGACGGAGAAGATGGAGCTGTATTCGCGCATTTACGGTGCGGCGGTGCACGGCAAGATTCGCGTGCCGAACACCCGCTGGTGCGTGCTGCGCTATCCCACGCCGGCGATGGCACAGGCCGCGTCGATGAGCATGGCCGGCTTCGAGGACTTCTTCTTCGACGTCTGCACGATGGATTATTCCCGCATGGATCGGGCGATGGACCCGCTGAAGGCGCTGATGGAGCGCACCGACCGGGTGCGCATCACCGGCCCGGACACGGATCTTAGCTTCTCCATCAAGAGCTTGCCTGCGATCAAGTGCGCGGGCGAGGCCAACATTCCGGACGGGGAGATCTACTCCGCGCCGGTGCGGGACAGCGTGAACGGCGTGATTCACTACAACACGCCCTCCATTCAGGACGGCTTCACCTTTGAGGACGTTCGCCTGACCTTTGAAAACGGCAGGATCGTGAGGGCCGAGGCCAACGACAGCGCGCGGATCAATCGCATCTTCGACATGGACGAGGGCGCGCGCTACGTGGGCGAATTTGCCATCGGCGTGAACCCCTACATCACCAGGCCGATGAAGAACACGCTGTTCGATGAAAAGATCATGGGCTCCTTCCATTTCACCCCCGGGGCCAGCTACGAGGACTGCTACAACGGCAACGACTCGGCGCTGCACTGGGACCTGGTCTGCATCCAGACGCCGGAGTGGGGCGGCGGCGAGATGTACTTCGACGATGTGCTCGTGCGCAAGGACGGCCGCTTCGTGCTGCCGGAGCTCGAGTGCCTCAATCCGGAAAATCTGAAGTAAACTGAAGGAGAATACAAGTGGGAAAATCCAATTTCGCGGTCTTTGTGGACCTGGAGAACGCAGGCGGCAAGGCCAGCATGCTGCTCTCGATCATTGAGAAGGTCAAGATCCGGGGCGACATCCTGCTGGGCAAGGTCTACGGCTACACCGACCGCTATTCCGATCTGAAGCAGGTGCTGCTGTCCAACACCTTTCTGGTGGAGCCGTCCCTGCGCTATGGAAAGAATCAGAAGAACAACCTGGACATCAAGCTGGTCATCGACGCCATGGAGGTGGCCTACACCAATCCGCTGATCGACAGCTTCTGTATCGTCTCCGGCGACAGCGACTACACGCCCCTGGTGGGCAAGCTCAAGAGCATGGGCAAGTTCGTGCTGGGCATCTCCCGATCGGAGGTGGCCTCGGGCATCTTCATCAATGCCTGCAGCGAGTTCGTGTTCCTGGAGTCCGTAGCGGCCAAGCAGCCCAAAAAGAAGAAGCAGGACGAGCGCCAGGCGGGCGTGGGCGACCTGAACGAGCTGATCGACCAGGTGGAGACCATCGTGGAGGATCAGGAGCAGCAGCAGATGTACGCCAGCGAATTGAAGGACACGCTGATGCGCCTGCGCAGCGACTTCAGCGAGCGCAGCTTCGGCTGCTCCACCTTCGGCAAGCTGATCGCGCTGATCGCCTCCAAGTCGGACAAGCTGCGTAGTTGGACGGAGCAGTCCTCGCTGATGATCGGCCTGAACGCCGCCGACGCGGAGCAGAACAAGCTGGACAAGACCAACTGGCTCCCGGCCTTCACCGCCGCGCTGGAGCGCTTCAAGAGCGAGGGCTTCGAGCGCGTGAACCCGTCCATCCTGAAGGCCACCATCCTCAACGACTATCCCGGCTTCGAGGAGCGGCAGATCGGCTTCAAGCGCTTCTCCGATGTGATGAAGGCGCTGGAGAAGGAGGGACTGCTGGTGGTGGAGATGGACGAGCAGCACACCATGCTGCTGAAGATTTGCTAGAGGAGGGAGAGAGGATGAAAAAGGTGCTGATTGCATTGCTCATCGTGCTCGCGTTGCTGCTTCTGATTGTGGGCGGCTACGTGGCCTATCTGTTCATCGATTACCACCGCATTGAGGACGATCAGGTGCTCACGGCCTCGACGGCCGGCGCATCCAGTCTGCCTGCGGGCGTGGAGCAGAGCATCGTCACATGGAACATCGGCTTCGGCGCGTACAGCGCGGACTACTCCTTCTTCATGGACGGCGGCACGGAGTCCCGCGCCTTCTCGAAGGAGGCCTGCGAGGAAAACGTCAACGCCGTGATCGCGAAGCTGACCGACTGGAACGCCGACCTGATGCTGGTGCAGGAGGTGGACTTCGACTCCACACGTAGCTACCACATCGACCAGCGGCAGATGATCGAGGCAGCCTTCCCGGATCGATCTGCGATCTTTGCCCAGAACTACGATTCCAGCTATCTGTTCTATCCGGTTCTCAAGCCCATCGGCGCGTCGAAGAGCGGCATCCTGACGCTCTCCAGCGCACAGATCGGCGATGCGGTGCGCCGCAGCCTGCCCATCGAGGGCGGCATCAACAAGTTCTTCGATCTGGACCGCTGTTACAGCGTTAGCAGCATCCCCGTGGACGACGGCAAGACCCTGAAGCTGTACAACCTGCACCTTTCCGCCTACTCCAGCGACGGCTCCATCGCCACCGAGCAGCTGGCGCTGATGGTTCAGGAGATGGCAGCGGACTATGCGGCGGGCAACTACGTCATCGCAGGCGGCGACTTCAACAAGGACCTCTGGGGCGACAGCAGCGCCTACTCCGGCGTGTCCGGCGTGGACGCAAGCTGGTGCAAGCCCTTCCCGACGGAGCTGGTTCCCGAGGGCTTCACGCTGGTGAACGCCCTGGACGAGGCGAACTTGGTGCTCTCCTCCCGGAACACCGACACGGCCTACGTCAAGGGCAAGACCTTCGAGGCCACGCTGGACGGCTTCATCGTCTCGGACAATGTGCGGGTCAATTCCTGTGCCATCGTCGACACCGCCTATGCCAACACCGACCACAATCCGGTGCGCATGAGCTTTGTGCTCGGCGGCGCATGAGCCTGCGGATGGCAGAAAGCATAAGAAAAATCCAACCGATGCTTTCGGTTGGATTTTTGCGTCCGTAGGGACTTATGTATTGGCGAGCTGCTTGACCCAGCAGCGACGCCTCTTGTGGTTGCGGTACTTGAACATGCTCCACTGGTGCTGGATCTTCTCGTTGGTCTCCAGCTGGGGGCCGGTCTCCGCGACGGTGATGCCCAGCTTGTGGCAGCCCTTGAGCACGTGGTTCATCAGAATCGCGTTCACGCCCCGGTTGCGGTAGTCCGGGTGCACGGCAATCAGGTAGAGATCCAGCGTGTCGTTGACCTTCAGCGCCTTCAGGATGTCGATGAAGCCCAGGGGGAACATGTGGCCGTTGTGCTTCTTGATGGCCGCCGCCATGGAGGGCGCGGTCACGCCGAAGGCCACCAGATTTTCATTTTCATCCAATACGAAGCAGGCCAGCTCGGGGTTGATCAGCGGAATGAACTTGTCGGCGTACTTCCTGATCTGCTCGTCGCTGAGATCCACCGTGCCATAGAGGTGGGCGTAGCAGAGGTTGATCAGGTCGAACACCTTGCGCACGTAGGGCTTATAGTCCCGGCGGCTGTTGAGCTTCGCCACGTGCAGGTGGGTCATCTTCTCCACGCGCTGGGCCAGGCGGTCCAGCTTCGCCGCGATGGGATCCTCCGGCGCGGGGATGTCGATGAGAAACTCCACCCAGTCCACGTCCTTGACATAGCCCAGCTTCTCCAGGTGGGTCAGGTAGTAGGGGTGGTTGTAGTAGGTGATGAACATGCTCTTCTGGTCAAAACCCTCGATGAGCATGCCCTCGCGGTCGAGGTCGGTAAAGCCCAGCGGGCCGTGCACCTCGTTGCAGTTCAGCTCCCGCGCCCAGCCTTCCACCGCGTCAAACAGCGCCTGGGAGACCTCAAAGTCATCGATGAAGTCCACCTGGGTGAAGCGCAGGCGGCGGGTGTTCCACTTCTCGTTGGACTTGCGGCTGAGGATCGCGCCGATGCGGCCCACGATCTCGCCGTCCCGCAGCGCCAGCCAGCAGCGCGCGTCGCAGTAGGCAAAGGCCGGGTTGCCCTTGCGGTTCCAGTCGGCCATGTCCTCCGAGATCAGCGGCGGCATGTACTGGGGAACATCGCGATAGAGCTGGTTCGGGTAGACGACGAACCGCTTCAGATCCGCCTTGATGCGCACTTCTCTGATTTCAACCATGCCGGGCACTTCCTTCCGTATTAGAACCGTATAACAGTATAGCACATTCCGGGGCCATTTGTAAACGGTTCGGCAGGGCAAGCGTATCATTTTATGAAAAAAGGAGGATGGCGGTGCGCGCGCTTAACCAAAACGGAGGGGAAAGGGGTTGGAAAAGGTGTTATAATCAAAAATGGATTTTCTTAATCAATAGGAATTTGAATTGAAGCGGACAAATGAAGCGCCCCGGCCCCGTGCCGGATGCTGCGCTTCGGGAAAGGCGGAATCGCATATGAAAATTGTGGTGCTGTGCGGCGGCCTGAGCATGGAGCGCAACGTCTCCATCACCAGCGGCACGCTGATTTGCAAGGCCCTTCGCGCGCTGGGACACCGGGCGGTGCTGGTGGATATGTTCTTCGGTCTGGAGGACGTGGATGTACCCATCGAGCGCATCTTCGACGAGCTGCCGGAGATACGGGAGGCACAGGTGGGCTCCCAGGCGCCGGATCTTGAAAAGGTGAAGGCCTCCCGCAAGTGGGTCAGCCCCAGCAAGATTGGCAAGGGTGTGCTGGAGCTGTGCCAGATGGCGGACGTGGTGTTTCTGGGCCTGCACGGCGCGTGCGGCGAGGACGGCCGCATCCAGGCGACGCTGGATCTGCTGGGCGTGCCCTACACCGGCAGTGGCTGTCTGGGCAGCGCGCTGGCCATGGACAAGGATCTGACCAAGCAGATCATTGCGCCGCTGGGCGTGCGCACCCCCGCGTGGAAGACCTATACATACACCGAGAATGAAATTCCCGGCATCGTGGCGCAGACGCAGCTTCCGGTGGTCGTCAAGCCCGTGGACAGCGGTTCCTCCATCGGCGTATCCATCGCCCACACGCAGGCGGAGCTGGCGGACGCGCTGCGCGTCAACCTGGGCCTGGAGCGCGTGGTGGTGGAGCAGTACGTCAAGGGCCGGGAGATCGACGTGGGCGTGCTGGACGGCGTGGCGCTGCCCTCCATCGAGATCATCCCGAAGCAGGGCTTCTATGACTATGTGAACAAGTATCAGGCGGGCGCGACGCTGGAGATCTGCCCCACGCCCATCGATCCTGAGATCGAGCGCAGGCTGGGCGAGGTCGCGCTGACCGTGCACAACGCGCTGGGCCTGAAGGGCTACTCCCGCTCGGACTACATCGTGGACGAGAAGGGCGAGATCTACTTCCTGGAGATCAACACCCTGCCGGGCATGACCCCCACCAGCCTGATGCCGCAGGAGGCCGCAGCGGTGGGCATCGACTACAACAGCCTGTGCCAGCGGATCGTCGATCTGGCGCTGAAGGAGGTTCGCGCATGAGAGCTTTCACCGTTGCGGACGCGGTTGCGGTCACCGGGGGGCGTTACTTTGGCGATGCGGAGGGACTGAAGCGCGCGGTGCGCAATGTGACCAGCGACAGCCGCACTGCGGGCGAGGGATCGATGTTCGTCTGCTACAGAGGCGCTCGGGTGGACGGCCACGACTTCATGGCGGACTGCCTGAAGCGCGGCGCGGCCTGCTGCCTTGCGGAGCGCGAACCTGTGAGCGAAGCGGAGACGCCCTGCATCGTGGTGGATTCCACGCTCAGCGGTGTTGCGAAGCTGGCGGGCTGGTACCGGAGGCTGTTCGACATCCCCGTGGTGGGCGTGACCGGCAGCGTGGGCAAGACCACGGCCAAGGAGATGATCTGGGCCGTGCTGAACCGGCGCCTGCGCACCCACAAGAACCGCATGAACTTCAACAATGAGATCAGCCTGCCGCTGATGCTCCTGGAGATGCCCGAGGATGCCCAGGCGGCGGTGATGGAGATGGGCATCAGCGGCTTCGGCGAGATGACCCGGCTGGCGGGCATGGTGCGTCCGAACCTGGCGGTGATCACCAACATCGGCGACGCGCATCTGGAGTTTCTGCACGACCGGCAGGGCGTGCTGCGGGCCAAGACCGAGGTCTTTGACTGCATGGAAAAGGACGGCCTTGCGATCCTGAACGGCGACGATCCTCTGTTGCGGGGCTATGCGGCTCCGGTAAAGAAGCTGACCTACGGCCTGAGCGAGGGCAACGACTTCCGTGCGGTGGAGGTGGAGAACCTGGCCGAGGCGGGCACGCGCATGCGCATCTGCCACCACGGCGGCAGCTTCCCGGTGCAGGTTCCGGCCTTCGGCACCCACCTGGCCTACGCGGTTCTGGCGGCTGCGGCGGTGGGCTGGGCGCTGGGCCTGACGGACGAGGAGATCGCCGCGGGCGTGGCGGAGTACCAGACCGTGGGCAACCGCGCCAAGCTGATTCGCGCGGGCGGCGTCACCATCCTCAGCGACTGCTACAACGCAAATCCCAACTCCACATCCTCGGCCATCGACTCCCTGTGCACCATGCCGGGCCGCCGGGTGTGCATCCTGGGCGACATGCTGGAGCTGGGCGAGAACAGCGCGCAGCTCCATCGCGGCGTGGGAAGACACGCGGTGGAGGCGGGCGCGCAGCTGGTGATCGCCTGCGGCGAGCGCTCCCGTGCGACCTACGAGGGCGCAGTGGAGGCCGGCGGCGAGGCGCGGCACTTCGCGGACAAGGCGGAGCTGATCGCGCGGCTGAAGGACGTGATCCGCAGCGGCGACGTGGTGCTGGTGAAGGCCAGCCACAGCATGGCCTTCGAGGACGTCGTTGCGGCGCTGGAAAAAATGTGAGATAGAAATAAATGGCACCGAGGCGTGATTTCATGTGGACTGATCCCAGACCAACGGACAAAGGAAAAAAGAGACCTCCTGTTGTAG
>JAUNNK010000190.1 GCA_030537335.1 Clostridia bacterium | reverse complement strand
CGGGATTCTTCAGTGCGCAGAACATCATCAACGTACTTCGCGTGTGGTCCTACCTGTTCATCGCCGGCATCGGCATGACGATGATCATCATCACCGGAAACATCGACATCTCCTACGGCGCAGTCATATCGGTCATCGCGATCGTCATGGCAGCTGTCTCCAAGATCGATACCTCCATACAATGGTGGGTGTTTATCCCCTGCGGCATGGTCACGGGCGCGCTACTGTGCGGATTGAACGCATGGATGATGGCACGGTTCAAGATTCCTTCGATGGTTATCACGCTGGCCACCACGCAGATCTACTACGGCGCGCTGCTGCTGGTGCTGGAAGGCTCCATCTACAACCTGCGCTCCAACTGGACGTGGATCTACAACAAGGCGAACCTGTTCAACGGCTATCTTCCGCTGCTGGTGCTCATCGCTTTCCTGCTGTTGATCGCGGCGGTATTCTTCTTCCGCTACTCCCGCTTCTGCAAGAAGCTCTATGCCATCGGCAACAACAAGCGCGGCGCGATCTACGCCGGCATTAACGTGGATCGCACGCTGATCATCACCTACATGATCGGCGGCGCGCTGCTGGCATTCAGTTCCGCCATCCTGGCGACTTCCGGCAAGCGCGTGACCTGCACCGTGGGCAACGCGGTGGAGATGAAGGTCATTGCCGCCTGCGTCGTGGGCGGCACCAGCGCCATCGGCGGCTCGGGCAACATTTACGGTACTGCGCTGGGCGCGCTTCTGCTGGCAATCATTTCCCCGGCACTTTCTCAGTTGGGCATCGATACAAACTGGACGGACCTCTTTACCGGCATCATCATCGTCGCAGCCATCATAGTCAGCGCGCTGAAGAACCTGGAGAAGCCCGGCACAGGAAAGCGCTAAGGAGGCTGCAGCAATGAAGAAGAAATTCAAGTTTACCTATAATATGGCGCTGTTCACCATCTGCGTCGTGTTGTTTGTGATCTTCGGCTGTTTCAATCGTAATTTCTTTACCTTCAATTACATCATGGACATGCTGAAGCTCAACACGGAGATCGGCATCATGGCATTGCCGCTGACGTTGCTGATCATCATGGGCTGCATCGACTTTTCTCTCTGCTCCGTGCTCTCCCTTTCCGCATCGCTGGGCGGTATCGTTGCAGTAACCAGCGGCAGCGCCGTCGTGGGCCTGCTGGTCGCGCTGATCGTGGGCGTTGCGTGCGGCATGTTCAACGGTCTCATGGTATCCTCGCTGAAGCTGCCGCCGCTAATTACCACCTTGGCTACGATGTATCTGTACAAGGGCATCGCCAAGGGCGTGACCCTGGCCTCTTGGGGCACCAACGTCGCAACCACCCCCATCGCCACCGCATTGGGCGCGACCAACATCCTGGGCATCCCCACGCAGCTGTGGCTGATCGCAGTTCTGGCCATCGTGCTCTCCAAAACGGTCTATGGCCGCACGCTCTATGCCATCGGCCTGAATGAAAACGCCACCCGCTTTGCAGGCATCAACGTGGTGAAGATCAAGTTCTTCACCTACATGCTGGCTGGTCTGATCTTCTCTCTGGCTGGACAGGTGTTGATGGGCCGCTTCTCCACGATGCAGTATGATTCTGCCGACAGCTATCAGATGCAGGTCATCATCGTGTGCGTGCTGGGCGGCGCGGACATGAACGGCGGACGCGGTACCATCGGCGGTACGCTGCTGGGTACATTGGTCATCGCCATTCTAAAGGGCGGAATGAACGCCGTGGCGCTGCCCCAGACGCAGCAGAAGATCATTCTGGGAGTGGTTCTGCTCATCAGCCTGATCACCTTCCAGATTATTGCCGAGCACGATCTGAAGGCCAAGGGCCGTGCGCGCATGGAAGCTGCCGCTGCTGAGCACGCCGCCAAGATTGCCAAGCAGGGCTGACCCCGGTATTCTCAGTGGAAGGGCACATATTCCCGGTCTCGGGAGTGTGTTCAAAATAAAAACCATGGAGGTAAGACACATGAAGAAACTGCTCTCTCTGATCCTGGTTGTCATCATCGCAACCACCCTTCTCGCCGGTTTTGCAAGTGCAGAAGGCACTTACAAGATCGGTATGCTGCCGAAGTTCAAGGGCGAGAACTACTTCGACGGCTGCTATGTCGGCGCGCAGAAGGCTGCCGAGGATCTCGGAATCGAACTCGTTTACGACGGCCCCAACCAGTCTGAAGCGACCAATGCCAAGCAGGTCGAGATTCTGACCGGCTGGATGTCCCAGGATTTCGACGCCATCGTCGTCTCCCCCTGCGACGCTGAGGGCATCGCCCCCACGCTGAAGCAGTTCCAGGAGAAGGGCGTGTTGGTTCTGACCTTCGACGCCGACGCTCCGGCAGACGCCCGCTCCATGTACGTCAACGCCGCCACTGCCCGTGACATTGGCGTGGCCCTCGTGGACGTCATCGCCAACGGCCTGACCGAGAACGGCTTCGGCGCGGATACTCCCGCCCGCCTGGCCCTGATCTCCGGCTCCGGTCTGGACGTCAACCAGAACGAGTGGATCCTGGCCATGGAGGCCTATCTGGCCGAGACCTATCCCTGGATCACCGTGAACTGCGACGAGGTTGGCTACCTGGGCGCCGACATCTGGACCCCCGGCTCTGACGAGACCGCTGCGCAGAACGCTGCCAACGAGTCCATCGCCCTCTCCGGCGACGCCACCGATGGCTCTCAGATCAACGCCATCATCGGCACCTCCTCCATGTCCACGCCCGCTCTGGCGGCTGCCTGGGATGCGGTTGCCGGCGAGAAGCCCAATGTCGTGATCACCGGTCTGGCCACCCCCATGGGCATCGTGGATTACATCCTCGATGAGGACAACCCGATGGACTACGGCGTGCTGTGGGATGTCAACAACCTGGGCTACCTGGCGGTTGAGGCTGCTGTGGCAGTGCTGAACGGCACCCTGGAAGTTGCTGAAGGCACCTTCGCTTCCAACCTGGGCGAGAAGGAAATCGTGATGGCTGAAGACGGTGGCCTCGAGCTGCTGCTGGGCGCTGCCCTGACCTTCGGCCCCGACAACGTCGAGAACTTCAACTACTAATTCGGAAAGTGCGATCGCGCAAGCGTCGCGCAAACTTGCGGGCATGGACGGCGCTCCATGCCCGCCCTTAGAATCCGACAGAAAGCAAAAGGAGATAAGAAGATGTCTGTTATGACGGTTTTGGGGAAGATGGACGCCTCCAAGCTGGGCGTCGTTACCCCGCATGAGCACATTTATATTGATATGAAGGTGTTTTTTTCCGAGCCTGAGGAGGCCTCTGCCAAGACGATGGCTCATGGTCCCGTCACCATTGACAAGCTGGGCGTACTCAAGCGCAATCCCTTTGCAGTGCTTGACAATGTACAGATGCTGGACAAACAGACACAAATCGATGAGATCAACTATTTCCGCTACGCGGGCGGCAATACGGTGGTCGACTGCACCAACCACGGGCTGGGCCGCGATCCGGAGCTGCTCCGGGAGGTTTCCATTCGCACCGGCCTGAACATCATCATGGGCTCTGGCTTCTATGTGGACGGAGCACAGACGGAAGCAAGCCGCAATCTGACCATCGAGGAGATGGAGGAAGACATTGTGCGCGATGTGGAGGTGGGCATCGGCCACACCAATATCCGCGCAGGCATCATTGGAGAAATTGGTGTAAGCCACATTATGTATCCCTTTGAGAAGAAGTCCCTTATCGCTGCGTGCCGCGCACAGAAGCGCACCGGCGCACCGCTGTCCGTGCACATCAATCCCTGGTCTACGCAGGGCCTCAACGCCATGGAGATCATCGAAGAGCACGGCATCGAT
>JAUNNK010000189.1 GCA_030537335.1 Clostridia bacterium | reverse complement strand
AGGTCGATCTTCAGATCCTCCGCGGTGCGCTGGCCGATGATCAGGCCCTTCTCCCGGCGGATGTAGCGCATGATGGCCTCGTCCAGCGCGAGGCTCCCGGTGCGGGTGGTGCGCGCGGCAACCACGCCGTTCATGGACAGCACGGCAACCTCCGTTGTGGAGCCGCCGATGAGCACCACCATCACGCCTCTGGCCTCCTCAATGGACAGCCCTGCGCCCAGCGCGGCGGCGATGCTGGCGCGGATCAGCGCAGCCTTCTTTGCGCCGCTTGCGCGCACGGCGCTCTGCGCCGCAGCGTGCTCCACGCGGGTCGCGCCGGTGGCCATGGAAACCACCAGCCGGTTCTTCTCAAGTGCGCGGCGCTTGCCCAGCGCCTTCTCGGCCAGGGACTTCATCAGCAGCGTGGCCTGCTCCACATCCGCCACAGCGCCGTCCATCACCGGTGACAGCAGCGCCACGTCTTTGGGGGTGCGGCCCAGCATCTGGCGCGCGTCGCGGCCCACGCCGAGCACCTCGTCGGGGTCGTCGCGCAGGGTGAGCACGTAGCTGGGCTCGCGCAGCACCACGCCCTCGTTCTCCAGGCAGATGGTCACGTTGGCGGAGCCCAGATCCAGACCCACGCCGCCAGTTGAAAAGACGCCCATATTTTTAATCCTCCAGTTCGGTCAGCAGGTGAAATCCTTCAGCATCTCCCGGATGTCGTCCACCGGGAAGCCGATCACATTCTCATAGGAGCCGTCAAAGCCCTCCACAAAGCCGTGAGCGCCGCCTTGAATGGCGTAGGCGCCGGCCTTGTCCATGGGCTCGCCGGTGGCGATGTAGGCGTCGATCTCCTCTTCGCTCAGTTCGCGGAAGCGTACGCCGGTGCGCACGGCGCGGGTTTCGCTGCGTCCGCTGGCCGCGTCAATGATCGTCACGCCGGTGAAGACCTCGTGGGTGCGCCCGGAGAGGGCTGCGAGCATGCGGTGCGCATCCTCCGCGTCGCGGGGCTTGCCCAGCGCCGCGCCGTCCAGGGACACCAGCGTGTCCGACGCGATGATCACGCCCTCCGTGCGGGTGGAAGCCACGGCCTCGGCCTTGCGGCGGGAGAGGATGGCGACCACGTCGCGCGCATGTCCGGTAACGTTCTCGTCCACGTCCGGAACCTGTATCTCAAAGGTATAGCCCATCTGCGAAAGCAGTTCCCGGCGGCGGGGGGAGCCGGAGGCCAGGATCAGGCGGAAATTCTGCTTGCAATCTTCGTTTGCGTTGGAAATCATGTTACTATTCTCCACATTAATCGAAACTAACCATTCTATATTATAGCACACAAAAGCGAGGTTTCAAAGAGTTTGCGGGCTTCGTTCCCATTTTGTCACGAACATATTACACTTCGCCCGGGATCGCGGCGGGAATGCCGGAGCCCTGCACGTCTTGGGTACAACAAAGCGAACCGAAGCGTTTGCGCTTCGGTTCGCACATTTGTCGGGATCAGGCTGGGGTATCTTGCTTGCACTCCGTATAGATTTGATAGGCTGTATCAAGAATTTCACGGTCGCAATCGTGGCTCAGCATCTCGCGCGCCTTCTGGACAGGGTAGTAGCCGCCGTTTAGAAATCCCTGGTCGAAGGAGATGTGATAGCTGTCGTCGTCCGCGATCATCGCGAACCACTGAATCCGGTTACTGACGTCCTTGCCGCGGCTCTCCGAAAAGAAGTCGTAGCGGGTATTGCCGGCAATGCCGATGATGCGCGCATGAATTCCGGCCTCGTCCTCGACGCGCCAGAGCGCCACATCGTTGGAATGATTGCGGTTGCGGATTACGCCCTTCGGCATCACCCATTCGCCGCGATCGCTCATCAAAAGAAAAACCTGTTCATCGCAGAAAACAACGCCGCCCGCACAACTGCGAATTGCACTTGCCATAGCTTAAACACCTTCCTTTTTACGGCTAATGTTCATGATAGCACAAAAACGGGTAAATTACAATGATAAAAACGGGAAAAAAGCTGGGCAAGAATCATCGCCTGTGGACATATTGGAAAATTAATGCTAAAATAATGGCAGAAAGGATGGGATCACTATGAACGAAGCTCTGGAGACACTGAAACAGTGGGTGCGGGAGTCAAAGCGCATCGTTTTCTTCGGCGGCGCGGGCGTCAGCACGGAGTCGGGCATCCCGGATTTTCGCGGTGTGGACGGCCTGTACCGGCAGAAGTACGCCTATCCACCGGAGACGATCCTGAGCCACGATTTCTTTGTGCGTAAAACAGAGGAATTCTATCGCTTCTACCGGGAGAAGATGCTCATCACGGACGCGCTTCCCAACGCGGCGCACCTGAAGCTTGCACAGTGGGAGCGCGAGGGCAAGCTCAGCGCTGTGGTGACGCAGAACATCGATGGCCTGCACCAGGCGGCGGGCTCAAAGAAGGTCTATGAACTGCACGGCTGCATCCTGCGGAACTACTGCATGGACTGCGGCAAGTTCTACGACGCGCAGTACATCAAGGAGAGCGCCGGCGTGCCCAAGTGCAGCTGCGGCGGCGTCATCAAGCCGGACGTGGTGCTCTACCAGGAGTCGCTGGATCAGGACTGCATCATGGGCGCGATTCGCGCCATCGCCAATGCCGACCTGTTGATTATCGGCGGCACCTCGCTGAGCGTCTATCCGGCGGCCAGTTTCATCGACGACTATCGCGGCGACCGCATGGTGCTGGTGAACAAGTCCGCTACGCCCCGGGACGACCGGGCAGATCTCATTCTGCGCGATCCCATCGGCCAGGTGTTCGCCCAGTTGCCCTGATCCATGGCGGAGCGCATCTACGGCTTCGAGCCGGTGTGGCGCTCGGACGCGCGCATGCTGATCCTGGGCTCCATGCCCAGCGTGGAGTCGCTGCATCAAAGCTTCTATTATGCCCATCCCCGCAACGCCTTCTGGCCGATGCTGGCGGAGATTCTGAACGAACCGCTTCCGCTGTCCATCGAGGAAAAGAAGGCCATGCTGCTGCGGCACCGCATCGCCCTGTGGGACACGGTGGGCAGCTGCGAGCGCGCGGGTTCGCTGGACAGCGCCATCCGCGATCCGCAGCCCAACGACTTTGAAGCGCTGTTCCGAAACTGCCCGAACATCAAACACATCTTTTTCAACGGCGGGACGGCGCATCAGCTCTATCTCAGGCTGGTGGCGCGGGAGGACGTGCGGCGAAGCTATCACCGCATGCCCTCCACCAGCCCGGCCTACACCCTGAAATATGAAATCAAGAAAGCGCGCTGGCAGGCAGCGCTGAAGGAGGCTTTTCCAGATGAACCCCTGTGACATCATTCGCAAAAAGCGCTTCGGCGGCGAATTAAATGAGGCGGAGATTCGCGCCTTTGTCGACGGCGTGGTGGACGGCAGCTTTGCCGATTATCAGGCATCCGCGCTGCTGATGGCGATCTGCATCAACGGCATGACGGACCGGGAGACCCTGGCGCTGACGCTGGCGATGGCGAAGTCCGGCGAGACGCTGGACCTTTCCGACATTCCCGGCGTAAAGGCAGACAAGCACTCCACCGGCGGCGTGGGCGACACCACGTCTCTGGTGCTGGTGCCGCTGGTGGCGGCCTGTGGTGTGAAGATGGCGAAGATGTCCGGTCGCGGCCTGGGATTTACCGGCGGCACGCTGGACAAGATGGAGTCCATCCCGGGCATGTCCATCGATCTGGACGTGGACGCCTTCAAGCGTCAGGTGACGGACATCGGCTGCGCCATCATCGGCCAGACCGCCGAGCTGGCCCCGGCGGACAAGGTGCTCTACGCGCTGCGGGACGTGACCGCCACGGTGGACTGCC
>JAUNNK010000188.1 GCA_030537335.1 Clostridia bacterium | reverse complement strand
GTCGCCCAGATGTGCGACGAGGTGGTCGTGATGTACGCCGGCTCCATCTGCGAGCAGGGCACGGCGGACGAGATCTTCTACAATCCCCGCCACGAGTACACCAAGGGCCTGATGCGCTCCATTCCCACGGCGGACACCAAGGGTCAGCGCCTCCAGCCCATCACCGGCACGCCCATCGACCTGCTGAACATGCCTGCGGGCTGTCCCTTCGCGCCCCGCTGCGAGTCGGCCATGAAGGTCTGCCTCACCCAGCGCCCTGAGCGCATGCGCATCAACGACGACCACATGGCCACCTGCTGGATGAACGTCAAGCAGGGCGTCGAGGATGGCACCATTACCCTGGAAGGGGGTGCGGACAATGTCTGAAAACAAGAATCTCCCGCTCGTTGAGGTCAGAAACCTCAAGGAATACTTCGACATCAACATGGGCTTCTTCCGCTCCAAGCCTCTCAAGGCCGTGGACGACGTCTCCTTTACCATCAACAAGGGCGAGACGCTGGGCCTGGTGGGAGAGTCCGGCTGCGGCAAGACCACCGTGGGCCGCACCATCCTGCACCTGTACAAGCCCACCGCCGGCGAGGTGATCTTCGACGGCAAGCCCATCAAGACCAAGCAGGACATTCAGGAGTTCCGCAAGAAGGCCACAATGGTTTTCCAGGATCCCTACTCCTCGCTGAACCCCCGCATGACGGTCTCCGACATCGTCGGCGAGCCGCTGGACGTGCATAAATTGTACTCCAGCAAGCAGGAGCGCCAGGAGCGCATCCTGGAGCTGATGGGCCACGTTGGACTGAACAGCGAGCACGCATCCCGCTACGCCCACGAGTTTTCCGGAGGTCAGCGCCAGCGCATCGGCATCGCCCGCGCCCTGGCGGTCAATCCGGAGTTCATCGTCTGCGACGAGCCCGTCTCCGCGCTGGACGTGTCCATTCAGGCCCAGGTCATCAACATGTTTGACGACCTCCAGGAGAAGCTGGGCCTGACTTACCTGTTCATCGCCCATGACCTGCTCGTGGTGCGCCACATCTCCGACCGCATTGCCGTGATGTACCTGGGCAAGATGGTGGAGCTGGCCGAGGCCAACGAGATCTATAACCACCCGCTGCATCCCTACAGCCAGTCGCTGCTGTCCGCAGTTCCGGTGCCGGATCCAAAGATCGCCCGCGCCAACCAGCGCATCGCCCTCTCCGGCGACATCCCCAGCCCGCTGAACGCGCCCTCCGGCTGCCCGTTCCGCACCCGCTGCCGCTACGCCACCGAGGCCTGCGCTCAGTCCATGCCGCCCTTCGAGGAGGTTGCGCCGGGCCACTTCGTCGCCTGCCATCGGGTGAAGGAGATCAACTGACAAAAAGCGCGCCCGGGGAGAAGTCCCTGCGCGCAATTCCCAGCGCGATCCGTTTTTCGTTCGGCTAGCCTCACGAAAAAATCCCCGTCAACGGTAAACCGTTGACGGGGAGGAGAGGCGTCCTAAAGAAGCCTTGACCGGCGGATCGCCCAAGCTGCTTCTTCGATGCATTGGCATCAAAGAATAAATATTTCCATATCTCAGAAGGGGGACTCATCATGAAGAAGTTTGTTGCTTTCATGCTGGTTCTGGCCATGGTTCTGTCCTGCTCCGCGTTCTCGCTGGCAGAAGAAACCACCACTTCCATCGCTGTCTGCATCGCCTCTGAACCCGACACCATCGATCCCGCGCTGAACTCCGCAGTCGATGGCGCGACCCTGACCGCGCACCTGTTCTCCGGCCTGGCCAAGTGGGCCCAGGACGAGAACGGCAACCTGGTCATCGTTGCCGACGCCGCCGAGGAGCTGACCGAGGGCGTTGCCAACGAGGACGGCACCGTGACCTACACCTACACCCTGAAGGACGGCCTGACCTGGTCCGACGGCCAGGCAGTCACCGCCGGCGACTTCGAGTTCGCCTGGAAGCGCGCCGCTTCCACCGAGCTGGCCGCTGACTATGGCTACATGTTCGAGGTTGTCAAGGGCTATCCGGACGAGCTGGCTGTCACCGCCACCGACGACAAGACCCTGGAAGTGACCCTGAACAACGCCGTGGCTTACTGGAACGAGCTGATGGCCTTCCCGGCATACTATCCGGTCCGCGAGGACGTTGTGTCCAACGAAGCCTGGGCTACCGATCCCTCCACCTACGTGTGCAACGGCCCGTACACCATCACCAGCTGGGAGCACAACAGCAAGATCACGCTGACCAAGAACCCCAACTACATCGATGCGGACTCCATCACCATGGACGTCATCGAGTTCTATCTCTCCGACGACGCCAACAACATGCTGTCCAACTTCGAAAACCGCACCTGGCAGCTGATCGACGACGTTCCCACCGCTGAGATCAAGCGTCTGGAGAGCGAGTACCCCACCGAGTACTTCGTCGCCGGTCAGATCGGCACCTACTATGTGTGCTGGAACATCAACCAGAACCTGCTGCCCGCCGACAGTGAGCTGACCGGTGTTGAGGCTGCTGCCGCCAACGTCGAGATCCGCAAGGCCATGAGCCTGCTGATCGACCGCAACTACATCGTCGAGGAAATCGGCCAGGCTGGCCAGGTTCCCGCTTCCGGCTTCGTGCCCATGGGCATGACCGACGCCGACGGCTCCGAGTTCTACATGAACGCCGGCGATTCCGAGGACTATGTTGGCTACTATGACGTCTCCGCCGACGCCTACATCGACAACTGGGATGCGGCCATCGAGATCCTGAAGAAGTACTACAACTACGACGAGGCCACCTACACCTTCACCAACGCTCCCACCATGGAGTACCTGTACAACACCTCCGAAGGCCACAAGGCCATCGGCGAGTACCTGCAGGGCGTGTGGGCTTCCGTGGGCATCACCGTGAACCTGGTCAACCAGGAGTGGAACACCTTCCTGAACACCCGTAAGAACGGCGAATACACCATCGCCCGCAACGGCTGGCTGGCTGACTACAACGATCCCATCTCCTTCCTGGATATGTGGATCACCGAGTCCGGCAACAACGACGTGCAGTTCGGCAGGGATGCGCATGCGGACATCGCCATGTACAGCCTGGATCTGACCGACCTGGGCTACGACGTCAAGGTTGAGAACGGCACCTGGGCGGAGACCTACGATGTGCTCATCGGCCTGGTCAAGACCTGCACCGACACCGAGACCCGCTACGAGCTGATGCACAGAGCCGAGGATCTGCTCATGTCCACCGGCTGCATCACTCCCCTGTACTTCTACACCGACATTTTCATGCTGGATGAGAACGTGGAAGGCTACTTCTCCAACCCGCTGGGCTACAAGTACTTCATGTACTGCACCTACGCCGAATAAGAAATCCGGCGAGTGGGTTGGCTGCTGCGGCGCAGCTGCGCTGACGGCAGCCTGAGATCAACAATGGACACATCATCTGTTCGAAGGCAGATGATGTGTCCAATTGTTTTTGGCGCGTAAGGGCAAGCTGGCATTGACAGGCTCCCGCATATTTTGATAAAATAAGGTAAACTGCGGATGAAGCGACATGGAGGTGACGGGATGGCCTACGATCTAGGAATCGACCTTGGCACGACGGGTCTGAAGGCCGTGATTGCGGATGCGGGCGGCAGGATTGCGGGGATCGGATACCGGGAGTATCCGCTGAATTCGCCTGCCCCGAACTATGCGGAGCAGGATCCCGAGGCGTGGTATCGCGCCATGTGCCTTGCCATCGGCGATGCGCTGGGCAAGGCGGCGCTCAGGTCCGCCGACGTTCGCTGCGTTGGCTTTTCTGGCCAGATGCACGGACTGGTGCTGCTGGACGGAGATGGTGCAGTGCTCTGTCCGGCGATCATTCACT
>JAUNNK010000033.1 GCA_030537335.1 Clostridia bacterium | reverse complement strand
GGGGCCTCCTCGGGGGTCACGCCCATCTCCATGTTGCCGGCGTACTTGGGCTCGTTGGCGGGATCCTCCAGCTCCAGGCCCTCATGGGACAGATGCCACATGTTCTTGTCCTTGGAATAGTTGGTCTCGCGGCTGATCTTCAGCGGGATGTTGTGCGCCTCGGCGTAGTCGATCTCCTCTTCGCGGCCCTTGATGTCCCAGATTCTCCAGGGAGCGATGATGGGCATGTCGGGGGCGAAGGCCTTCACGGCCAGCTCGAAGCGAACCTGATCGTTGCCCTTGCCGGTGCAGCCGTGGGCGATGGCGTCCGCGCCCTCCGCCTTGGCGATCTCCACCAAGCGCTTGGCGATGATCGGGCGTGCCATGGAGGTGCCCAGCAGGTAGGTGTTTTCATACTTCGCGCCCATCTGCACGCAGGGAATGATCACGTCCTCGACGAACTCCTTGTTCAGATCCTCGACGTAGAGCTTGGAGGCGCCGGTCTTGAGCGCCTTCTCCTCCAGGCCGTCCAGCTCGCCGACCTGACCCACGTTGCCGGAGACCGCGATGACCTCGCAGCCCTCGTAGTTCTCCTTCAGCCAGGGGATGATGATGGAGGTGTCCAGTCCGCCGGAATATGCCAACACAATTTTCTTGTAATTCTTCTTTTCCATGATCCTTGACTCCTGTTTCGCAGCCGCAGCGCGGTCGTTTTTGTTTTCTGGAGTATATTATACACGCTTTTTCTGGAAAATCAAGGGTGAATTTGCATATTTATGTATATTTGTGGTTAAATAGTTGCATAACAATCGGATATCGCGCATTATTATGCATTTCGTATGCGAATATGCGGTTATTGCCGCCGATGCAGAAAGAAGTCCTCCAGCAACGCGCGGCAATCCGCCTCCCGCACGCCGCCGTCGCAGGTGCAGAAGTGGTTGAAGGCGGGATCCTCCGGGATGCGGTACACGCTGCCCGCACAGCCGTAGGCGGGGTCGGATGCACCGTAGATCAGGCGCTCAACGCGGGCCTGCGAAATCGCCCCGGCGCACATGGGGCAGGGCTCCAAGGTGACGTAAAGCGCGCAGCCGGTCAGCTTCCAGCAGCCCAGCGCCTGCGCGGCGCGGCGGATGGCCACGACCTCCGCGTGGGCGGTGGGATCGCCTCTCTGTTCCCGCAGGTTGTGGCCACGGGAGATGATCTGATCGCCGCGCACGATCACGCAGCCCACGGGGATCTCCCCCTCGCTTGCGGCAAGTTCCGCCTCATGAAGGGCCTCGGCCATCCACGCTTCATCGCCCATGCAGTTCACCTCCGCCTGATGCTTTCGTACCATTATACAGGATTCCGCTTGAACCCGTCAATAGAAGTTCGTCAGGCGCACGCTCTCCACGTCGGCGATGTGCTCCAGGCCCTCGCCGAAGCGGTAGATGGCCTGATAGAAGTCGTCGGTGATGCCGAACTCGATAGAGGCCTGGGCGTCGATGATGGCGGCCTTGATCTCGTGCAGGTCGTCGTGCTCGCACAGCACCTCCAGCAGCGGCTGCTTGTCCTCCATGAACCCGGCCAGCTCCACCAGCACGGTCTCGGCCCGCTGCACATCCTGCACATCCATGGCCTCGATGGCCTCGGTGCGCAGGTGGCGGGCGTGGTTCACCACGCGGCTGACGCTGATGCGGGACAGGGTGCACAGGATCATGGACACCAGCAGCGTGGTCAGGGTGATCAGGATCGTCCGGCGCATCTCACCACGTCACCTCCTGTGCGGGCATGGCCTGGAAGGAGATCAGCGCATCGTCCCGCATCTGCAGGGTGAGCCTGCCCTGGGTGTCCAGCGCAGCCAGATACACATTCTCTGCGCTCAGCGCACGCCCGGACAGCAGGCCTGTCAGCCAGGCCGCGCTCTTTCCGGTGGTGCGCAGGTTCTTCTCCTGCAATCGGCCATCCATGATGAGGATCATCGGCAGGCCCTCGTAGCCCGGATTCAGCTGCAATTCGGCGGTGTTGGGCGGGCGCTTCTGCGCGTCGGCGAAGGCGGAGATGGTTCCGTTGGCCTCCACCACCGCCGTGCCCACCTCCGTGGGATCCAGAAAGCCCGCGCCCCGCAGGCCCTCCAGCAGATCGGACAGGCTCAGGCACAGCCGGTTCAGCTCCCTGCGGTCGATCACGCCCCGGGAGATCACCAGCGTGGGCTTGCCGGAGATCACCGCGCGCAGCTTGTCCGACTTCATGCAGGCGATGGTCAGCACGCCGTGCACCACGATCACCGCCATCACCGGCAGCACGCCGTAGAGCAGCGGCGTGGACACGCTGCCGATGGGCCCGGAGATGATGTCGGCCAGCAGGATCGTCAGCGCGAACTCGAAGGGCTGGAACTCGCCCAGCTGGCGCTTGCCCAGCAGCCGCATGGTGAGAATCAGGGTTCCATAGAGAAATATCGCCCGGAAAAACATCGTGAACATCTGGCAAGACCTCCTGCGGCAGCATCTCCCCTTATCCTGCCCCGAAGCTGCGCAAGCATTCCGCTAAATTTTGCACCGCCGCCTTGCGTCCGGGGCCGCCCGCATGCTATCCTGAAGAAATCCCAAATCCGACCGCACAGAGAGGAGATGAATTCCATGCTGCAAACCACCCAGAGAATCAAGAAGCGGAACCTGTTGATGATTACCCTTGCGGGCCTCATCAACGCCTTTGGCGTGACCGTATTTCTGGCCCCGGTGAAGCTCTACGACAGCGGCATTTCCGGCACGAGTATGCTTTTGGCCCAGGTCACGCCCGAATACTTGTCGCTGTCGCTGTTTCTGGTGCTGCTGAACATCCCGCTGTTTCTGTACGGGCTGAAGCGCCAGGGGAAGATCTTTACCATCTATTCGATCTATGCGGTGGCGGTATACTCCATCGGTGCGTGGCTGATCACGGACGTGCTGCCCATCGACGTGGCCATGGCGTCTCCGCTGGCGGGCACGGATCTGCTGCTCTGCGCGCTGTTTGGCGGACTGATCTCCGGCGTTGGCAGCGGCCTGGTGATCCGCTACGGCGGAGCCATCGACGGCGTAGAGGTCATGGCGGTGATCTTCGCCAAGCGCATCGGATTGTCGGTGGGCAGCTTCGTGATGGGCTACAACGTGCTTCTGTACATCGTGTGCGGCATTGTGATTGAGAGCTGGATCCTGCCGCTGTACTCCATCGTGACCTACGCCGCCGCACTGAAGGCGGTGGACTACATGGTGGAGGGCTTCGACCGCTGCAAGGCGGCGATGATCGTCACCGTGCGGCCCCGGGAGATCTGCGCCGCGCTGACGGAGACCTTCTCCAGCGGCATCACCCGCATCGAGGCCCGGGGAGGTTACTCCGGGCAGGGCAGGGACGTGCTCTACTTTGTAGTGAACCGCTTCCAGATCACCCGGCTGCGGGACATCGTGCACGAGCTGGACCCCACGGCCTACATCACCATCTCCGAGGTCGCAGATATTTTCAGAGGAGACGGCTAAATCGGTACATAGAGAAACGGAGCTTCATGCATGTGAAGCTCCGTTTGTTTGATGAATTGTGCGATTTACGCCCGCGCAAGCCAATGCACGATGTTCTGCCAGAGGCGGCTGTAATGCTTCCAGCTGCACAGCTCGGGGGAGGCCCAGTGGGGCGCGCAATCGCAGGTGTAGGCCATGGTGCGGCCTGCGCCGCAGTCCCAGGCGGCGATGATGGGATCGTCCTCCCGGCGTGCGATGAGGGTTGCGCCGGGCTTGAGCACGGTGCGGTTGTAGCCCAGCATGTAGGGCATGGGCTCGTCGATGCCGTCCATCACCGGGTGCTCCGGCAGCACGGTCTCCGGGCAGAAGCCCTCGGGGCACTCCACGCGGTCGTCGCAGCTCATCAGCTCCACCGGCAGAATCTCCTCGATGGCGGTGCGCTTGTAGCAGCCCTTGGCCTCGATGCCCATGTAGGTCAGGTACCCGCCGATCATGCAGAAGCCGCCGCCGGCCCGCACGTAGTCGCGGATCAGGTGCAGCTTGTTCACGGTGCGCTCGCTGGCGAAGAAGGTCTTGGTGGAGATCAGCATGGTGTTCGCACCCACGTCGCTGAGCATCACCACGTCGTACTTCTGAAGCTCCTCCAGCGTCTGCGGGAAGTCGAATTCCACGCGATGGCAGGGGATGTGGGTGAACGCGATGCCGCCCTCCCGCAGCCGGTCGCCCACGTAATTTGCGCATTCCTCATAGCGATAGGTGGTAAAGGAGTCCACGCCCTTGGTTTCCGTGGTCTGAATCATCCAGGATTCGCCGACAAAGAGTACCGAAAGCTGTTTGCTCATGTAGTTTTCCTCCCGCCAAGTTAAAAATTTCCTGTTCTCAGTTTACCACACGCGCGTCAGAAAAGCAATTCATCTGCCGGACATCGCCTCCCCTCCGTCCATATCGCGGTGGCTCCCGTGGCTGCGCGCGTCCAAGATGCGCGCGCAGATGCAGGTGAGATCGTCGCAGCGCCCCCGGCCCCGGCGCAGCGCCGCCTCGCGCACCAGCCGCTCCGCCAGCACCTCCGGCGCACAGCCCGCGCTCAGCCGCGCCAGGCGGTCGATCATCAGGCCGTCGCCGGCCTCCATCACGCCGTCCGACCCCATCACGATCACGTCCCCCGGACGCAGCCGCACCCGCGTCACCGCAGGCTGCACCCGCTCCAGAATCCCCAGCGGCAGCCTTCCGCTCTCCACGTGCAGCAGCTCGTTGCCCCGCAGGATCAGCGACCGGCTGGCCGCCAGCTTGGAGAACTCCGCCACGCCGGTGTTCAGATCCACCGCGCACAGGTCCACCGTGGCGAACATGTCCTCGCCGCTGCGCATCAGCATCTGCTGGTTCACCGTCTCCAGCGCCAGCGGAAACGAGATGCCCGCGTACAAAAAGCGCCACAGCAGCCGCAGCGTCTCCGCGCTCTCCTGCGCCGCCGCCTCGCCGCTGCCCATGCCGTCGGAGAGCATAAGAACCATCTTGCTCCGGCCCAGAGATCGCAGCAGGTGGCTGTCGCCGCTGACCTGTCCCGCCACGCCGGACTGGCAGCGCACGCCCGTCTCCACCGCGTATCTCGGCCGCTGCATGAACAGCAGCGCGTCCCCCTGAATCTCCGGCGCAAATCCGCCGCCGAACGCCCGCCCCAGGGCGCGGCTGGCGCGCTGCACCTCCTCCCGGCTCCAGCCGCCGCCCTCCCGGGTCAGGCGCACCTCCGCGCCGTCCAGACCGATGGCCGCGGCCTCGCAGTCCGCAAGTCCCGCGCTGTCCAGCGCCGCACTGAGCTGCTCCAGCCGCCTGCCCCGGAAGGAGACCGGCGCCGCCTGACGATCCGCCAGGTCGTAGAGGATCTCCCGCGCCTGCGCAAGCTGCGCCGACAGCAGCTGATCCGTGGCGCATCTCTTGATCTCCGATCTCCGCTTCTCCGCAAAGTCCCGCAGCAGCAGCCCCAGCCGGTCGGGGATCATTCGCCCCCGACGACAGACGCGCAGCACGTCCGGCGGAATCTCCCCGTCGGAAAACAGCACCCGCATCCCCGGCGGCGCGTCCACCCGGTCCAGTGCCTCGGTGATCAATTGGCAGAGGAAGCGCACCGCCCGGTTGTCCTCGCCGTTCCAGCAGTCCCCATAGCCCGGACAGCCGCCGCAGAGCCGCTGACGCATCTCGCAGATCAGCTCCTGCTCGCCGGGAACGTCCGTGGGCGCGGCGCAGCCCTCCGCCATGTCGCCAAAGGCGTCGCCCAGCGCCCGCAGCTGAATGCGCGCCTGGGCCGTGACCTCCCGGGCGATGCGATCCGGCTCCCGGGCCTCCTCCCGGGGCGGCGCGGTAAAGCGCTGGACGCACCGGAGGACAGCCTCCGGCAGCAGCAGGTAGATCAGCGCCGCCGCAAGCGCCCACTGAGGCTCCGGCGCGCCCGAACCCGCCGCCAGACGAAATACCAGCAGCGTCGCGCACAGCGCAAGCGCGCGCTGCCAGCGCGCACCGAACTCCCGCCACCCGGCGACCAGCGCGCCCAGGGCAAGTCCCCCCATTTTCAATAGCGGCGCGCCGCCCGCAGCCAGCGCGACTCCGCCCAGTACGCCCGCAGCCGCGCCCAACCCCGGCGCAAGCAGGACCCCCAGCGCAGCGGCAGCCTCCGCTGCGGCGGGAAGCGTCTGCTGGAGCCCCACGATGCACGCGCAGAACAGCAAAATCAACCCCACCCGCTCCTGCATCATCAGGCGCCGCCGGTTTGCGCGAAGACGCAGCGCAGGCAGCAGAAAGGGCGCAGCCGTGGCCGACAGAGATGCGCAGGCCAACGCCCGCAGGGAATTGAGCGCGTCGCCGCCGCCCCACACCAACGCCGGAATCAGCACGCCCAGGCCCGCGACCAGCGAAACCCGCGTCTCCTCCGCGCCCCGCTTCAGCGCGGGGATCAGAGAACAGACCAATTCGCCCGCCAGCACCGCCGCGCAGCAGATGGCCGGCATCAGCGCCGCATCCGCAAGCGGCAGCCGCAGCGCGCCCAGCAGACAGCCCGCAACCAGCGCCGCCGCGCTCTCCCCCGCCGCGAGACCCGCCGCCATCAGCGCCGCCGCCAGCGGCGAGGCGCGCATCAGCAGTTCCGAGCGCATCATGAGGAACATCGCCGCCGTCAGCATCACCGGCCGCAGCGCACATTTGCCCAGCGCCCGCAGGCGCTGCATCGCTCCCAAACCCCTCTCCCATTGAAGCACACGCAGCATTCTCCATCCCCCCTGGATCCTGAAGTGGAAATTATCTATGTGCGGCGAACCTGTACAAGAACGCATATTCTGCGAAATTCTGGCAACAATGATTGCATCATGCGGTGAACCGCAGGATAAAAAGGAGGAAGACTATGAATATGTTGGATCGCACTTCTCTGGTTTTGACCATCATCGGCGCCATCAACTGGCTGCTGGTTGGCCTGTTTCAGTTCGACCTTGTGGCCTACATCTGCGGTGGCCAGGGCGCGGTGATCAGCCGCATCATCTACACCATCGTGGGCATTGCCGGACTGTGGTGCATTTCGCTTCTGTTCCGGGAGCGCGACAACCGCGAGGGCTCGGAGGCGACTGCCCGCAGCTGAATTGTGGACGGGGGAATGCAGCGCTTGCATTCCCCCCTCTCTTTGCAGTCCCCTACGCCACAGTTTTAAACCAATTATGACCAAAAAAAGAGTTACAGTTCGTTCATAATTTCCAGCATGTTTGTTCATTGACTTTCCCTGATCTTGGAGCTATAATACAAGCGTTCCAAGGGAAAAGGGCAGTTTCACCCGAGCTGATGGATCTGTCCTCCGAGGAACGGCAAACATATATGACAATTCTGTTTTCAAAGGAGAAGTGACAAATATGAAGCGCAATGGAAATCGCAGTAGTAAAAAGCGTGCGCTGCTTTGGATCTCCAGCATGGCGCTGGCCTGCGCGCTGGTCATCGGCGGCATGAGCATCGGCGGCGTGGACAATCGCATTGCAAACGCGATGGCGGAGACCGCGCAGGTCGCCGCAGCAGAGCCCGCATCCGACCCCAGTCCGGCGGTATACGTGGCGCAGAAGAACGCAAACAGCGTGGTTGGCGTGATCACCAACACCCAGAGCTGGAACCGCTCCACCGGCGAGGTTGAGGAAACCATGTACTCCCAGGGCAGCGGCGTGGTGATTCAGGCGGGCGGCTACATTCTGACCAACTACCACGTGGTCGAGGGCGGCGATAGCTTCCAGGTGCTGCTGCCCAGCGGCGAAAAGACCGAGGCTACGCTGGCTGGCTCGGATTCCTCCCTGGATCTGGCCGTGCTGCAGGTGACCGGCGACGCGGCGAACCAGCTGGTTCCCGCAAGCATCGGCTCCTCCGCTGACCTGATCGTGGGCAGCACCGTGGTGGCCATCGGCAACCCCGGCGGCGAGGTGCTGGCGAACACCGTGACCCAGGGCATTGTATCCGCACTGGAGCGCAGCGATGTCAACGGCAACAACACCACCCGCAACGTGGACTACATCCAGCATGACGCGGCCATCAACAGCGGCAACAGCGGCGGCGGCCTGTTCAACTACAAGGGCGAGCTGGTGGGCATCAACACCCTGAAGTACTCCGGCAGCGCCTATTCCTCCGTCAGCTTCGAGGGCTTGGGCTTCGCGATCCCGATCGACACCGCTTACCCCATCGCCCAGCAGCTGATCGAGAACGGCAGCGTGGTTCGTCCGCAGATGGGCGTGACCGTGGCCGACTATGAGGGCCCCGATGAGCCCATGAGCAACTATCCGCCGGCCAGCGTGTGCATCTACGGCGTGAACGCAGGCAGCCCGGCAGAGGCGGCAGGACTGAAGCAGTATGACTTCATCTACGCCATCAACGGCGAGCGCGTGACCAGCTTCCGTGAACTCACCGGCGTGCTGGACAAGTTTAGCGCAGGCGATACCGTGACCGTCACCGTGGTGCGCTACAACAACGTCTATCCCATGACCAATAACAATAACGGTAACAACTACTATTACGGCAACAACCCCTTCGGCAACTTCTTCGGCAACTATGGCGGCTATGGCTATGGCTACGGCAATGACAACAGCGGCAGCTCCAGCCAGAGCGACTCCAGCATCTCTGACCTGGTGGTTGGCGGCGGCTACGACTTCGTCACCGTGGACGTGGTGCTCGAGCTCCCCGAGGAAACCAACGATTGATCCCTTTGAAACGTTCCGGCCCGCATTCCGATTGGAGTGCGGGCACTGTTATGTCCGCTTGCACAGAACATAAACCTACATATATAAATCCCCGATCGTCATTGCGGACGGTCGGGGATCGCTGTGTGTACCTTCGTTATTCGTACCTGCTGGCAAGCTCCGGATCCAGCGGGAAGATGGGCATCAATTGCAGCTTGAACTGGTTGATGCGGTGCAGGTGGTCGATGCGCTGCTTCGTCTTTTCGTCCTCGCAGACGCCCGTGCGGATGTAGCGGTCCAGCGTAGCGTAGGTGAAGCCCAGGTTGTCCTCGTCGGTCTTGCCGCAGAGGCCGTCGATGGGCGGCTTCTCCACAAACTTCTCCGGCAGGCCCAGAGATCGGCCCACGGCCTTGACCTCCTGCACGGTGAGCTGGGACAGCGGGCTGAAGTCGCCCACGGAATCGCCGTAGCGGGTGGAGTAGCCCACCCAGTCCTCGGAGAGGTTGCAGGTGTTGGCCACGCGGCCGTTGACGCTCTGGGACACGGCGTACACCGCGGACATGCGCAGCCGCGGCGGCAGGTTTTGCACGGTCTGGGGGGTGATTTCCTCGCCCAGGGCGCATTTCAGCTGGCCCATCAGGCCCTCGTAGGCATCATGAATGTTGATCTCCACCGCGCGTATGCCCAGGTGCTGTACCAGATCCCGGGAGACCTGGATGTCGAACTGCTCGCCGTTGGGCATCAGCACGCCCACCACGCGCTCCTTGCCCAGCGCCTCGGCGCACAGCGCGGCCACCACCGAGCTGTCCTTGCCACCGGAGACGCCCAGCACGGCGCAGCAGCCCTTGCCGTTCTCCTCAAACCAGTTCCGGATCCATTCCACGATCTGTTCCTTGACCCTGCACGCATTGAATTCCATACCGATCCCTCCATTGTATCGTATTGATGTGCAAATTTACGACCCGGACGCGCGCCTGAAGATCACGAAGGGGTCGCCCTCGGGGTAAACCTGCACGCTCTGGCGGTAGGTCTGCCCGGTGAGCGACGATGCGATGTCCAGATACCAGTTCACGCGCTTGTACATGTACTGGTACAGCTCGTTCAGCGTAACGCTGCCGTCGTAATCCTGATCCGCGCCCATGGTGCCCCGGTCATTGCGATCAATGTCCCAGCCCGCGCCGTCGCACAGCGCCCGGGCGAACACCGTGGCCATGGTGCCCGCGCCCGCGTCGGCATTGAAGGCGATGCGGTAGCTGTCCTGATCCAGGCCCGCGCTTGCGATCACCTTGTACTTGCTGCCCCGGATCGCCGCGCCGGAGAACGCGCCGGTGATCCCCTTCGCATAGTTCTCATACCCCGATGCCGCGCTGATCGCGCCGCCGCTGCCGCAGCTGTCGATGAGCACCACCACGGTGCCGGGAATGGCGCGCAGCTCCCGCTCCAGGTCCCGCGCCGAGATGGACGAGCCGTCCGAGAGCTCCAAAAAGCTCATGCCGCCCTCGTAGGAGCCGTGGCAGGTGATGTAGAACAGCGACACGTCCTGGGGCGTGGCGTTGCGGAAGGTGGAACGGATCTCGGCGATCAGCTCCGCCTTGCTCAGATCCTCCGCGCTGCGGGCGACGAAGCTCGCGTCCTCGAACTCCGCCGTCTCCAGAAGCTCCGCGATGGCCTGCATCGAGGCCCTTGAGCCGGTGCGCACGGTGTTCTCCTCGAAGGGGTAGTTCTCCTCGCTCACCAGCAGCGCGCGGTACTTGCGCACCGCCGGACTGACGAACACTGGGATGCTGTCAGACACCGTGCCGCGCGCGTTCGACACCGTCAGCACGGTCTCGCCGCTCTGCAGGCCCTTGACCACGCCGTCGCGGGACACGCTGGCGATCAGCGGGTTCTCCATCACGTAGCGCAGGCGCTGGTCGGAGGCGTTCTCCGGGGTAAAGTTCACGAGCACCGCTGCGTCGTCGCCCACGCTGAGGCGGATGGCCTCGCCGGCGATCCCAATGCCCTCCAGCACCACGAATTCCACATCGACGGTGCAGCTGGCCTCGGAGAGCATGCCGTAGGCGGTGATCCGGGCCGTTCCCGGGCGCAGGCCCACGATGCGGCCGTCCGGCAGCGCCCGTGCGATCTCCGGGCTCTCGGAGACCCACAGAAGCGCCTCGCCCTCGATCTCCCCGGCGAGCTGAAGCTCCCCGCCCGCGGTCAGGCCGTATGCTGCCTGGGAAAACTGGAGTCCCGCCAGCTCGTGTTCCTCCGGGCGGTACAGGTTCAGGGTATAGTAGCCCGTACCTCCCGCAGGCGCGCTGACGCGCAGGTAGTAGCTGTGCCCTTCCTCCGTCGCCGCGCGCAGCATGCACGCGCCGCCGCTCAGGTTCTCGAATTGCGCGATCCGCGCGCCGCCGTCGTCAAAGAGCATGGCGCTCATGGAGAGCTCGGCGCCCTCCGGCACGCAGGTGAGCATCAGCATGCCCGTCTGCTCCGCCTGAAAGCTGTACCAGTGCGCGTCGTAGCTGTGGGCGATCATCTTCTGGCTGGGATCATTCTCCCGGGCCGACAGCGGCTGGCTGTAGCAGCGGCTGAGGGTGTCGCGGGCGACCTCGATCATGGCGCTGCCGCTGCCGGAGACGCGCACGGTGTAATTCACGCCCGCCACCAACCACTGGGACAGGATCGCGCCATAGCCCGCGCCCTCGGCGATCACCACGCCGTCCTCCATAAGCTCCGCATGGGCCTCCACGCTGCCGCCGTCGGCGGAGAAGATGTAGAGCGCGTAGTTGCTGTTGGCCTGGGGCACGTAATCGAACTGAAAGTCCGCGCGGGAGAGATCCGCAAAGAGCATCGGGTCGCTCCCGGACAGCGCAAGCGCGCCGACCGATGCAGCCGGCGCGAGGAGACAAAGTATCAGCAGCAGAAGCGCCGCCCATTTCAGCTTGCGCATGATCCTCCCGCAGGAAATTTACTCCGCTTTCAGGTATTCCAGTTTGCAGTAGCCCTCGTATTCGGCCGTGCGCACCTGCACCCAGCCGTCGCCGTCCGCCTCGCCGCACACGATCAGCCGCCGGCCGCTTCCCAGCTGCGCCACCACCTGCGACTGCGTGGTGGGCGCCTGCCGCAGGTTCAGCGTGGACGAAGCGTCGCCCAGCTGCACCGCAGCGTAGTATTCGCCCGCCTTCAGCTCCGGCAGGGGCGCGGGCGAAGGGGTGGGCGTGGGATCGGGCCGGGCGCGGCCCACGCTATCGGGCAGGGCCGAGAGCGCCTCCAGCTCGGGATAGTTCCAGTCGATCTTTTCCAGCGTCATGCCCGGATAGTAGAAGCTCAGAATTTCGGTCCAGGTCATGCCCTCCACGCCGGCCATGCGCTGCGCGCCGCGCTGGCTCATGCCAACGCCGTGGCCGAAGCGGCGCAGCTGAATCGTATAGCCGTCGCCCTCCTCCAGCACGCTCACCAGCTCGTAGTCGCTGCCGTTGAGGCCCAGATCCAGCTCATCCTTGATCTGTTCGTACACGTCCAGCTCGACCTCCACCGGCTCGATAATGTCCATGCGCACGGGCGCGAGCTCGAAGGGGCAGAGCAGGCGCAGGCGGCGCAGATAGTCGATGGAGAACAGCGCCTGGTTCGCCGCAGGGCTGTCGGTCGCGTCCATCGGCACGCCTAAATCGCCCTCCGCCGCCATGTAAACCATCTCCGAACGGCTCAACTTAAGGGAAAAGCGCAGCTTCGTGTACATGCGGCTGCCCTCGACCTTCTCCTCCGCCGGTGTGATGGACAGGATCTCCTCGATGCGCACGTCCTCATAGCCCACATCCGCCAGCGCCGCATCCGCAGCGTCCAGCAGCATGGCCTTCAGCTTCGGACTGCCCTCGCACGCTCGGCTGACATGCAGGGAACTGACCATGCTGTTGGGGTTGGCCAGATCGTAGGGATCGTCCCGGCGCGCAAGATAGCCGTAGTCGCCGCTGCCGCTCCACACATCCGAGGGCAGCGCCACGGTGCCGCCGTTGCTGGCGGTGTAATAGCAGGTGGCAAAGCCGCCGTCGTAGGTGCCCACCACGCCTGCGGTGTCCTCCACGGCCTGGAGCACGTTGGTGTAGTCGGCATTGAGGCCCTTGTACACCTGATCGGCGGTGGTATCCACCAGGTCATAGTCCCGGTCTCCGGCGCTCCACTTGCGCTGCATGGCGTAGGTGCGCGCGGCCACCGCCTGGGCCTTCAGGGCCTCCAGCGGCCAGGAATCGCTCATCTCGTAGGCCACCACGCCGCAGAGATAGTCCTCCATGCGGATGGTCAGCACCGGTCGCAATCCGCCGCCCTCATTGCGCGTGACCGTAAGATCGCCCGCGTAGAGGTTGTTCCGCTCGGATTCGGCGATGTACATGCCGTTCTCGTCGTCGTCGCTCGCCTGGCGGGTCAGGGTCAGAGAAGAACCCATGTTCAGCGTCAGTCCCCCCACGCAGAGGTAGATCGCGTCGCCGCCGTCGGAGAGCACGATCTCCGTGTCCCGATCGAAGCGGAAGCCCGCGTCGTGCTCCACGGTGTATACGCCCGCCAGCGTGATCGTCAGATTCTCCGGGTCCGACAGGGACTTCAGATACACGCGCAGCATGCCGTCGTCCTCGATGGCGCTGGCCGCAATGCCGTCGCCGCCAGAGCCGAACAGGCTCAGCGCATATGCAGGTGCGCTCCAGGCCAGCAGCGCGCACAGCAGAAGCGCCAGCGCGGCCCGCAAAGTATACTGTTTCATATCAAACCTCCTGTGTCCGTCGAATGGTTTCATCATCAGTATCGGCCGGATTTTTCCATTCAAACGGGCAGCGGAAAATTTCGTAGGTCGCAACCGATCCTACGCCAGCAGATCCACAACCAGCTTCACCACCAGCAGCGCAAGCACGCCCAGCATCACATAGCGGATGAGCTTCGCGCCCCGCGTGAGCGCCAGCTTCGAGCCGATCCACGCCCCCGCCACGCTGAAGCACATCGCGGGCACCGCCAGGGCATAGATCACCTGGCCCGCGCAGATGCGGGTGATCAGCGAGGTCGCGTTGCTGGCGAGGTTGACCGGCTTGGCCGTCGCCGAGGCCGTGACCATGTCCATGCCGATGAGGGACGAGAACAGCAGAATCAGAAACGTGCCCGTGCCGGGGCCGAAGAAGCCGTCGTACAGGCCCATCAGGCCGCCGCTGAGCAGACACAGAAGGAGCCTTCCACGGGTGACGGGCTTGGGCTGGGTCTGCACGTCCTTCTTGAGGGCCACCAGCACCGCCACCACCGGAATGGCCACGATCATGAAGATATGCATGAATTCGTTGCCCAGGCGGTTGGACAGCCAGGTGCCGAACCAGGCGCAGGGCAGCGTGCCTGCGATGGCGAAGGCTGCGGGCAGCCACAGGATCTTTTTGCTCTTGAAGAAGCGGAACGTGGCCGCCATGGAGGCGAAGCACGCGGAGAACTTGTTGCAGCCAGAGGCCAGACCGTAGGGCAGGCCCGCCAGGGTGTAGGCCGGCAGGGAGATCAGTCCGCCCCCGCCGCCGATGGAATCCACCAGCGCCGCGAGAAACACCAGCGGCAGCACGATCAGATAGGTTTCGACAGTCAGCTCCAAGTATCTCACTCCTCCACTTATATACCCATTTTCTATTATACCATGAACACAGTCACAGGAATTGAACGAAATCCGACCTTTTGGAAGCGATTTTGTTGAAAATCGGACAAAGCGGCAACAATGCGTGCACATCGCCCGTCTGAGGAAGCAAAGGCACTTGCACCGTGGGAGAAACTCCGCTATAATCGGGGATGGATAGAGTTCAATAAAAAGGGGGAGGTTGCCCATGAGCGCGAACGCATACGAGATTCTGGCGTTGGCGATGCGCTACGTATTTGCGTTTCTGATGCTGCTGATCGTGCTGCGCGCCTGGCGCATCACCTCCGTCGACAGCCGCCGCGCCCGCAAGCTGCGCAGGCTGTCCCCCCAGACCGGCATCATTGGCGAGATGCTGGTGGTGGACGGCGGCGAGCGCGCCAAGCCGGGCATGCGCTATCCGGTGACGCTGGAGGGCAGCATCGGCTCGGCCAAGACCGCGGACATTCGAGTGCGCCACAGCAGCGTGCGCCGCCGCCACGCCTACTACCTGATGACCGACGACGGCCTGTTCGTGCGCGGCCACGCCAGCGCCCGGATTCGCCGCGACCACGGGGGCCTTGAGCGCGAGCTGCTGCTGCGGGACGGCGAGACGCTGCAATTGGGAAAGGTATCGCTGCTGCTGGTGCTCTCCGGAGCGGACAGCGCCCCCGAGGAGATTCACCGCACGGTGCTGCGCCACCGCCGCGCTCAGACGCGCCCGGAGGAGGACTTCCCGGACGCAGAGGATGCGGAGGAAATCGATTCCATCTTCCAGGCCGGCGAGGGCGCGGACGACATGTTCTTCTCCAACCCCGCCAGCTGCTTGAATCCCGAGGACTTCGACGACTTCGACGATCCCTACGATGAATACGACGATCCGAACTGAATCACAAAAGAGGTAGACACATATGCTACAGGAAATTGCACCCCGTCACCTGGACAACCAGTACCACCCCCAAGCCATCGGCCCCGGCGCAAAGATCTGCGCCTTCCGCGACCGGAGCATCCTCGTCTCCCTGCGGGAAAATGAAGTTCTGCTGCCGGACTGGACGCAGCTGAAGGATTCCATCCAGCGCAGCGTGTACCTGTTCTCCATCGATGAAACGCCCTACTTCCTGGCGGAGCTTGCGCCGGATGCATCTCTTCCCGAGGGCTTTGCTTACGACAACGTGCGCTCCCACCGCCGGCTTCACCCGAAATACACCGTGTACGCGGAGATGACCGCATGGCACCTGTACGTGTGGTACCGGGACAACCAGTTCTGCGGGCGCTGCGGCACGCCCACCCGCCACGACGGCAAGCTGCGCATGCTGTCCTGCCCGGACTGCGGCAACATGATCTTCCCGAAGATCTGCCCGGCGATCATCGTGGGCGTGACCGACGGCGACCGCATCCTGCTGACCAAGTACTCCGGCCGGGAGTACAAGAACTACGCCCTGATCGCGGGCTTTACCGAGATCGGCGAGACCGCCGAGGAGACGGTGCAGCGCGAGGTATTTGAGGAGACGGGCGTTCATGTGAAGAACATCCGCTACTGGGCCACCCAGCCCTGGGGCGTGGACACTGACCTGCTGCTGGGCTACTTTGCCGAGCTGGACGGCTCCGCGGACATCACCATGGACCGGGAGGAGCTGTCGCTGGCGGGCTGGTACCGCAGGGACGAGCTGAGCCTGCCCGCCGACAACGTGAGCCTGACCAACGACATGATCCGCGCCTTCATCGAGAACCGCCATCCCCGGTGAGGCAGGGCAAAATGATTTGAGAAGGGAGGCATGGCTATGCGAACCCAGAAGAAGGTGGAAAAGATGCGCCGGGCGCTGATGCGCTCGAACACGCGTCTTTTGCTAACGGCGGTGGTGATCTTTCAGGCGCTGGCCATGCTCCTGATCGCGCTGAAGCCGGAGACCGCATCCCTCCAGCCGCTGATCCTGGCGGCGGCGATTCCGCTGACCACCATCCTTGTGACGAACCTGATGGGCAAAATATGGCCGGTGGACCGGGCGATATTGATCCTGGTGCTGCTGCTGGCCTCGGTGGGACTGATCGCGCTGTCGGACGTGTGCCGCTCGGAGGAGACGCCCCGCACGCAGGCGATCTACGCGCTGGTGGGCGTGGTCGCCATGTTCATCGGCGCGGGGCTGATTCGCGGCCTGTCCGACTGGAAGAAGCGCGCGCCGTTTATGATGGCGCTGTGCGCGCTGGCGCTGCTGACCCCCTGGCTGCCCGCCCCCATCGGCGGCTGGTACGAGGGCGCGCGCAACTGGATTCACCTCGGCCCCATCTCCGGCCAGCCCAGCGAGTTCATGAAGCCGGTGCTGATCGTGATTCTGGCGGCGGGCTTCAGCAACCGCGCGCGCTTCACCCGCTGCCTGCCCTACATCGCCTTCGCGGCGCTGTGCTGCGGCATCCTGCTCTCCGAGCGGGACCTGGGCGCGCTGCTGCTGTACTTCCTCACCACGGTTCTGATGTACTACGTGGCCAGCTCCAACGGCGCGCTCTGCGCGGCGGGCCTGGGCATGGGCGCGGGTGCGGCGGTGATCGCCTACAACGCCATGCCCTACGTGCAGGACCGCGTGGCCATCTGGAAGAACCCCTGGAGCGACCCGCTGGACGCGGGCTATCAGATCGTGCGCGCGCTGGCGGCCATCGGCTCCGGCGGACTGTTCGGCATGGGTCTGGGCCTGGGCATGCCCCGCAGCGTGCCGCTGTACCACTCCGACTTCATCTTCACCTCCATCGCGGAGGAATTCGGCCTGATCTTCTCCATCGCGCTGATGGCGGTGTACGTGCTCATCATCATGCGCGGGCTGATCGTCGCCATGAACGCCCGCACCAGCTTCCACTCCATCACGGCTTTCGGCCTGGTGGCGATTCTGGGGCTTCAGGCGCTGCTCATCATCGGCGGCAACACGAAGCTCTTGCCGCTTACGGGCGTGACGCTGCCGCTGGTGAGCTACGGCGGCTCGTCGCTGGTGAGCTGCTTCTTCTCCATGGGCGTGCTGCTGGGCATCTCCTCCATGAACGCCGAGGATGAGGCCCGGGACATCGAGAAGATCGCCCTGCAAGAGGAGGTGCGCCTGTGAAGGAACTTCGGCGCAACATGCGCGCCATCGGCACGCTGCTCATGGTGCTGTTCATCTGCGCGGGCGCGTGGTACGGCGTGACCGTGTACACCCAGGGCGACACCTGGGCCTCGGACGTGTACAACCCCCGGCTGGCCCGCAGCTCGTCGGATCGCGGCGACATCACCGACCGCGACGGCGTGGTGCTGGCCACCACTGACGACGAGGGCAATCGCGTGTATCTGGAGAACACCGCCGCCCGACGGGCGCTATCGCAGACCGTGGGCGACACGGCGGGCATGAGCGGCGCGGGCGTTGAGACCTTCTTCTCCGCAACGCTGCTGGATCTCTCCACCGGCCTCACCGACCGGCTGAGCGAATTGTTCAACGACGCGCGCCACGTGGGTTCCAGCGTCCAGATCACCGTGGACGCCCAGCTTCAGACCGCCATCGCCGCCGCCTTCCCCAGCGGCTACAAGGGCGCGGTGTGCGTGATGAACTACAAGACCGGCGAGATCCTGGCCATGGTTTCCCTGCCCAACTACGATCCCTACGCCGTCTCCAGCGACAGCGAGGAGGGCGTGGCCGACACCGCCTACCTGAACCGCTGTTTGCAGGGTCTCTACACCCCCGGCTCGGTGTTCAAGATCGTGACCCTGGCGAGCGCCCTGGACTACGACCCCAGCGTCGTCAACCAGATCTTTACCTGCTCGGGCACCTGGGAGTACGAGGGCGGCAGCATCGTGTGCATGAGCGGCCGCACCGCCCACGGAAACGTGACCTTGGAGCAGGCCTTCACCAAGAGCTGCAACGTGACCTTCGGCAAGCTGGCCTACCAGCTGGGCGCGGAGCGCCTGCGCGCCACCGCCGAGGCCTTCGGCTTCAACGAAAACTTCAAGTTCGGCGACTTCGTGGTGTACAACTCCTCCTTTCCGGGTGAGATGCGCAACATGAACAGCCTGGTCTGGGCCGGCATCGGCCAGGGCGAGGTGCTGGTGACCCCGCTGCACATGGCGATGATCTCCGGCGCGGTGGCCAACGGCGGCGTGATGATGCAGCCCTATCTGGTGAAGAACATCACCACCTCGCTGGGCCAGACCACCCGCAAGGGCACGTCCAGCGCCTACCGCCAGGTGATGAGCTCCTCCACCGCCTCAACCATCGCCAAGTATATGTACGAGACCGTCAAGTCCGGCACGGCCACCAAGGGCGCGGTGCCCGGCTACACCGTCTGCGGCAAGACCGGCTCCGCCGAGACCAGCGACGACAAGACCAAGGCCACCAACGCCTGGTACACCGGCTTCCTCTTTGAAAACGACCATCCCTACGCGGTGGCTGTGGTCATCGAGGAAGGCGGCGCAGGCGGCAACCTCGCCGCAGAGACTGCGGCAAAGGCGCTTCAATACGCCATTCAATACGTGGGATAAACCATTTGGAGGATTCATATGGAACTGAGAATTGAGAACCTGACCCAGCGCTACCGCGGCGTGACCGCCCTGAAGGACGTGCGCACGCAGCTGCGCGGCGGCGACACCTGCCTGCTGCTCGGCCCCAACGGCAGCGGCAAGACCACGCTGATGAAGCTGATCGCCGGCATCGCCAGCCCAAGCTCCGGCGAAATCACCCTGGACGGCATGCCCATCGGCCCCAAAACCAAGGCCCGCATCGCCTACATGCCCACCGAGAACTACTTCTACAACTACATGAGCGTGCGCGACGCGGGCAAATACTACACCGACTTCTTCGCCGACTTCGACCGCTCCGCCTATGAGGCGCGCATCGATCGCGCGGAGCTTGACCCCCGGGCATCCATCCGCACGCTGTCCTCGGGCATGAGCGCCAAGCTGCGCCTGTCGCTGATCCTCAGCCGCGACGCACAGGTGATGATGTTCGACGAGCCCATCAACGGCGTGGACATGCTCACCCGGGACTGGGTGCTGGACGAGATCGCCGCGCGGCGTGATCCAGAGCGCATCCTGCTGATCTCCACCCATCTGGTGGAGCAGGCCGAGCGCCTTGCGAACTGTGCGCTGTTTCTGCGCCGGGGCGAACTGGTGCGCGAGGGCACGCTGAACGAATTGTGCCGCGAAAGCAGTCTGGAAGATCTCTACCGGGAGGTCTACGGTTCCCGCAGGGAGGAGGAAGCGTCATGCTGAAGCTGATCAAATACGAATTCCGCCGCAGCCGCACGAGCCTCATCGTGATGCTGGCCGCGGCGCTGCTACTGTACCTGGCCGCGCCGCTGGGGTCGCTGCTCAAGCGGGAGGGCCTGATGGGCGTCTCCCTGTTCGGCCTGATGTTCTACTGCTTTGCCGCCTACGTGTACGTGCTCATTCGGGGCGTGAGCGCCTATTCCAGTGAGCTGAGCACCCGCTCCGGCTACCTGATGCTGATGGTGCCGCGCTCCACGCTGTCCATCGTGCTTGCCAAGCTGCTGTTCACGCTGTGCTTCGCCATCGTCATGCTGGCGGTGTGCATCCTGGCCTGCATCGGCTCCGCCGCGATCTTCATGGACGAGGTGTTCGATGTGCGCGGGCTGGTTCCCATGCTGAAGTACGTCGCGCTGAACATGGAGATCGATCTCTCGTCGCTGGGCTTCTTCTGCCTGTACGCCGTGGTTTCGGCGCTCATCAGCGTGATCTCGGTGGTGTCCATGGGCTATCTTGCCGCGACCCTCTCCGCCGCCATCGCCGCACGGAGCAAGGGCGCATGGTTCCTGTCGTCGGTGCTGTTCCTGGTGCTGCTGATTCTGGTGGGCAAGGTCTCCACGCTGGTCTCGCCGGAGGCCGCCGTGCAGAACTTCACCGATCTGCGGATCGCCCTGACCGCCGCGATCCCCACGCTGCTGGTCAACCTGGGCTTCACCGCCCTGTTTACCGGCCTCAGCGCACTGATTCTGAAAAAGAGGGTGTGCCTGTAAGTCATGAATGCCGAGCTTGAATGGAAGATTCACAACCTGCCGGATTCGCCGGGCTGCTATCTGATGAAGTCCGGCGGCAGGATCATCTACGTGGGCAAGGCCAAGAACCTGAAGAACCGGGTGTCCCAGTACTTCCACGCCTCCCGCAGCCACACCCCAAAGGTGCGCGCCATGGTGGAGAAGGTGGACGACTTCGACATCATGCTGGTGGACGGCGAGATGGAGGCCTTCGCGCTGGAGTGCAACCTGATCAAGATGCACCGCCCCCACTACAACATCCTGCTCAAGGACGACAAGCACTACCCCTACATCCGCATCGACCTTAAAGAGGACTTCCCCAAGCCGGAGCTGGTGCGCAAGCAGGCGAAGGACGGCGCGAAGTACTTCGGCCCCTACCAGGGCGCGACGGTGGTGCGCGAGGTGCTGGACGTGGTGCGCACGGTGTTTCCCATCCGCAACTGCACCACCGCCATCAATCCGGACAAGCCCAGAAGGCCCTGCATGTACCATCAGATCGGCCAGTGCCTGGCGCCCTGCGCGGGGCTGGTCAGCAAAGAAGATTATGCGGCGCAGCTCAAACCCGTGATCGACTTCCTGAACGGAAAGTACGCCCCGGTGATCGACGAGCTGACTTCTCGCATGCGCGAGGCCTCCGCCCAGATGAATTACGAGCGCGCCGCGCTCTACCGCGACCGCATCCGGGCCGTGGAGAGCGTGATGCAGAAGCAGAAGGCCATCTCCACCGCCCAGGACGACCGGGACGTGATCGCGGTGCTCAAGCGCGACGCGGACGCGCTGGTGGAGATGCTCTACATCCGCTCGGGGCGGCTGATCGGCTCGGAGAACTTCACGCTGGAGGGTGCGGGCGACGAGGAGCCGGGCGAGATCATCACCCAGTTCATATTGCAATACTACACGCCGGAGAACCTGCCGCCCACGGAGCTGATTCTCTCCGCCGATCCCCCGGAGAAGGGCGTGATCGAGGAGCTGCTGACCGAGCTGCACGGCAGGCGCACCTACCTGTTCGCGCCGATGCGCGGCGAGAAGATGAAGCTCATCCGCATGGCGTTGAAGAACGCCCGGGATCTGGCCGAGAAGCTGGACAAGCGCGCGGCAAGCAGCCGGGAGCGCACCGTCGGGGCCTGCGAGGAGCTTGGGGAGGTGCTGGGGCTGATGCATCCGCCCCGGCGCATCGAGGGCTACGACATCTCCAACACCCAGGGCGTGCTCTCCGTGGGCAGCCAGGTGGTGATGATCGACGGCGTGGCCCGCCACGACCAGTACCGCATCTACCGCATCAAGACCGTGCAGGGCGCGAACGACTTCGCCTCCATGCACGAGGTGATCACCCGCCGCCTGAGCCACGGCCTGAAGGAAAGGCAGGAGCGCGGCGAGGCCGGGGAAGATCCCCGGGAGGGCAAGTTCTCCGACCTGCCCGATCTGATCCTGATCGACGGTGGTCGGGGCCAGCTCAACGCCGCTCAGGACGCAATGCACGCGCTGGGGCTGGACATCCCCATGTTCGGCCTGGCCAAGCGCATCGAGGAGATCGTGCTGCCCGACTGCGACGAGAGCATCCTGCTCGACCGCCACTCCAACGCGCTGCACCTGATCCAGCGCCTGCGCGACGAGGCCCACCGCTTCGCCATCACCCACCACCGCAAGCTGCGCAGCAAGGCCAGCGTGTCCTCCCGGCTGGACGGGGTCGCTGGCGTGGGTGAGAAGCGCAAGAAGGCGATTCTCAAGCACTTCCAGACGGTGGAGGCCCTGAAAAACGCATCCCTCGACGAGCTCTGCGCCGTGCCCGGCATGACCCGCCCGGTGGCCGAGAACGTCTACGCCATGCTCCACGCCGGGGATGGGCAAGAACCTGATTCCGGAGAATAATCGTGCACAAGCAAAGGGGACAGTTTCTGTTGTCACACAGAACCGTCCCCTTTGTCATTTCCAAATTTGACAATCTCGCCCCACCCATGCTATACTCCTCATGGAGCCGCAAGGCTTCCCGGCAGCAATATTGCTTTATTCCCTGTGAAAACCTTTTAGAGTGTGTTTCTAAATGCAAATCCGCAGGGATTATGCAAGAAGAATACGGA
>JAUNNK010000032.1:6889-22505 GCA_030537335.1 Clostridia bacterium | reverse complement strand
CTTACTTTGTCTTCCCTTTTGGGCTCACCCCAACTTTTATTATAGAGCCTTTATTCTTCGGGCGCCTCTTTGCGGAGTGCAGCCAAAGCTCCCCGCCGCATCCCATTTCAAATGTTCAAAGCCCGCTTCCATCAGGGGAAGCGGGCTTTGCAGTGCCCTGGAAAGCAGGCGATTCAATTACTTCTTTGCGTACTTGTAGATCTGCTCGATCACAGCGTCGATGCCGTTGGCGGCCTGTTCCCGATCCATCGCGTCGAAGAAGCTGCCGCGATCGCGGTAGAGGCCGATGACCTCGCGCATCAGGCTCTCCGGGGTCATGTCGGCCTGATTCAGCACGCGGCTGAGTCCACGGCTGCGGAAGGATTCGGCGTTGAGCACCTGGTCGCCGCGGCTGACCTCCGCCGGATAGGGGATCAGCAGCGCGGGCTTACGCAGGGCCAGAATCTCGCTCAGGGCGTTTGCGCCCGCGCGGGAGATCAGCAGATCGGCGCAGGCGTAGGCGTCGGCCATCTCCTGATCGAGGTATTCGCACTGCACGTAGTTGCGCGTGCCCTCGTGATCCGCCGAAAGGTTGCCCTTGCCGCAGAGGTGCAGCACCTGAAAGGTCTCGGTGAGGCTGGGCAGGGCTGTGCGCACGCACTCGTTGATCGCCTGGGCGCCGGAGGAACCGCCCACCACCATCAGCACCGGCAGGTTCGCGTCGAAGCCGAAGTACTTCAGGCCGCGCTCCCGGTTGCCCTGAAGGATTTCCTCGCGGATGGGGGAGCCAGTGTACACGCCCTTGCCCTTGGCGTATTTCACGGCCTCGGGGAAGGTGCAGCACTGGGCGGCTGCGAAGGGCAGGCACAGCTTGTTGGCCAGGCCGGGGGTGAGGTCGGACTCGTGGGTCACGATCGGCACGCGGTTGAAGTGCGCGCCGTAGACCACCGGCACGGACACGAAGCCGCCCTTGGAGAACACCACGTCCGGCTTGATTTTGCGGATGATGCGCGTCGCCTGGGCCACGCCCTTGATCACGCGGAAGGGATCGGAAAAGTTCTTGGGATCGAAGTAGCGCCGCAGCTTGCCGACCGCAACGCAGTGGAACTGTACGCCCTCCACCTTGGAGATCAGCTCCTGTTCCACACTGTTCGCGGCGCCGATGTAATGGATCTCCCAGCCGTCCTTTTGCAGGCGTGGGATCAGCGCCAGGTTGGGCGTGACGTGCCCACCGGTGCCTCCGCCGGTCATCACAATTTTCTTCATTATAATAAGCCTCCGGGTCGTCGAATCTGAGGGCCGGGGCTGAAAATCCCCAACCCTTCCTAGCTTACATTATAGCATCGAAAATAAGAAATGTTTTTATCTTGCTGTAAAAGTTCTTTTGTTTTATGCCGAAATGCGGTATTATAGAGGCAGACGATCTATCCCGGAGGTGGAGCATGAGTTATCAGGCACTGTATCGCGCGTGGCGGCCCCGCACGTTTTCGGAAATCTGCGACCAGGACGCGGTGGTGCGCACCCTGCGCCGTCAGGTGGAGACCGACCGCATCGCCCACGCCTACCTGTTCTGCGGCACCCGTGGAACGGGCAAGACCACTGCGGCGAAGGTGCTCTCCCGGGCCATCAACTGCCTGCATCCGGTGAACGGCGACCCCTGCGGCGAGTGCGAAATCTGTAAGGCGCTGTCCGGCGAGAACTGCATGGACGTGCTGGAGATCGACGCGGCCTCCAACACCGGCGTGGATGACATCCGCGAGCTGCGCGACAAGATTCAGTATCCCCCGGCGCTGACCCGCTACAAGGTGTACATCATCGACGAGGTGCACATGCTCTCTACCGGCGCGTTCAACGCGCTGCTCAAGACCCTGGAGGAGCCGCCGAAGCACGCCGTGTTCATCCTGGCCACCACCGAGCCCCAGAAGCTCCCCGCGACGATCCTGTCCCGCTGCCAGCGCTTTGACTTCCACCGCATTCGCGTGGAGGCCATCGTAAGCCGCCTGAAGGTTGTGCTCGCGGGCATCGGCCGCAGCGCCGATATGGAGGCCCTGCTGGAAATCGCCCGGGCTGCGGAGGGCGCGATGCGCGATGCGCTGAGCCTGCTGGACGTGTGCCTGTCCTTTACCGAGGACGCGGTCACGGCGGAGCTGGCCCGGGACGTGCTGGGCACCACGGGCCGGGACTTCATGTTTGAATTTGCGGACGCGCTGATCGCCTACGACGCGGCAGCGGCGCTGGGCATGATCGACGACGCGATGCGCCGGGGCAGCGACCCGCGCGTGTTCTCGCTGGACGCGGCGAACCACCTGCGGGGCGTGCTGCTGGCGGCGGTGGCCGGGGATCAGCTGGACCGCATCCTGGAGATCACCCCCGAGGACGCGCAACGCTTCCGGGAGCAGGCGGGCCATGCCAGCTGGGAGCAGCTGATGCGCGCCATGGAGCTGTTCATGCGGGTGGAGAGCGAGATGAAGTGGGCCACCCAGCCGCGCACGATCCTGGAGCTGGCGGCGGTGCGCGCCTGCCACCCCGAGCAGGAGGAAGAGAGCGACCTGCGCGAGCGCCTGGACCGCATGGAGAAGCGCATCGAGAACGGTGCAGTCGCAGCGCCCGCACCCAAAACAACGCCTGCGGCAGAAAAGAAGCCGGACGCGCCGAAGAAGCCGTCGCCCGCCGCGAAGGTCTCCGCACCGGCCGCCGCGCCGCCGCCGGAGTATCTGGCGGGCATCGAGAAGTTCGCCGCCGAGAACGGCTCCGTGAAGCGGATGCTGGAGAAGATGCAGTTCGCCGGCATCGAGGACGGCGTGGTGACGGTGTCGTTCGGCAAGGACGGCATCATGGTTCGCCGGGTGCTGGAGGCGAAGCAGGGGCTGATCGAGGCCGCGCTGAGCGAGAGCTTCGGCACGCCCATGCGCCTGCGGATGGTGAACGAGGGCCAGACGGCCCAGGCGAAGCCCTCCGCCGCCGCGAAGAGCGTGATCGAGCAATCCTACGACGTATTCGGTCGGGACAAGATCGACCTGACTGACTGAGATGCCGCCCATGGAACGATATGCAGATACACACGAGGGGCACCGCGCCCGTCTGCGCCGCAAGGTGCGCGAGTCAGGGCTGGATGCGCTTGCGCCCCACGAGATCCTGGAATTTCTGCTGTACCACATCGTGCCCCGGCAGGATGTGAACGCGCTGGCCCACCGGCTGCTGGAGCGCTTTGGCAGCGTGGAGGGCGTGCTGCGCGCGGAGCTTGCAGAGCTTGTGCAGGTGCAGGGCGTGGGCCCGCGCAGCGCGGAGTTTCTGCTGCGGGTGGGCGAGGCCACGCGGGCCTGCGCATCTCTCACCGGGGAGGAGCGCATGCCGCTTGCCAACTGCCTGTCGGTGCTGCGCTATGCCGGCGCGCTGGGGCGGAGCCTGAAGCCGCCCTGCTGCGTGCAGCTATGCCTGGATCGGGACCTGCGCCTGCTGTACCGCCGCGCGATCTGTCCATCCCGGGCCTGGGGCGAGCCGGAGACGCTGCGCGCCGCGCTGGACGACGTGCTCTCCACGGGCGCGCGCCACGCAATTCTGCTGGAGTACGTGGGCAGACTGAATCCGGAGGCGGAAGACTACGATCTGGAGCACCTGCGGGGCTATGCCGCCGCGCTGCATGCGGCGGACAGTGCGTTGCTGGATTTTCTGATCCTGGGCGACGCGGGCGCGTGCAGCCTGCGCCAGCTGGGCGAGGTTCCGGACTTCGACTTCAGCGACCGGGCGCGCAGCATGCGCGAGGACTATCTGGCTGGCGCGCCGGACGAATTGCACATTGTTCAGATTTCGCCGAAAGACGAGGAGGATAAGGAAGATGTTGATGGAAATTGAGAGCGCGATCCTTTTGTGGATTCAGAACAACCTGCGTTGCGACTTTCTCACGCCGGTGATGCGCGTCATCACCACGCTGGGGAACGGCGGCGCATTCTGGATTGTGCTGACGCTGCTGCTGCTGATCTTCAAGCGCACCCGCCGGATGGGCGTGTACTGCGCCGCGTCCATGCTGCTGACGCTGCTGGTGGTAAACCTGTGCATCAAGCCGCTGGCGGCACGCACCCGGCCCTACGAGCTGATTGAGGGCTTGCAGATACTGGTGTCCCGGCCCCACGACTTCTCCTTCCCCTCGGGTCACAGCGCCAATTCCCTGACCTGCGCCTGGACGATCTTCCGCCTCGCGCCGAAAAAGTACGGCGTGCCCGCGCTGGTGCTGGCGGTGCTGATCGCGCTGTCGCGGCTGTACGTGGGCGTGCACTACCCCACCGACGTGCTGGCGGGCGCAGCCATCGGCGTCCTGCTGAGCGAGGTTGCCCTGCGCGCCCTGCGCCGTCCGCTGCGTGCCTGGGACGCGAAGCGCGCCGCCTGATTGCGCAAAGTCAAGCGTAAATATTTTACTGTCTGCCCGGAAAAGCTTGAAGAAATCCGGGCTTCATGCTATACTTAATGATGTAATCGTCTTTTCCTGAAAAAGACAGATACACAATAAAAGGAGGAAACAAACCGTGAAGAAGTTGCTCGCAATTCTCCTGGCACTGGTTCTCGCTCTGGCGACCTGCTCCGCAATCGCCGAAGTTGTCGACCCCGACACCATCGAGGATACCATGACCTCTGCCGACGGCACCTATGAACTCGCTTTCGTTACCGACGTTGGCCAGCTGAAGGACAAGTCCTTCAACCAGGGCACCTGGAATGGCGTGAAGGCCTATGCCGCTGAAAATGGCCTGTCCTACAAGTACTATCAGCCCGCCAATGGCGATCAGGCCACCGATGATGACCGCTATGACGCCATGAAGGCCGCCGTCGAGGGCGGCGCGAAGGTCGTCGTCTGCGCCGGCTTCATGCAGGAGGCTGCGCTGACCAAGGCTGCCACCGAGTATCCGGATGCGAAGTTCATCTTCATCGACGGCTACCCGATCGGCCTGGACAATGTCGCTCCCATCGCCTTCAAGGAGGAGCAGAGCGGCTACTTCGCCGGCTACGCGATCGTCATGGACGGCTTCACCAAGCTGGGCTTCTGCGGCGGCGGCGGCGGAACCAACCCGGCATGCTGCCGCTACGGCTACGGCTTCGCGCAGGGCGCTGAGGCTGCTGCTGCCGAGCTGGGCGTCGAGGTTGAGCTGAAGTACTCCTGGCAGTACGGCGCTTCCTTCTCCGCATCTCCTGAGCTGCAGACCATGGCCAAGGGCTGGTATGAGACCGGCACCGAGATCATCTTCGCCTGCGGCGGCTCCATGTTCGCTTCCATCACCGCGGCCGCTGCCGAGAACGACGGCTTCGTGGTCGGCGTTGACGTTGACCAGTCCTTCGAGTCCGACACCGTCGTGACCTCCGCGCTGAAGGGCCTGAGCAACGCCACCAAGTGGGCGATCACCAAGTGCTACGATGGCAGCTTCGCCGACATCGGCGGCGTTCCCACCAGCCTGGGCGCCAACGACGACGCGGTCGGCCTGCCCACCGAGACCTGGTCCTTCGAGTCCTACACCGTCGAGCAGTATGAGGCTGCCATGGAAGCCATGAAGGCTGGCGAGCTGGTCGTTGACGATCAGGCTCCCACCGAGGGCGGCATCGCCGACGTCGCGTTCGAGCACGTCGTGATCGATTACGTCTAATCCACACCGAAGCTGCGGCTACGCTGCGCAAGGAGTAACCAAAGCCCTGTCTCCCGAAAGGGAGGCAGGGCTTTTTCGTCCCTTGCCGGGCCGGAAACCGCCGCAATGCCAGCCGCCGCCTGACGGAGTGCTTGTTGCGTCGAAGTTCGACCGGATGCTGTCCGCCTGCGGCACACGGGAGCTTGCACAGGATCGGCGGCCCGACGCGCTTCAGATGCAAAAGGCCCCGGGACCTTTCGGTTCCGGGGCCTCATACTGGATCGATGGTTTAGTTCTTCTTCGCGTTGATCGCGGCCTGGGCGGCAGCCAGGCGGGAGATCGGCACGCGGAAGGGAGAGCAGGACACGTAGTCCAGGCCGATGTTGTGGCAGAACTCGACGCTCGACGGATCGCCGCCGTGCTCGCCGCAGATGCCGATGTGCAGCTTGCTGTTGTTGGCGCGGCCATCGTTGACAGCCATGCGCATCAGCTTGCCCACGCCGGTCTGGTCCAGCTTGGCGAAGGGATCGTTCTCGAAGATCTTGGCGTCGTAGTACGCGCCGAGGAACTTGCCTGCGTCGTCGCGGGAGAAGCCGAAGGTCATCTGGGTCAGGTCGTTGGTGCCGAAGCAGAAGAAATCTGCGTTCTTGGCGATCTCGTCGGCGGTCAGGCAGGCGCGCGGGATCTCGATCATGGTGCCGACCTGGTACTCCATCTCAACGCCGGCAGCGGCGATCTCGGCGTCGGCGGTCTTGACCACCACGTCCTTAACGTACTTGAGCTCCTTGACCTCGCCGACCAGCGGGATCATGATCTCGGGCACGACCTTCCAGTCGGGATGCTTCTTCATGGTGTTGATGGCGGCGCGGATCACGGCCTTGGTCTGCATCGCGGCGATTTCCGGATAGGTGACGGCCAGACGGCAGCCACGGTGACCCATCATCGGGTTGAACTCGTGCAGGCCCTGGATGATGGCCTTGATTTCGCTGACGGGCTTCTGCTGGGTCTTGGCCAGCTGCTCGATCTCGTACTCGGAGGTGGGCACGAACTCGTGGAGCGGCGGATCCAGGAAGCGGATGCAAACCGGCATGCCCTCGAGCGCCTCGTAGAGCTGCTCGAAGTCGCTCTGCTGATAGGGCAGGATCTTGTTCAGCGCGATCTCGCGCTCAACGGCGGTATCGGAGCAGATCATCTCGCGGAAAGCGGCGATGCGGTCCGCCTCGAAGAACATGTGCTCGGTGCGGCACAGGCCGATGCCCTCGGCGCCCAGCTCGCGGGCCTTCTTCGCGTCGGCGGGGGTGTCGGCGTTGGTGCGGACCTTCAGGGTGCGGAACTTGTCTGCCCAGCCCATGATGGTGCCGAAGTTGCCGGAGATCTCCGCGTCCACGGTCTTGATCAGGCCGTCGTAGATGTTGCCGGTGGAGCCGTCGATGGAGATGCAGTCGCCCTCGTGGTAGGTCTTGCCCGCCAGGGTGAACTCCTTGTTCTCCTCGTCCATGGCGATGTCGCCGCAGCCGGAGACGCAGCACTTGCCCATGCCGCGGGCAACGACGGCCGCGTGGCTGGTCATGCCGCCGCGCACGGTCAGGATGCCCTGGGCGGCCTTCATGCCGGTGATGTCCTCGGGAGAGGTCTCCAGGCGAACCAGAACGACCTTCTTGCCGTCGGCGTTCCAGCGCTCCGCGTCCTCGGCGGAGAACACGATCTGACCGCAGGCGGCTCCGGGGGAAGCGCCCAGACCGCGGCCAACGGGGGTGGCGGCCTTCAGGGCCTTGGCGTCGAACTGGGGATGCAGCAGGGTGTCCAGGTTGCGGGGGTCGATCATCAGAACGGCCTCTTCCTCGGTCTTGTGACCTTCGGCAACCAGATCGACAGCGATCTGCAGGGCGGCGGGAGCGGTGCGCTTGCCGTTGCGGGTCTGCAGCATGAACAGCTTGCCCTTCTCAACGGTGAACTCCATGTCCTGCATGTCGTGGTAGTGATTTTCAAGAATTTCGCAGACCTTCACGAACTGCTCGTAGGCCTCGGGGAACTTCTCGGCCATCTGCGCGATGGGCATGGGGGTGCGCACGCCGGCGACCACGTCTTCGCCCTGGGCATTGGTCAGGAACTCGCCCATCATCTTCTTCTCACCGGTGGCGGGGTCGCGGGTGAACGCAACGCCGGTGCCGCAGTCATCGCCCATGTTGCCGAAGGCCATGGCCTGCACGTTGACGGCAGTGCCCCAGGAGTAGGGGATGTCGTTGTCGCGGCGATAGACGTTCGCGCGGGGGTTGTCCCAGCTGCGGAACACGGCCTTGACGGCGCCCATCAGCTGTTCCTTCGCGTCAGAGGGGAAGTCGGTGCCGATCTTCTCCTTATACTCGGCCTTGAACTGGCCGGCCAGCTCCTTCAGATCCTCGGCGGTGAGCTCGACGTCCAGCTTGACGCCCTTCTTCGCCTTCATCTCGTCGATGAGCACCTCGAAGTACTTCTTGCCGACTTCCATGACGACGTCGGAATACATCTGGATGAAGCGGCGATAGCAGTCCCAGGCCCAGCGGGGATTGCCGGACTTCTCTGCCAGAACCTCAACGACCTGCTCGTTCAGGCCCAGGTTCAGGATGGTATCCATCATGCCGGGCATGGAGGCGCGGGCACCGGAACGAACGGAAACCAGCAGCGGATTCTCCAGATCGCCGAACTTCTTGCCGGTGATTTCTTCCATCTTCTCGATGTACTCCATGATCTGCGCGGTGATCTCAGCGTTGATCTGACGGCCATCCTCGTAGTACTGGGTGCAGGCTTCAGTCGTGATGGTGAAACCCTGGGGCACGGGCAGACCGATGTTGGTCATCTCGGCAAGGTTCGCGCCCTTGCCGCCCAGCAGGTTTCTCATGTTCGCGTTGCCTTCGCTGAACAGATATACATACTTGTGTGCCATGTTGATCCTCCTACCAAAAATTCAAATTCTCTGGCCAAATCTCGAATAGCACTTCATTATAGTAAGTTTTTGCTCCCGAAAGCAAGCATTTATTTGTTAACTTGTACCAAAATCGCTTGATTTAAATATAATATTTTGAAAATTCCCGATGGAAGTTCGCGCTTTTGTTGTTGACGGTTTACATTTTTTGCGCCATAATAGAATGGGTATGGATTCATCGATTTCACATGTTTTCGGAGGTTGCATGGCACAGAAAATTTCCGCCGTCGATCCCCGCAGTCCCGCCGCGCGCGCAGGCCTGCGCCCCGGCGACGAGCTGCTCTCCATCGGCGGTGAGCCGGTGATCGACTTTCTGGATTACCAGGCGCTGACCGCTGAGCGCCGCGTGGAGCTGGTTGTCCGCCGGGAGGGACAGGTGAAAAACCTCAGCATCCGCAAGGGCGAGTACGATCCCCTGGGCCTGGAGTTTGAAAAGCCCATGATGAGCGGCATGCGGCTGTGCTGCAACAGGTGCCTGTTCTGCTTCGTGGATCAGCTGCCCGAAAACGTGCGGCCCAGCATGCGCGTCAAGGACGATGACTGGCGCATGAGCCTGATGATGGGCAACTACGTGACCCTGACCAACGTCTCCGACCGCGAACTGGACCGTATGATCGCGCGCCACGCGTCGCCGCTGTACATCTCCGTGCACGCGGTCGACCCCGAGCTGCGCAGCCACATCCTGGGCCAGGAGCGTGGAAGGCGGCTGCTGGATCAGCTCCATCGGCTCTCCGACGGCGGCGTGGAGTTCCACACCCAGGCGGTGCTCTGTCCCGGCATCAACGACGGCCCCGCGCTGGAGCAGACCATCGAGACCCTGGCCAACATCCCCGGCACGCTGTCGCTGGCGCTGGTTCCGGTGGGCCTGACCGGGCACCGCGAGGGCCTGCATCCGCTGCACACCTACACCCGCGACGAGGCCCGCGCGGTGATCGAAATCGCGAACCGCTGGCGGGAGAAGCTGCTTGCCGAGCGCGGCACGCGCTTCGTGTTCCCCTCGGACGAATTCTACCTCCAGGCGGGCATGGAACTGCCGGAGGACGAGGAATACGAGGACTACGGGCAGATCGACGACGGCGTGGGCCTGCTGCGCGCACTGGAGACCGAATTCCACGCGGCGTGGGAGGAGCTGCCGGAGTCCGAGCGGCGTTCGGACGGTGCGAAGCGGACATTCATCTGCGCCTGCGGGGTGTCCGCTGCGGCGTTCCTGGCGGAGCTGTTCGCCCGGCATCCCCTCACAGGGATCGAAATGCGGGTGGTTCCCGTGAAGAACCGCTTCTTCGGCGAGAGCGTGACCGTGTCCGGGCTGATCACCGGCGGCGACCTCACCGACCGCCTGAGGGACGAGGACGGCGAGGCCGTGTTCATCACCGAATGCATGCTGCGCAGCGAGGGCGACCGCTTCCTCGACGACATGACCCTCGACGAGGCGCAGCGCATCCTTGGCCGACCCATCATCCCGGTGGGCCGCAGCGGGGATGACCTGATGCGGGCGTTGCTCGGGGAACGCTTAGGGGACGCTGTCCCCTAAGAACCCCTGCCAGGGGAAATGATTTCCCCTGGACCCCTCAATATGGCGCGCAATGCGCGCCAGAGAAAATTATAATTAGATAACGACCGTTATTCGGGCAAACACTGAATAACAAATAAAATAATATTTTCAGGCGCGCATTGCGCGCCATACTGGGGATTCTTAAGGGCGTCACGCCCTTAAGCAGGGGGCTTGGGGGACAGCGTCCCCCAAGCGTCTCCCCCGAACGTACCCCAACGAACAGGAGGAACGAGCATGGCAAAGCCTCTGGTCGCCATTGTGGGCAGACCGAACGTGGGAAAATCTACTTTTTTCAATACCATGGCAGGACGGCGGGTATCCATTGTGGAGAACACGCCGGGCGTGACCCGCGACCGCGTCTATCTGGACTGCGAGTGGCAGAACTACAAGTTTACGCTGATCGACACGGGCGGAATCGACCCGACCAGCGAGGATCCGCTGCTGCAGCAGATGCGCCGTCAGGCGGAGATCGCCATCGAGACCTGCGACGTGATCCTGTTCTTCGTGGACGGCAAGGCCGGCCTGACCGCCGACGACGAGGACGTGGCGGACATGCTGCGCAAGTCCGGCAAGCCCGTGATGCTGGTGGTCAACAAGATCGACAACATCCGGCACATGGACAACATCTACGAGTTCTACAACCTGGGCATCGGCGACCCCATCGGCGTGTCCAGCGTGAACCTGCTGAACTTCGGCGACCTGCTGGAGGCGCTGTGCCAGAACTTCCCGGACCCGGACCAGGAGGACGAGGACGTTGGCGCGATACAGATCGCCGTGGTGGGCAAGCCCAACGTGGGCAAGTCCAGCCTGGTCAACCGCATCCTGGGCGAGGACCGGGTGATGGTCTCCGACATCGCGGGCACCACCCGGGACGCCATCGACACCCGTTTCACCGACGACGGCCAGGACTTCGTCATCATCGACACCGCCGGCATCCGCCGCAAGCGGGCCATCGAATATCAGTCGCTGGAGCGCTTCTCCATCGTGCGCGCGCTGGCGGCCATCGACCGCTGCGACGTGGCGCTGCTGGTGATCGACGCGACCCAGGGCGTGACCGAGCAGGACGCAAAGATCGCGGGCTACATCGACGAGCAGGGCAAGGCGGCGATCATCGTCATCAACAAGTGGGACGCGATTGAGAAGGACACCAAGACCATGAACGAGTTCACTGCGCAGGTGCGGGAGAACCTGAAGTTCATGGCCTACGCGCCGGTGCTGTACATCTCGGCCCTCACCGGTCAGCGGGTGAACAAGGTGCTGGAGGCGGTCAAGGCCGCCTACGCCGAGTCCCGCCGCCGCATCACCACCGGCCTGCTCAACGACATCCTGGCCGACGCGCAGGCGGCGCTCCAGCCCCCGTCCACCTCCGGCCGCAGACTGAAGATCTACTATGCCACCCAGCAGGGCGTGCAGCCGCCGACCTTCGTGATGTTCGTCAACGATGAGACGCTGATGCACTTCTCCTACGAGCGCTATCTGGAGAAGCAGTTCCGCAAGTCCTTCGGCTTCGACGGCACGCCGCTCAGGTTCATTCTGCGGGAAAAGAAGAAGGACGAGCAGTAAGCGCGGCCTTCTCCCATATAACATCATCCGAAAGAAGGAAGAGAAATGGCTATCTGGATGAAGTATCTGCTCATCGCCGTGGTGGGCTATCTGCTGGGCAACATCTCCGTGGGTATTCTGGTTGCGAAGCTCTACGGCATCAAGGACATCCGCAAGGTGGGCAGCGGCAACGCCGGCTCCACCAACGTTCTGCGCAACCTGGGCTGGCTGCCCAGCGTGCTGACGCTGGTGGGCGACTGCCTGAAGTCCTTCATCGCGGCGAAGCTGGGCCAGTGGCTGGCGGGGGACGTGGGCCTGCTGATCGGCGGCACCGCGGCCATCCTGGGCCACGACTTCCCGGTGTTCTTCAAGTTCAAGGGCGGCAAGGGCATCGCCGCGTCCCTGGGCATGATCCTGACCATCAACCCCTGGCTGGGCATCGGCCTCACCGCCGTGGTGGTGCTCATCGCGGCCCTCACCGGCTACGTGTCGCTGGGCTCCATCACCGTATCCTTCCTCTACCCCATCTGCATCGCCATCCTGCTGCGGGGCAACGCCCACTACACGGCTTACATCATTTTCTCCGTCCTGCAGGCGCTCTTGTCGCTGTTCTGCCACCGCAAGAACATCCAGCGGCTGATCCACCATGAGGAAAATAAGCTGGACTTCAAAAAGATTTCCCGGCTTTCGAAGAAAAAGTAAAGCACAAAGGAGTGTCATCCCATGAAGTACCTGATCGGTTTGGACGTCGGCACCTCCGGCGCCAAATGCATCATGATCGACGAAACCGGCAAGGTCGTCGCCTCCTCCACCCAAGAGTACCCGCTGTCCACCCCCCGTCCGGGCTGGGCGGAGCAGAATCCCGAGGACTGGTGGCAGGGCGTTGTCAAGGGCCTGCAGGTGATCCTGAAGAAGGCCAATGTCGATCCCTCCGACATCCTCGGCCTGAGCTACTCCGGCCAGATGCACGGTCTTGTGGCGCTGGACGAGGACAACCAGGTCATCCGTCCCGCCATCCTGTGGTGTGACCAGCGCACCCAGAAGCAGTGCGACTGGATCACCGAGAAGGCCGGCGGCCTGGAGAAGCTGCTGACCTACACCAACAACCGCATGCTCACCGGCTACACCGGCGGCAAGATCCTCTGGCTGCGCGACGAGGAGCCGGACAACTTCGCGAAGATGAAGGTGTTCGTCTGCCCGAAGGATTACATCCGCTACCGAATGACCGGCGAGATCATGATCGACGTGTCCGACGCATCCGGCACGGGCTTCTTTGACACGAAGAACCGCGTGTGGAGCGACGAACTGATCGAGATCGCGGGCCTTGACAAGTCCATCTTCCCGAAGGCAGTGGAGTCCACCACGCTGGCGGGCCACGTCACCTGCGATGTGGCGCAGCTCACCGGACTTCCCGAGGGCCTGCCCTGCTACGCGGGCGGCGGCGACGCGGTCATTCAGGCCGTGGGCAGCGGCCTGGTGCGCCCGGGCGTCCTGGGCGTGGTCATCGGCACCAGCGGCAACGTGACCATGGGCCTGGATCACTACGAGGACAACCCCCACGGCGATCTGCAGATGTTCTGCGGCAACGAGCCGGGCCTGTGGACGGACTTCGGCTGCACGCTGTCCGCCGGCGGCAGCTACCGCTGGTACCGCGACACCCTCTGCGAGGGCGCGAAGCAGCAGGCCGCCGAGACCGGCGAGAACGTCTACGACATCATGGGCAGGGATGCGGAATCCTCCGTGCCCGGAGCCAACGGCGTGGTGTTCACGCCCTATCTGTCCGGCGAGCGCTGCCCCTATCCGGATCCGAACTGCCGCGGCAGCTTCTACGGCATGAGCCTGACCACCACCCGCGGCGACGTCACCCGCGCGGTGATGGAGGGCGTGACCTACTCCCTGTGCCAGCTGGTGGACATCTTTGGCTCCATGACGAAGAATGAAAAGGTGTACACCTCCGGCGGCGGCGCGTTCAGCCCGCTGTGGCGGCAGATGCAGGCCGACATCTTCAACCTGCCCGTCTACACCATGTCCGCTGCCAGCGAGGGCGGCGCATACGGCGCGGTGCTGGTGGCCGGCGTGGGCGCAGGCCTGTGGAAGAACCTGACCGAGGCCGTGCAGGTCATCCGGCCCGAGACCGAGTGCACGCCCATCGCTGAGAATCAGGAGGGCTACAAAAAGAGCTACGAGATCTACAAGAAGATCTATCCCGCGCTGAAGCCGGTCTACGATTTCGGCGCCTCCCTCGGCTTCTAGTCGTGTGGCACGACAGCCACATACTGCCGTGTTGTAAATGAACGAATCCCTGCCCCGGCAAGAATGGGGCAGGGATTCTGTGGTTCTATTCTATTGGGATTACAGTACACTTCCGAAATCCAGTCCGGCGGCTATGGACTGGATTTCTTACGTCCGGGTTTGAACTTACTGATGGCGAAACGGCGGGTTTCTTATTTCCGTTTTTGGATGGTTCCTGCATAGCCGCAGGGCGGGATGCCCTCACCCCGCCGCATGTCAATTGTGGGTTTTCTTCAATCCCTTTGCTCTGCGCGGCAATTCCCTGTGCCAGACGCGCTCAGATCACGTAATTGTCGCCCGAGCGCTCGGAATCGATCAGGTCGGCCAGGGTGATGCCGTCGAAGAAGTCGTTCAGCAGCGCGTACAGCTTCTTCCACATGGGCAGCGTGCGGCAGCGATCCTCGCGGTCGCAGGGCAGCGCGCGCTGCTCCAGACAGGCGACGGGGGCAAGGCTGCCCTCCATCAGCCGCAGGATGCTGCCGACGCTGTACTCTTCCGGAGCGCGCACCAGGCGATAGCCGCCGCCCTTGCCGCGCAGCCCCTCCAGGAAGCCGTTCTGAACCAGATTTTTGACAATGCTCTCGAGATATTTTTCCGAAATCTCCTGTCGCGCGGCGATCTCCTTCAGCGGCGTGAAGCTGCTGGTCTGCTGTTCGGCCAGATCAATCATCACGCGCAGCGCGTAGCGGCCGCGAGTTGAAATCATCATGTGTATCGCCCCCTAAACCTATTATAGATCAGGGTTGAAGGAAAATCAAGTGCCGCTGCGGGATTCTGTTCCGCCAACCTCCGTCGGCGCGCACAGCAGAGCAATCGCGTCCAGTATGCACGCGCCGAGCTGTGCCGCCCCGTCGTAATCCAGCTCCTCCGGCAGATCGTGCATCTGGTGATAGCTCTCCGGCAGGCGGGGCAGACCGTCCTCCAGCCGCCGCATGCACAGGTTCACAGCCTCCAGCTCCGCCTCATGAAAGCGGACGTGGTCGCTCTCGCCGTAGACGAAGATGGGGAGCGCCTCCCCGTGGGCCGCAGCCCAGGCCTGGGCCGCAGCATCGGCGACCGAGTTGGTGCACGCGGGCAGAAACTCCGCGTCGGCGTAGCGTCCGTCCGGTAGCTGTCCGCCCAGGATGAAGATCACCGGCTCCGCAGCGTCTGCGGGCGAGGCCGCGCTGATGTCCATGTTGAACGCCGCGATGTGGCGCGCCCGATCCTGATCCGTCAGGCTCTGCACGTAGGCCTTCGCGCCGTGGTAGCCGTTCTCCTCCGAGCCGAGAAAGACCATGCGGATCTCGCAGGGCAGCGCTGCCTCCCGGCCCAACACCCGGGCGATCTCCAGCAGGATGCCAACGGCGGCGGCGTTGTCCCGCGCGCCCGGAGACGTTGCGACGCTGTCGTAGTGGGCCACGATGCTGACCAGCGGCAGCTCGTCGCGCCCGCCGTTGCAGACCGCTGTCAGGTTTTCGCTCCGCATGCCCTGCAGGCCTTCAAACGCGCTGCGCAGCAGCGTGCCGTCCGCCTGGGAGAAGCCCAGCGCCTCCAATTGAAGCGCCAGATGGTCGCAGGCGCTGCGCTCCGCCGCCGAACCCGTCGGGCGGCAACCGATTTCGTTGCACAGATATTCCGCCGTCGCGCGGATGTTCTCCGGGCGCGGCTCCGGCTCCGCAACGCACGCCGCCGCCAGCAGCG
>JAUNNK010000032.1:0-6879 GCA_030537335.1 Clostridia bacterium | reverse complement strand
GCTGGATTACTGGAGAGAGATCCATCAGAAGGCAGGATATGTGGAGATTTCCACGCCGCAGATCATGCGCCGCAACCGCCCGTGCACACCAAATACTCCGCGCCGGTTTCCTCCGATCATGCTTTTGTCCCTCCGTTTTCCGTGCAGTTTTTTTCGTGCCTCGTGCCTTGGCCGGGTGTTTACGTCCATCATAGCTTCGCCATGGATGCGCGTTTTTCCTGCTGGAATGTTAAGAAAAGATGCTGCAAGGCAGGCTTTGGAACCGCATTTTTCGCGATTTCGGCCCGTTATGCGACGAGATCATGCATGAATTGGAAAAAATCTGAAAAAAGGTTAAAATTGTGCTTGACATACCGTTATGCGTGTGGTAATATTTGTGTACAAAATAAATTGTTTATTTCATTCCGTGCTCGTGCACGGATCGCAAATGTTACGGTGATAGAATGGCGAGTACGCTCAAGCAAATTGCAGAAGTCGCAAATGTTTCCAGGGGCACGGTCGACCGTGTGATTCACGGCCGCTACGGTGTCGACCCGAAAACGCGCGCGCGCGTGCTTGCCGTCATGCAGGAGCTGGATTACAAGCCCAACGCCATGGCGCAGGCGCTGCGCGGCATGCAGAATTCCTTCCGCATCGGTGCGATCGTGCCCAGCGAGGCGAACCCCTTCTACATCGACGTCAACTCCGGCATCGACGAGGCCTCCAAGATGGCCGCCACCTACGGCATGGAGGTCGTCAAGCTGACGATGGATCACGTAACGGTGGAGGAGCAGCTCGGCTGCATCGATCGGCTTGAGAGCATGAACGTCTGCGGCATCATGCTGGTGCCCATCAACGACCAGCGCATCCGCGAACGCATCAACCGGTTGCCGGAGAGCATCCCCGTCATCACCTTCAACAGCGATATTTCCGGCACGAAGCGCATGTGCTTTGTGGGCAACGACCACATCATGGCGGGCCGCACGGCGGGACAGCTGATGTCGATGGTCTCCCGGGAGGGTGGAAAGATGGCGCTGCTCATCAGCCAGATGGACTTTCTGGCGCACATCGAGCGCGTCCGGGGCTTCTGCCAGGTGTTCGACGAGGAGCGCCGCAGCGACATCGAAATGATCGGGCCGTACATGACCTACGAATCCGAGGAAAAGGCCTACGATATCGTAAAGGATCTGATTCATCGGGAGAAGGAGCTGGTCGGCGTCTACACGGCCGGCGGCGGCCAGCAGGCCGCAGCGCGCGCACTGGCGCAGTCCGGGCAGGCGGGCAAAATCCACATGATCTGCCACGATACGCTGCCCGAAACCATCCGCTACGTCAAGGAGCGCGTGGTGGACTTCACCATCGGCCAGGAGGCCTTTGTGCAGGGCTACATGCCCATCGAAATTTTCCGCGATTACCACATGTTCGGCAAAAAGCCGAAGCTCAACCGCCTGTTTACCGGAATCGACATCCGATCCAGGGAGAACATCTCCCTCAAGGGCTACGAGGTTTTTACAGGCATGTACTCCATGAACCGGGGATAGAAAGGATCGCATCAGCTGACTGTGCGATTTTTTCCGGGACAGATTCGTGCTCGTGCACGGAAAATGTGCAAGCAAAATGCACGACACAAATTTGTGCCGGTTTACAATACACGAGCTGGAATTCTGACAAATCGCGCTCAAATGAACAGCGTTGAGGCAAAAATTTTAATTTTGCCCTTTACATAGCTGCGCAATGCTAAATCAAATTCGTGCACGAGCACGGAATCCGTCAGGAGGAGGAGATTTATATGGGTAAGACTTATCGGGAGCGCCTGATCGATACGCTCAACCACCGTGATCCCGGCCAGGTCGTGGTCGATCTGGGTTCCACTTCCATCACCGGCATCAACATCAACGCTCTGGTGAAGCTGCGCAAGGGCCTGGGCCTTGAGGACGTCACCCCGGTCATGGACGAGCCGCTGCAGCTGCTGGGCCGCGTAGACGAGGATCTGCGCCAGGCAGTTGGCGCGGGCGTGATCGGCGTCAACAACGGCTATACCATCTTCGGATACAAGAACCGCGACTGGAAGGAATGGACGCTGCACAACGGACTTAAGATGCTGGTCTCCGAGGAGTTCCGCACCAGCACCGACGAGCGCGGCAACACCTACATCTACGCCCAGGGCAACACCAACTATCCCCCGGCGGGCAAGATGCCCAAGGACGGCTTCTTCTTTGACAACATCACCCGCAGCGACGCCACCGCCGAGGACGACGATCTGAACGCCCGCGAGGACTACAAGGACGACTTCAAGGTCTTCACCGACGAGGAGCTGCGCTTCATCCAGGACGACGTCAACAACATCTACGAGAACACCGGCTACGGCATGATCTACAACGGCGCGCTGTGCGGCATCGGCGACTTCGCGCTGGTTCCCGGCCCGCACGTCTGCGATCCCAAGGGCATCCGCGACCTGCAGGAGTTCATGATGGTGCACCACCTGGATCCCGACTACATCCACGAGATCTACGAGATGCAGCTGGAGGTTGCCCTGAAGAACGCCGAGCTGCTGTACCAGGCCGTGGGCAACAAGATCCAGGCCGTGTACATCTCCGGCACCGACTTCGGCCTGCAGCGCGGCCCGTACATGGCGCTCGAGGCCTTCCAGGAGTTCTACAAGCCGGTCTACGCCAAGATCAACGGCTGGATTCACGAGCACACCGAGTGGAAGACCTTCTTCCATTCCTGCGGCTCCATCGTCACCTTCCTGAAGGACTTCCACGAGTGCGGCATCGACATCCTCAACCCCGTGCAGACCACCGCTGCCGGCATGGACGCCCGCATGCTCAAGGAGCAGTGGGGCGACAAGTTCGTATTCTGGGGCGGCGGAATCAACACCCAGCAGACGCTGCCCTTCGGCACGCCCGAGGAGTGCTACAATGAGGCCATGGAGCGCCTGGAGATCTTCGCGCCCGGCGGTGGCTTCGTGTTCAACACCGTGCACAACATCCAGGGCCAGACGCCCATGGAGAACATGCTCGCCATGTTCCAGGCCGTGAAGGACTACAACGCAAGGATTGCGAAATAAGGGGCTGTAAGCATGAAAGAAAACACCGCGAACAGGTCGCTTTGGAAGCGGATCACCAGCAGAAGCGAATTCAGCATCTTTGTTGGTCTGGTTGTGCTCTGCGTGCTGATGAGCTTCCTGAGCGAGTACTTCCTGAAGGTAAGCAACATCTTCAACATTCTCAACCAGATTTCGCGCTACGGCATCGTGTCCGTGGGTATGGCGCTGGTCATCATCGCCGGCGGCATCGACCTCTCCGTCGGCTATGTGGTCGGTCTCACCGCCAGCCTGTGCGCCTACTTCTCCTCTGCGATGGCGCTGCCGTGGTTCCTGGTGCTGCCGCTGACCCTGCTCGTCGGCGCCGTGATCGGCCTGGTGAACGGCCTGCTGGTCACCCGGGTCAATCTGGTTCCCTTCATCGTCACCATGGCGATGGGCAAGATCCTCAGCGGCTGCACGCTGCTGCTGACCCAGGGCCGCCCGATCAAGTTCCAGTCCAGCCTGGCCTGGCTGGGCAAGGGCTACGTCGGCCCGATCCCGGTCGCGGTCATCGTGATGCTCCTGACCATCGTGCTGGGCAGCATCTTCGCCCAGAAGACCCTCACCGGTCGCAACATCTACGCCATCGGCAACAACGAGCGCACCGCCCAGCTCTCGGGCATCAACGTAAAATCGCTCAAGACCCTGACCTACGTCATCACCAGCACGCTGTGCGCGCTGTGCGGCGTAATCGTCGCCGGCAACCTGTCCAGCGCGGACGCCACCCTGGGCGTGGGCTACGAGACCGACACCATCGCAGCGGTCGTCATCGGCGGCGTGGCCATGTCCGGCGGCGAAGGTACGATCTGGGGCTCCCTGCTGGGTGCTGCCATCATCGGCATCCTGAAGAACGCGTTCGTGTTGCTGCGCATCTCCGCCTACTGGCAGTCCATCGTCATCGGCATCGTCATCATCGCTGCCGTCACCATCGATAAGCTGCGCACTGGCAGCCGCAAGGCCTGATTTGCCGGGGGAGAAACACCCCCCTGCACATAAAAAGGAGGAAAAAACCATGAAAAAGATCCTGTCCCTGTTGGTAGCCCTGGTTCTGATGCTCGGCTGCATCGCCGTTGCAGAAGTCAACTTCGTCGACGAAGGCTACAACTACGAAATCGCCGAGAACACCGAGGGCAAGGAAGTCCGCATCGCCGTTCTGATGGTCAACAACAACCCCTTCTGGGTCGACGTTGAGTCCGGCGCGAAGGCCATCCAGGAGACCATGAAGAAGTACAACTGCACCGTCGACATCCAGACCATCGAGGACTTCGACGCCCAGCAGTTCGCGGACGCCATCGACAACTGCATCATCATGGAGTATGACGCAATCTGCACAGTCGGCGTGTCCGACGCCATCATCCCCGCAGTGGATCGTGCCACCGAGGCCGGCATCAAGGTTTACACCTTCAACTCCGACACCAGCGAAGAGTGCAGCCGCATCGCCTTCCACGGCCAGGATCTGTACGGCGCTGGCGAGCTGGCCGGCGAAACCCTGGCACAGCTGATCGGCGGCGAAGGCAAGGTTGCCGTCATCACCGGCCTGTTCTCCGTTCCCGCCCATGAGCTGCGCCGCACCGGCGGCCTGGCTTCCCTGGAGAAGTACGAGGGCATCGAGATCGTCGGCGAGACCGAGTGCCACGACTCCGGCGACGAGGCCTACACCCAGGTCAAGGACTTCCTGACTGCCAACCCCGACCTGAAGGGCATCTATCAGACCGCCGGCGGCCAGCTGGGCGTCATCGAGGCCATCAAGGACATGGGCATGGAAGGCCAGGTTCAGTACGTCTGCTTCGACTTCATGGATGAGATCGTGGACGCTCTGTACGACGGCATCGTCGGCGCGACCATCGGCCAGGATCCCTTCGGCCAGGGCGCTGACCCGGTCATCTTCGCCTACAACGCTGTGATCACCGGCGAAGACGCCATCACCGGCAACGAGTGGACCAAGATGGACGTCGTTACCCCCGACAACGTCGCCGAGTACTATCCTCGCTAATCCGGACGCAAGTCCAATGGAGGCCTTGCGCCTCCACCAATGCACGCGGACGCGCTTCGCGTGCGTCGGTAGAGGCGCAAAACAATAGGGAGGAAAGAGCGATGAGCGAAAAGATAATTTGCAGTATTTCCCATGTTTGCAAGGAATTTCCCGGCGTAAAGGCGCTCGACGATGTGAACTTCGACGTGCGCGAGGGCGAGATTCACGCGATCGTGGGCGAGAACGGCGCGGGCAAGTCCACGCTGATGAACATACTCTCCGGCGTGTACAAGCCCACCTCCGGCAAGATCATCTTCGACGGCAAGGAGGTCTCCCCCAACGCGCCCATCGAGGCCAGCGCGCTGGGCATCGCCATGATCCACCAGGAGCTGTCCCTGTCCCACACGCTGTCCGTGGCGGAGAACATCTTCCAGGCGCGCCAGCCCAAGGGCAGGTTCGGCCTGATCGACAAAAAGAAGCTCTACGCCGACAGCCGCGCGCTGCTGGATCAGGTGGGCCTGAAGGACATGGATCCCTCCACGCTGGTGCGCAACATCAACGTCTCCCAGCAGCAGCAGGTGGAAATCGCCAAGGCGCTGTCCCAGAACGCGCGCTTCCTGATTCTGGACGAGCCCACCAGCGCGCTCACGCCCAACGAAACGAAGGTGCTCTTCGAGATCATGGCCGATCTCAAGAAGAAGGGCTTCACCATGCTCTACATCTCCCACAAGCTGGACGAGATCATGAGCATCAGCGACCGCATCACCGTGCTGCGCGACGGCAAGTACATCGACACGCTGGTCACGAAGGAGACCACCATTACCGAGATGATCTCCATGATGGTCGGCCGCGAGTACAGCGGCGGCTACACCCGCGCGCACTACATGGACGATAACGACTACGCCAAGGCCAAGCCGCTGATGGAGGTCAGGAACCTGAGCGTCAAGGGCAAGGTGGAGGACGTGTCCTTCACCCTCTACGAGGGCGAGGTGCTGGGCCTGGCGGGCCTGGTTGGCGCGGGCCGCAGCGAGGTGCTGCAGGCGGTGTTCGGCGCGGATCCCCGCGTCAGCGGTCAGGTGTTCGTAAACGGCGTTGAACTCACCCGCAAGAACACCAGCGAGGCCATCAAGCACGGCATCGGCCTGGTGCCCGAGGGCAGAAAGACCCAGGGCCTGTATCTGAAGTTCTCCGTGGAGGACAACATGACCATCGTCTGGCTCAACAGCACGCTCAAGAGCCTGGGCCTCATTAACAGCAAGAGCGAGGCGGAGCACGCCCAGGCCTACCGGGAGCGCCTGCGCGTCAAGACCCCGTCCCTGGAGCAGCGCATCGTGAACCTCTCCGGCGGCAACCAGCAGAAGGCGATCATCGCCCGCTGGCTGATGAACGAGCCGAAAATCCTGTTTCTGGACGAGCCCACCCAGGGCATCGACGTGGGCGCGAAGAACGAAATCTACGAAATCATTGACGAGCTGGCAGCCTCCGGCGTGAGCGTCGTGATGGTCTCCAGCGAGATGCAGGAAAACATCAGCCTGTGCGACCGCATCGTGGTGCTCTACGAGGGCCGGATCACCGGCACGATCCGCCACAGCGAGGCGAACGAAAAGAGCATCATGGCGCTGATGTCCGGCCAGAAGCAGTGATTTTTCAGATACGGAGGAAAGAACTATGATTATTATCGGCGAAAAGATCAACGGCTCCATTCCGGTAGTCGCAGAGGCAATTGCCAAGCGCGACAGCGAGTTCATCAAGAATCGCGCGCGCATGCAGGCCGAGGCCGGCGCGACCTTCATCGACTGCTGCGCCTCCGTGCCGGAAGCGGAGGAAGTGGAGACCCTCA
>JAUNNK010000031.1:16576-23222 GCA_030537335.1 Clostridia bacterium | reverse complement strand
CCGCCGCCCAGGCCTGCGCCGCGCTGACGGCCGACCGCGTCGATCTCATCGATGAACACGATGGCGGGGGCGTTCTTCTTGGCCTCGGCGAACAGGTCGCGCACGCGGCTTGCGCCCACGCCCACGAACATCTCGACGAAATCCGAACCGGAGATGGTAAAGAAGGGCACGCCGGCCTCGCCGGCCACCGCGCGGGCCAGCAGGGTCTTGCCGGTTCCAGGCGGGCCCACGAGCAGGATGCCGGTGGGAATCTTCGCGCCCACGCGGGTGAACTTCTTGGGGTTCTTCAGGAACTGCACGATCTCCTGCAGCTCCTCCTTTTCCTCGTCTGCACCGGCCACGTCCTTGAAGGTAACCTTGTTGTGGGCGGGGTCGGTCTGGCGGGCGCGGGACTTGCCGAAGCCCATCATGCCGCCCTTGCCGCCGCCGGTCTGCTGGCGCATCAGGAAGTACCACAGCAGGCCGAAAAGCACGAAGGTGATGATCAGCGGGAGCCACTCAGCCAGCCAGGAGGGCTGCGGAGGCAGCTCGGTTGCAAAGCTGAAGGTGTATTCGGTGGGACTGACGCTCTCGCCCAGCACTTTCTCATAGATCAGGTTGACGTCCTCGTAGAAGCGGTCCACGCTGGGGATGACGACCGTGAAATCGTAGCTGCCCGGGAACTCGCTCTCAGGAATCTTGCTGTCCTCCTTCAGGCCGTACAGCGTGTTCTCCTGAATGATGATGCGGTCGATGGTCATGTTGGCCTGCTCGCCCTTCAGCTTTTCGCCACTGTCCGCGCGCAGATCCGCCTGCACCCACTCCAGGAACTCGGAGTAGCTCAGGGTGACGGATTCGACGGGGCTGCCGGAGCCGAGCATCCATACGACGGCGAGAATGACTGCCAGAAGCAGCAGATACATCAGCGGCCCCTGGAGCATCTTCTTTTTCTTGTTCAAACCTTCGTCCTCTCTTTCCACATTGGAGAAAATCAGTATTATTCTATCCTGTGATTATAAACACAGTGTGAACCACCGGTGAACATCATCAGGCCCTTATCCCTGGTAGACCTCGGGCTTCAGAACGCCGATGTAAGGCAGGTTGCGGTAGTATTCCGCATAGTCCAGGCCATAGCCCACCACGAATTCGTCGCCCACCTCGAAGCCGGAGTAGTCGGATTTGAGCGTGATGCCCGGCGCGCGGCGGGACGGCTTGTCCAGCAGGGTGGCCAGCTTGATGCTCGCCGCACCGCGGGAGGCCAGCATGCGGGTGAGGTAGCTGAGGGTGAAGCCGCTGTCCACGATGTCCTCCACGATGATGACGTGCTTGTTTTCGATGGAGGTGGACAGGTCCTTGCGGATCTCCACCTCGCCGGAGGACTTGGTCTTGTTGCCGTAGCTGGACACGGCCATGAAATCCATCGTCAGAGGTACGTCTATATTGCGCAGCAGATCCGTATAAAACATTACGGCGCCCTTCAGGATGCATACCATGGTGGGATTCTTGCCGGCGTAGTCGCGGGAGATCTCGGCGCCCATCTCGCGGATGCGGCGCTGAAGCTGTTCTTCCGAAAACAGAACTCGATCGATATCGTTCTTCATTTTCATACCTCCGGGTTTTCATCGGTAATGGGGAACAAGGTGATGCGCGCACGCGCGCGGGTAGATGCTGTGATGCGCGCTTCCTCGGCGATGCACGCGCCGCCGATCCAAAGAACGCGGCCTTCGCGGGCGATCAGCGGAGTGAAGTCGCGCAGGGGGCGATCGATCCTCCGATCGATCAGGAAATCAGAGAGCAAGCGGCTGCCGGATGCGCCCATCGGACGGATGCGGTCGCCGCTGCGGCGTGTGCGCAGCACCGCGCCCTGGAGTGCCTCTGCGTCCACGACCTCCACCAGCGGATTGTCCGGATCGATGGGAAAATTTCCCATCTCCACGCGGACGCGGCACACGCCGGGAAGGACGGTGTCGCCAATCAGGCGCAGAGGAACCTCTGCGGGAGCCTGTGCAGACGCGGGCAGCAGATAGAGCGCGCCGTTCGTGCGCTCCGCCGTCCAGCCGCCGCCCAGCTCCGCCCGTCCACGGGAGAGCTGCCACAGCGAAACGGCCGCGTCCAGCCGTTGTGCGGGAAGATCGCTTCCACAGATGCGCCGTATGCAGCGCCGCAGCACCGCCTCCTCCACAGGCCCGGCTTCGATGCGCCAGCCGTATGGGCCGCGATGCACGCGGGTTTCCATAAAGGCGTTCGTCTGGTGGGCGATGCAGTCGCTCTCGATGCGCGCGATGCGCGCGTAGCGGGCGATGGACTCCGCTGCTGAAGGATAGCTTTTCTCGATTTCGGGCAATACATTCAGACGCAGCGCGTTGCGCGGATTGTCCGCCACGGCATTTGTCGCGTCCTCGCGCCAGCATATGCTCTCGGCTTCCAGATATTGCACCAGCGCCGCCTTGCGCACCTCCAGCAGCGGTCGGTACAATTCGCCGCTGATGCGCGCCATGCCGCAGACGCCCTCCGGGCCGGTGCCCCGCAGCAGGTGCATCAGCACCGTCTCCGCCTGGTCGTCCAGGTGGTGAGCCAGGGCGATGCGGTCCGCGCCGCAGCGCAGCCTCGCCTCGCGCAGAAAGCGGTAGCGCGCCTCCCGGGCGGCGGTCTCCAGGCCCTGTCCGATCTCCCGGGCGATGTGGGGAACATCCGCGCGGCCCTCGATCAGTTCGATGTCGAGCCTGTCGCAGAGCTTCCGGCACAGCGCCGCGTCGGCATCCGCATCCGCGCCGCGAATGCCGTGATTCAGGTGCGCCGCAGTCAACCGGAGCGCACATTCCGCGCGGGACTGCGCCAGCAGGCAGGTCAGCGCCACGGAATCCGCGCCGCCCGAGAGTGCGATGAGCAGGTGCTCGCCGCGCACATCGTCAAAGCAAATTTGCGGAAGCTGAACACACGCCATGGCACACTCCTCCAGTATAATTTCTTATTATAATCGCTTCTTTTGTGAAACGCAACCATATTTCCGCGAAAAATGGTTTATTTGCAGATGAAAGCGGTTAAAATCCTGCTACGGGAGGAAAAATATGCCAGGAAAGCGGAGGACGGCGCGATTCTTGCGTCCGACGGGCCATGCATTCCCAGCATACCGGACTTTTGGCAGCATGCGCGGCTTTTCCGGCGGAAAAAATGATGCTGCGATTGCAGCGTCGTGCGAAAAAAGCATCTGCCGGAAAACTGCGCAAGCGCGCCGCCGCGTCGCAAATCGAGGAGGAGGAGAGCTTATGAGGGAGATGAATCAAGGGCGAGGGCGCGGCGTGCTCTGCCTGCTGCTGGCCGTGGCGGCGGTCGCAGTGCTGGGCTCGCCGGGCGTGCGCGCCTACGGCGAATTGCCGGACATGCTTTCGCTCACGGCGGGCTCCAACGCCGTGCTGGACATTAAGCTGCCCGGAAGCGTGCTTTTGGATGCAGGCGATACCCAGGCCACGCTGCGCCGGGGCGACGGCGCGCTGGAGATCCAGGCGGGTGAGCAGAGCGGCTCGGCGAACCTGATCTTCCGGCTGCTGGGCGTGCTGCCAGTCAAGACCGTGGAGGTGGAGGTCGCCGAGGAGCGCACGCTGATTCCCGGCGGAAAGTCGGTGGGCATCGCCATTGAGACCGACGGTCTGGTGGTGGTGGGCACGTCGGATCTCGGGCAGGCGTCGAGTCCGGCGCAGTGCGCTGGACTGCGCGCGGGCGACGTGATCACTGCCGTCAACGGCGTGGACGTGAGCAGCTCGGAGGAGCTTTCGGCGCAGCTGGAGGCGGGAACGGCGGCGGAATTGCAGGTTGAACGCAGCGGAAGCGCACTGAAGCTGACGCTCACGCCCGAGGCGGATCCCCGCGACGGAGAACTGCGCATCGGCGCGTGGGTGCGCAGCAGCACCGCCGGCGTGGGCACGCTGACCTATGTGGATCCCGAGGATCTGAGCTTCGGCGCGCTGGGCCATGCGATCTCCGATGTGGATACGGGCGTCACGCTGCCTGTGGCGGACGGAGGGCTGTTTGAGAGCGAGGTTGTGCAGATCAACCCCGGCAAGCGGGGGGCGCCGGGCGAGATCGTGGGCGACTTTCTGAGCCAGGAGGCGCAGATTGGCGCGGTCACGACCAACTGCGACCGGGGTATCTACGGCGATTCCTACAGCGGCGACATCGCCGAGCTGCCCTATCCCGAGGGCCTGCCGGTGGCGACGCGCAGCCAAGTGCACGTGGGGGAGGCGCAGATTCTGACCACGCTGGACGACGAGGTGTGCGCCTATGATTGCGAGATCGAGCGCGTGGAGCTGGACGGCGGCGCGGAAACCCGCTCGCTCACGCTGCATGTCACCGACCCGGAGCTGCTTGCGCGCACCGGCGGCATCGTGCAGGGCATGTCGGGAAGTCCGATTTTGCAGGACGGCCGCTTCATCGGCGCTGTGACCCACGTGCTGGTGAACGATCCCAGCAGGGGCTACGGCATCTATATTGGGGATATGTTGGAAAGCGCGGCATAAATTTCGGGCGGCGGAGCGCAGCTGCGCTCCGCCGCCCGTCTGTCAGGGTGAATCGCTCAGCCCAGCGTGGCCAGGCGGCGAATCTTGTAGCCCTTGTCCATGTAGGACGCGATGTCGCGGATGGAACAGGAGGTGGTGTTGGTGTCGATCTCACCGCCGCCCTGCTCGATGATGACCATCTGCGTCTTCTCCGCATCGGCGTAGTACAGGAACATGACGACGTGGGAGCCGGACTTGTTCAGGATGTCGCCGGGGCGCAGATCCTTGGTATCGGTGAGCGTGCGGTAGGCGGTGGTGGAGCCGATGCCGCGCGTACTGTCCGCAGAGTGGCTGGTGCCCATGCCCCAGATTGCCATGGAGACGAAGGAGGAGCAGTCGTTGCCAGGGTACAAGCGATCGGCGAACTTCGAGCCGTCCATCAGGTAGTAGCCCTTCTTGGTGTCGACGAACTTGCCGGAGCTGAGCGCCTTGTCCACATTGTAGGTGCGCTCGGTCTGGGTGTAGGGCATGCCGAAATACACGGTTCCGGGCTTGTAGTCCTTGAGACCGTTTTCGGAGTTCGCCGCCTTCCAGTAGAGCTCCAGGTTGTTGGTCATCCAGGGGAAGAGGTACATCGAGAAGGCACGCTGCACGATGGTCTTGCGCGTGTTGTAGTCCGACTTGGTGATGACGCCCCGCGCGTAGAGGGATTCCAGCTCATCATAGGCCGACGCGCGCACATTCTTGATCTGCGAGAGCGTGGTGGAGATGGAGGAGGTGCTGGTCGCACGCCGGTTGGGCATCTTCAGGCAGCGCTCAGGGCTGAGAACGACCAGCTTGTAGACCAGCGTCAGCGCCGGGTTGCGGGCGGAAGTGGCCGTGATGGTCGCGGTGCCGTAGGACATGGCCGTGACCAGGCCGGTCTCCGCATCCACGGAGACGATCTTCGGATCGCTGGAAGTCCAGCTCAGGGCCGCGACAGCGGTCTCCGGATAGACCTCAATCTGGGGCTGATAGGTCATGCCCAGCTCCAGATAGCCGGGCGGGGCCGCTTTGAAGGCGATTTCCTCCGGGAAGTAGGGATCTACCACCCGGATCTCGACGGTGGCTTTCAGGCCGTTGTGGGTCTTGACCGTCACCGTGGTGGAGCCGCGCATGATGGGCGTCACCAGGCCGGTTTCGTCGACGGTGAAGAAGCCTGCGCGGGCGATGGAGTAACTCAGCTCGGCATAGCAATCGTCGGGCTTGAGAATCGGGGACAGCGGAAGCGTCTCGTCGATGTTGACCGTGTAGCTCTCCGCATCGAAGGAGATGGACGTTGGCGAGGGCTTGACCAGGATCGTGTGGTCGGCGTACACGCCCTCCACATGGGTGGAGACGCGCACGGTGGCGCTGCCAGGCTGAACTGCCTTCACCGCGCCGCTTTCGTCCACGGTGACCGCGTCGCCGGAGACGACCTCGTAGCGCAGCGTGGTGTGGCAGCCCTCGGGCAGCAGCGTGGGATTGAGCTGCATCGTCTGGCCCACGCCCATCAGCTCGGCGGCGGTCAGCGCGATGGATTCCGGCGCGGAAACCACGCGCACGGTGCAGGTCGCGGTCTTGCCGTTGTGGGTGATCGCGGTGATGCGGGTCTCGCCTGCGACCATGCCGGTGACCATGCCGCTCTCATTCACGGCGGCGATGCTCTCGTCGCCAGAGGCATAGCGCAGGGTAGTGGCGGTGCCGCTGGTGATGTTGTAGCCCAGCTGCGTGCTCTCGCCAACGCCCAGGATCATCGAGGACGGGCTGAGCTTCAGCGACGAGGGGGCCTTCTTCACGTTCAGCTTCAGCTTGAAGCTCTTGCCGTTGTAGGTCTTGACGGTGATGGTGACGCTGCCCACCTTCTTGGCGGTGACCAGGCCCGCCTCGCTCACCGTTGCATACCGGGTATTGCTGCTGCTGTAGCGGAAGCTGGAGATGCAGCCGGGATCCACCTCGGGTTCCAGCTGAATCGTGTCGCCCAAGCCCAGGTTCAGCGTCGCGTAGGGAAGCACGACGTAGCTGGGTGCGGGCAGCACCGCGACCTCGCAGAAGGTGAGCTTGCCGTTGTAGGTGGCGGCGGTGACGGTGGCGCTTCCAGCCTTCAGGGCATGGATCGTGCCGTCCGCGTCCACGGTAGCGATGGACTCGTCCGA
>JAUNNK010000031.1:0-16476 GCA_030537335.1 Clostridia bacterium | reverse complement strand
ACGCCGTTTGCATCCACGGTCACGTATCTCGTGTTCGAGGAGGAGAACGTCAGCGCACCGTCTATGCCTGCAGGTTCGAGCTGCGCGGTGAGCTGCAGCTTCTCGTTCAGGCCGATGGTGGTGCGCGCGGCAGTCAGCGTCACGCCGGTGGGGGCATCCTTGTATGTATAGGCGATCTTGGCGGCCTTGCAGGCGGCCTCGGCGGCGCTGCCGTAGGACAGAACCACGGTCAGCTTCGGGCAGTTTGCAAACGCGTCGCCCGCAAGCTTCGTTAGTCCCGAGGGAAGGTTCAGGCTTTCAAGCGCGGTGCAGCCGGAGAACGCCCCAGATTCGATGCTCGTCAGCGTGGAGGGCAGTTGAAGCTCCTCCAGCGCGGTGCAGCCTGCGAACATGGACGTGCCGACGACGGTCATGCCCTCCGGCAGAACCGCCTTTTTCAGAGCGATGCAGTCCTTGAAGATGTGCTGGTCGCCGCGCTCGATCACGCCGCCCAGCTGGAGCAGCTTTTCGGGGAGGACGATCTCCTCCAGCTTTTTGCAGCCCTCGAAGGCGAATTCGCCGATGAGCTCCAGCTTTTCAGGCAGATCGATGGCCTTCAGCGCCTCGCAATCCTTGAAGGCGCGGGGGCCGATGCTGCGCAGCCCGTCGCTGAGAGAGACGCGCGCGAGGGACGAACAGCCCTCGAAGGCGCTCTTTCCGATTTCAACCACGCCGTTGGGCAGGCTCACGGAGGTCAGCGCCGTGCAGCCCTTGAAGGCGCCCTCGCCGATGGCAGTCACGCCGTCGGGCACGGTCACGTCGCCGCCAGTACCCTTGTAGCTTACGAGCACGCCCGCTTCGATGGTGAAGTCCGCTTCCAGCGCGAGATTTGCCTGCAGCGCCAGCAGCGCAGCGTCGATCTCCTCCGCAGTCATCGCGCGGAGCGCGTCCACGCTGATGTTCAGCGCTTCGGCAAGCGCCTCCACCGATACGCCCAGTTCCTCCGCGCGGATTTCGGCGGGGGTGGCCGTCGCCGCAGGTTCCGGCGAGGCTTCCTCCGTGGGCGCGGCGGTGGCTTCATCGCTGGGGTCGGCGTTAGGTTCGGTGCTGGGTTCCGGGGTGGGATCGGCGGTGGGTTCTGCCGTCGCCTCCGGTTCGGGGGTCGAGCTATCTGTAACAGCCTCGGAAGATGCTGCGATTTCCGCTATCTCTGCGCCCCCGGTGGCTTCCTCGGTTGCAATTGCGGGCATGCCGGTCATCAGCATCGCCGCACAGGTTGCCGCCGCAAGGATGCGCAGCCAGATATGTTTCATTTTCACACCTCCAATGAGCATAATCTTCCAAATTACCAGCCTAATTATAACATCTATCCATAAAATATACAAGCGCAGCGGGTGGACTTATGCCGAACAGCGCATTGGAAGTTCGCACGTTTTGAGTTGAATCTGTGTAAAATTCAACAAATGCGCTGTGGAATGTGTGCAATTTTGTGGTAGATGTGTTATAATAATGACAATCTACATGGAAAGGACCGAGAAAAAACCATGCTTGAACAACTGAAGAAAGAAGTCTATGAGGCGAATATGGAACTGCCGCGCCGCGGCCTGATCACCTACACTTGGGGCAACGTCAGCGGACGCGACGCTGAGACCGGCTACTTTGTCATCAAGCCCAGCGGCGTGGATTACGACAAGCTGACCGCCGACGACATGGTTGTCGTGGATCTTACTGGCAAGGTCATCGAGGGCAAGTACCGTCCCTCCTCCGACACCCCTACCCACATCGAGCTGTACAAGAAGTATCCCGAGATCGGCGGCATCGTGCACACCCACTCCCCGGAGGCAACCTCCTGGGCACAGGCGGGCCGCAGCATCCCGCTGTACGGCACCACCCACGCCGACTACTTCTACGGCCCGATCCCCTGCGCCCGCAGCCTCACCAAGGAGGAGATCGAGGGCGAGTATGAGAAGAACACCGGCCTGGTGATCATCGAGACCTTCGAGGAAAACGGCATCAATCCGGTCTACACCCCCGGCGTGTTGTGCTGCAACCACGGCCCCTTCACCTGGGGCAAGGACGCCGCCGAGGCGGTGCACAACGCGGTCGTGTTGGAGGAGGTCGCCAAGATGGCCACCAAGACCGAGCTGATCAACCCCAAGGTTTCCACCGCTCCGGACACCATCCGCGATAAGCACTTCTTCCGCAAGCACGGCGCAAACGCCTACTACGGCCAGAAGTAAGTCTACATATAAAGAGACGCTCCGAACCATTGCGATTCGGAGCGTTTGCTTTACTTGTCCATGTTCTCAATATACGATTTCAAAAACAGGATCGCCTGGCGGTAGCCGTCCAGGCCCTGGCCCATGATGGTCTTGACGCAGGCGAGGCGCGCGTAGGAGATCTGGCGAAAGTCCTCCCGCTTGGACACGTCGGAGATGTGCACCTCCACCGCCGGGATGCGCACGGCCTTCAGCGCGTCCAGGATCGCCACGCTGGTGTGGGTGTAGGCGGCGGGGTTGATGACGATGCCGTCCGCGTCGCCCATCGCCTGCTGAATGCGGTCGACGAGCGCGCCCTCGTGGTTGGACTGGAACACGTCCACCTCGACGCCCTCGGCGGCGCAGGTATCCTCGATCAGCTTCACCAGCGCTGCATAGCTCTGGTCGCCGTAGATGCCCGGCTCCCGCACGCCCAGCAGGTTCAGGTTCGGCCCGTTAACGACCAACAGTTTCATGGTACACCTCCAGTATCCGCGCGGCGGCAGTCTCCGGCGCGCCGTTGTTGTCGATTTCCGCGTCTGCGAAGCTGCGGTACAGCGGCAGGCGCTTGCGATACAGTTCCTCCAGCGGATTGGCCTGAGAAATGGGACGGCCGTCGGTGGGAAGCAGGGAGAGCTCGCGCTGGATGAAGAACAGCGCGCCGTTCTGCCGCAGCAGATTCAGGTTCTCCGGTCGGGTGACGCAGCCGCCGCCGGTGGCGATCACCAGAGAGGACTGCTTGCCCAGCTCCGCGATGCATTCCGTCTCCAGAGCCCGGAACTCCGCCTCGGAGTGGGTCGAGAAGTACTCCGGAATGGACATGCCCGCGCGCTCCACGATCAGATCGTCGGAGTCGACGAAGCGCCGCCCGGTCTGTTCCGCGATCAGCTGACCGAGGGTGGTCTTGCCGCTGCCAGGCATGCCGATCAGGATGATGTTCTCCGTATCATTCTGTAGGCTGCGGCGGATCTCCTCGCTGCATGCGGGGTCGATCTCAGTTCCCGTGAAGCGCTCCGCTGCTGCGCGGGCCTGCTCCACCAGCATGGTCAGTCCCCCCAGCGCGGGGATGCCCCGCTCCATCGCGTCCAGAACCAGCGCGGTGCGGGCGGGATTGTAGATCAGATCCAGCACGCCCTCCAGATGGGGGAAGTGTGCAAGGGAGAGCGCCGCCTGTCCGTTGTTCGGGTACATGCCTACCGGCGTGGTGTTCACCAGGATGCGCGCGTCGGCGTGGCGGTCGAGGTTTTCATAGTTGTCCTCGCCGCTGCGGGAGATCACCACCACGTTTGCACCCTGCTCCTTCAGAACGTGCCGCACCGTCAGCGACGCGCCGCCGCTGCCCAGCACCAGCGCCTTCTTGCCGTTGGGGTCAAGATGCAGGCGCTTCAGCATGGCGGTGAAGCCCGCCGCGTCGGTGTTGTCGCCGAAGAGCGTGCCGTCCGGACGGCGCACGATGGTGTTCACGCTGCCGATGGCCCGCGCCGCGTCGCTCAGCTCCGCGCAGTAGGGGATCACATCCTTCTTGTAGGGGATGGTCACGTTCATCGCATCGAAGCGGTCGCCGCGCATGAAGGCGCCCAGCGCGTCGGGCTCCACCTCGAACAAATCATAGCTGTAGGAGCCCAGACGGGCGTGAATCTGCGGCGAGAAGCTGTGGCCCAGCTTGCGGCCGAGAAGTCCTGCGCGCATTCAGATCACCTCGCTGTAGCTGCCCAGATAGCGGAATTCCTCGCTGATGGAGTCCAGATCATCGATCATGCGGCCAAATTCGCCGGAATAGACGCTGGTCTCCAGATCGAAGTAGAACATGAACTGGAAGTCGCGCTCCGGGAGCGGGCGGCTCTCCAGCTTGGTGATGTTGATGCCCAGGGAATAGAAGCGGCTCAGCGCCCGGCACAGGGAGCCGGGGCGGTGAGGCAGGGTCATCATCACGGTGGTGCGGTTCGCGCCGGGGTAGATCTCCAGCTTCTTGGAGATGCAGATGAAGCGGGTGTAGTTGTTGCCGCGATCCTGAATGTCGCTCTCCAGGCACTTCAGGCCGTAGAGGGAGGCGCAGTCGTAGGAGGCGATGGCGGCGATGTCCCTTCTTTCGGACTTGGCCACGGCCTCGGCGGCCATGGCGGTGTTCTCGCAGCGGGTGATCTTCACGTCGGGGCCGAACTGCTCCAGATAGCCCGCGCACTGATCCAGCGCCTGCTGGTGGGAGAAGATCTCGCGGATGTCCCCCTTCTTCACGCCTGGCGCGGCCAGCAGGTTGTGGTCGATCTTCAGGCGGCAGGAGCGCACCACGTAGAAGTTGTGGCGGAGCATCAGGTCGTAGACTTTCTTCACAGAACCGGCGCTGCTGTTTTCAATGGGCAGGATGCCGTACTGGCAGAAGCCGCTCTCGATGGCGGAGAATACGCTGTCGAAGCTCTTGAAGTACATGATCTTCGGGCTCTTGAACATGCGCGTGCCGGCGATCTGGGAGTACGCGCCCTCGGTGCCCTGACAGGCGATGATGGGCGAGGTGGGGAAGAGGCGATCCGTCTCCTCGATGGCCTTGTCCACGCTCTGGCGCAGGCTGCTGGGCATGCGGGTCAAATCGCTCTGGTAGCTGCGGCTCAGCTCAAAGATCATGGAGTAGAGCATCTGGGTGTAGGTCTGCATATCCTCGCGGCTGCTTGCGGCGATGTCCGCCAGTTTGTCGCGCTCCCGGGCGGTATCCAGCACCGGCATGTGGTTCTCACGCTTCCATGCGCCGATTTCGGCGGCGACGTCCATGCGGGCCTCGAACAGCCTGGTCAGCTGCGCGTCGATCTCATCAATTTTGCTGCGAAGTTCCTGAAGCTCCATATCAATTCACCTTATCCTTTTCAAGAAGTGTGTCGGTAATGGCGATGGCCAGCGCGGCCTCCATGCAGGGCACCGCGCGGGGCACGATGCAGGGGTCGTGGCGGCCCCGGACGGCGAGCTTTGCGTCCTCCATCCGGGACAGGGACACGCTGTCCTGCTCCCGGGCGATGGAGGGCGTGGGCTTGACGGCGGCGCGGAAGATCAGCGGCATGCCGCTGGTGATGCCGCCCAGAATGCCGCCCGCGTGGTTCGTGCGGGTGCGCACGGTATCTCCGTCCATGTAGAAGGGATCGTTGTTTTCACTGCCCCGCATGTCCGCGATAGCGAAGCCTGCGCCGAACTCGACGCCCTTGACGGCAGGGATGGCGAAGGCGATGCGGGCGATGCGGTTCTCCATGCCGTCGAACATGGGGTCGCCCAGGCCCGCGGGCAGGCCAATTGCGGCGCATTCGATCACGCCGCCCACGGAGTCCAGCTCCGCACGGGCGCGTTGAATCTCTTCCTGCATCCGAGCGCCGCAGGCCTCGTCCAGAACGGGGAAGTCCCGCCCTGCGGCGAGATGCAGTTCCTCGGAGGTCAGGTGCACCGGATCGAAGCCCGCTTCGCTGACTGAACCGATGCGCAGGATGTGCGCGCCGATGTGAATGCCCCGCCGCGCGAGAATCTGCATGCAGATGCCCCCGGCGATGCACAGCGGCGCGGTGAGCCGACCGGAGAAGTGCCCGCCGCCGGAAACGTCCTGGAAGCCAGAGTACTTCACCTGCGCGGTGTAGTCAGCGTGCCCCGGACGGGGCACGTCCCGGAGATTGTCGTAGTCGCCGGAGCGGGTGTTGGTGTTGGCGATCAGCGCCGCCAGCGGTGCGCCGCAGGTGGTGTCGTTCACCAGTCCGCCCAGGAACTGGGGCAGGTCGGCCTCCTTCCGGGGGGTGGACCAGGCCTTGCCGCCGGGTGCGCGCCGGGACAGGAAGGCATGAAGCGCGTCCATGTCGATCTTTTCTCCGGCGGGCAGGCCGTCAATCACCACGCCGATCCCGCCGGAGTGGGACTGGCCGAAGATCGAGATTTTCAGATTTCCGCAGTATGTGCTGCCCATATCAGCCCTCCGTGAGTTCCACCCGGCCGCCCAGGGACGCAAAGTCCCGCCAGAAGCCGGGGTAGGATTTGTTGACCGCCTCCGCACCGCGAATCACAACTTCCTGCGTGCAGGCGGCGGATGCGACGGCGGCCATCATGGCGATGCGGTGATCGCCCGCCGCGTCCACCGTTCCGCCGGTGGGGTTGCGCCTGTGCACGATCAGCCCGTCCGGGGTTTCGGCAACCTCGCCGCCCAGCGCATTCAGCGCCTGACGCACGGTTGCGATGCGGTCGGATTCCTTGATGCGCAGCCGTTCGGCGTGGGTCACGCGCAGCTCCTTACCCGCGGCGCAGGCGCAGGCCGCGATGGTAGGCACCAGATCGGGGATGTCCCCCGCGTCCAGAATGCACGCTCCATCGGAGGAACGCAGCTCCGCAAGGACGGAGACGATCCGCCGGTCGCCCTGGGCGGAGTCGGGGTCGAGTCCGGTGACTTCGACGGAACAGCCCGGCAGTTCATTTATGCACAGCCAGAAGGCCGCGTTCGACCAGTCGCCGCCGATCTCCATCCGTCCGGGGGATGCGTAGCGTCCCATTCCCGGGATGCGGTAGCCGCCGTCCGTGGGTTCCGGCTTCGCACCGAAGGAGGACATGCAGCGGCGAGTGATGCCGATGTAGCTGGCAGATTCCAGCTTTCCGGTGATCGTGAGCATGCTCTCGTTGTCCAGCAGCGTCAGCGCCAGCAGCATGCCGGTGATGTATTGGGAGGACACGTCGCCGGGCAGACTGTATGCGCCGGGTTTGAGCCTGCCCGAGATGCGCAGTACGTCCCGTTCGGGCCGGGTCAGGGTGCAGCCGCCGCGAACCAGCTCCCGATCCAGCGGCGCGATGGGGCGCTCCGGAAGCCGACCGTGCATGCGGAAGTCCGTCTCGATGCCCAGCGCGCCCGCCACGGGAAGCAGGAAGCGCAGCGTGCTGCCGCTCTCGCCACAGTCCGCCTCGCAGTGCGCGGGGGGATCGGCGATGGGTGTGACGCGCAGCTCCCCGCCCTCCAGCGCGATGTCCGCGCCCATGGCGTTCAGGCAGCGGATGGTCGCGTCGATGTCCTGGGAGGAGGATGCGAGGGGGATGCGGGTGGGCGCGTCCGCAAGGGCCGCGCAGATCAGCAGCCGGTGCGCCTCGGACTTCGAGGGGATGGCGGCGATGCTGCCCCGGAGTGGTCCGGGGGTGATGCGGGCGATCATGCGTCCAGGCCCGCCCGGGCCCAATCCGCAAGCTCGCTGACCGGAACCGGATGCAGCGTACTCTCGCCGTAGGCGCAGGGCACCACCAGCGTCAGCGTGTCGCCCTTGCGCTTCTTGTCGGAGAGCGCCACGTCCGCAAGCGCCTCCGGACTGTACTGCGTCTCCAGCGGCAAATTGTACTTCTTCAGAAGCGCCTGCAGCGCGTCCAGACAGTCCTGCGGGCACAGGCCCTTCCGCACCGCCGCGCGGGTGATGCGCATCATGCCGATGGCCACCGCGCTGCCGTGGGGGATCGTGTAGCCGCTCAGCTTCTCGATGGAGTGGGCGAAGGTGTGGCCCAGGTTCAGCAGTTGCCGACGCCCGGTGTCGAATTCGTCGCCCTCCACCACGTCCCGCTTCATCTCCACGCAGCGGGCGATGACCGCCTCCATCTGATCCCTGATGTGGGTATCCAGCAGGCTGTGCAGCAGGTTTCCGTCGCCCAGCATGCCGTACTTGATGACCTCGGCGCAGCCGTCGGAGAGCACGGAGTCGGGCAGGGTCTCGATGGTCTCCGGGTCGCAGAGCACCAGCCACGGCTGGTAGAACGCGCCGCAGAGGTTCTTGCCCGCAGGCAGGTCGATGGCGGTCTTGCCGCCCACGGAGGAGTCCACGCAGGCCAGCAGCGTGGTGGGCACCTGAATCAGGCCCACGCCCCGCAGATAGGTGGCTGCGGCGAAGCCGGTGAGGTCGCCCACCACGCCGCCGCCCAGGGCGACCAGGCCGTCCGCGCGGGTGAGGTGGCGCTCGGCGAGGAAGTTCACCAGATTTAAATAGGTAGTTCCGCACTTGGAGGCCTCGCCCGCCGGGATCACGTAGCCCTCGGCGTTGAAGCCCGCCGCGCGCATGGAGGTAAGCGCCCGGTCGAGGTACAGCGGTTCGACGTTGGAGTCCGTGACGATCACGGCATTGCGTCCGCGCAGCACATCTGCCGCGCGGCTTCCCAGCTCGTCCAGCAGGCCGGGTCCGATGTGCACGTCGTATTCCCGGGATGCGGCGACGTGAATGCTTCTCATCTGCCGTCCACCTCCTCCTTGATCCGGCGGCCCTCGTCCAGCAGCGCCCGCAGATTGTCAAAATCCTTGTTCTCAAGCGCGTCGCGGTACTTTTGCAGGGACGCAAGCAGCGTGTCCAGCTCGAACAGCAGCGGCTCCCGGTTCTCCAGGAACAGCTCCGCCCACATGTCCGGGTTCAGCCAGGCCACGCGGGTCAGGTCGCGGTAGCTGCCGGCGGAGAAGCCGTCGTGCTGCCGGGCCGTGGGGCTCTTGATGAAGGCGTTGGAGACGATGTGGGCCATCTGGCTGGTGAAGGCGATGCGCCGGTCGTGTTCCTCGGCGGTGATGGCCGAGATGCGGCCAAAGCGCGCGGGCAGCAGCAGCGTGCGCAGATGGTCGAACAGCTCGATGTCGTCGAACACCGGCGGCACCAGCACCATCGGCGCGCCGTCGAACATGTCCGCGCGGCTGTACTTGAAGCCGGAGTTGTGGGTGCCCGCCATGGGATGTCCGCCCACGAAGGTGAAGCCGTACTCCTGCGCGATGGGGAAGCAGGCCTCGCAGACCTTCTGCTTGATGCCGGAGAGGTCGATCACCACGCAGTCCTTCGACAGCAGGGGCGCGACCCGGCACAGCTGGTCGATCACGCCCTGGGGGTAGGAGGCCAGAAAGAGTAGATCCAGCGTGGGCAGGATTTCGTCCGTCAGCTCGCCGTCGATGGCCTGGGCAATCAGCGCGAAGTCCACGATGGACTTGCTGCGGTTCGCGCCGTAGACCTCCCAGCGGGGATCGCGTTTGTAGGCCTTGGCCATGGAGCCGCCGATCAGGCCCATGCCGATGATTCCGACGCGCATCATACCAGCGCCTCCCGGATCTTGAAGATCCGTTTCGCCAGGTCGTCGAAGGCGTCCGGGGTGAGGGACTGCGCGCCGTCGCTGAGGGCGTGGATGGGATCGTTGTGCACCTCGATCATCAGGCCGTCCGCGCCCGCGGCAACTGCCGCCAGGGCCATCGAGCCGACCAGCGAGGCGCGTCCGGTGGCGTGGCTGGGATCGACCACCACGGGCAGGTGGGTCAGCTCCTTGAGAACCGGCACGGCGGAGAGATCCAGCGTGTTGCGGGTGTAGGTGCTCTCGTAGGTGCGGATGCCGCGTTCGCAGAGGATGACGTTCTCATTGCCGCTGGCGATGATGTACTCCGCGCTCATCAGCAGCTCCTTGATGGTGCCGGCCAGGCCGCGCTTGAGCAGGATGGGCTTCTTGGTCTTGCCCAGCTCTTTGAGCAGATCGAAGTTCTGGGTGTTGCGCGCTCCCACCTGAATCACGTCCACGTCCTCGAACAGATCCAGCGTGCGGATGTCCATGATTTCGGTGACGATGGGAAGTCCGGTGGCCTTCTTGGCCTCCAGCAGCAGGCGGATGCCCTCGCCGCCGAGACCCTGGAAGTCGTAGGGGGAGGTGCGGGGCTTGAAGGAGCCGCCGCGCAGCATGTTCGCGCCCGCCAGCTTCACGCGCTGGGCCACGCCCACGATCTGGTCGCAGCACTCCACTGAGCAGGGGCCTGCGATCAGGCCGAAGGAACCGCCACCGAGGGTCAGACCGGCGTCGCCAATCGGGATCACGCTGTCGTCGGGGTGGAACTTGCGATTCACGGCCTTGAAGGGGTCGGTGACGCGGGTGACGCTCTCCACGATGTCCAGGCTGCGCAACATATCCATGTCCACGTTCTTGGTGTTGCCGATCAGGCCCAGAACGGTGGTGTACTCGCCCTGGGAGACGTGCACGCCCAGGCCCTGCTTCTTCAGCCATTCGATCAGCATTTCGGTTCTTTCGGGGGATGCGTCATGCTTCAGTACTGCAATCATTTCTGTCTACCTCTCTTCCATCGTCGGCGGGAATAAAAATGCCGCACAGTCTGGTAACTGTGCGGCGGAATGTTCTTTGGGTTTTCTTCATCGAAAGCCCCGGGCTTTGCGCATCACAAAGTTACCATTACTTCGTACCAAAGCTGGTAAAGTAATAGTAGCTGGCGTATGCAAAACCGAGGGAGAAGAAGCGCATGGATAAATACCTTCCTGCAATCGATGTTTTCTGCATTCTATCACGACAATAAGGGGATTGTCAAGTGGAATTCTTCCGGAACTGCGAACTTTTTTCGAGGAATTGACCCTTTCTTGACGCAAAACCCCGAAACGCAAGCAGAAATTTACGCAATCTATTGGTAAGACGGGGGAAATGTGCTATAATGGGAGCGTCGGTATCTTCGGAACCGAACATGGCAACCCTATTCGTCCCAATATTTCGTAGGGTATCTCAAAAAGAACTCGAACGGAGGAAAACACAATGAACCACAACAGGATGTTCCGCATCGTAATCACCGCACTCTTCATCGCACTGATCTTTCTGCTGGGCATGACCCCCGTGGGTATGATTCCGCTGGGATTCATCAACATCTCCATCCTCGCCGTGCCGGTGGTCATCGGAACCTTGATTCTTGGCCTGAAGACGGGCCTCGTGCTGGGCGCGTGCTTCGGCACCATCAGCGCACTGGGCGCCTTCGGCATCTATGGAACCCCGTCCGCGCTGGCGGGCGCGCTGGTGGCGGCTAACCCCGTGCTGGCGGCACTGATGTGCTATGTGCCGCGCCTGCTGGTGCCGGTGATCGCCTGGTGCGTGCATAAGGCGGTCAGCAGCCGCGGCAAGGACAAGCTGGCAATCACCGCATCCGCCGTGGCGGGCTCCCTGACCAATACGATCTTCTACCTCGGCCTCATGCTGCTGTTCTATGTGATCATGGGCATCAATTCCGAAAAGGTGCTCACGCTCATCGGCGGCACCGGCCTGATCGCAGGCTCGCTGGAGGCCGTGGCCAACGCCCTGATCACCACCCCCGTGGTGCTGGCGCTCCGCAAGATGAAGCACTAATCGTTCTCAAAGGAGAAGCTCCCCATGATACTCACCCTGGACATCGGAAATACCAACATCAAGACGGCGCTCTTCGAGGGCATGGAGATGGTGCAGTACTGGCGCGTGTCCACCGACCGCAACATGTCCTCCGATGAATACGGCATCCTGCTGATGAACCTGTTTGCGCACAAGCACATCTCGCCCGAGCAGGTGGAGGGCATCATGATTTCGTCCGTGGTGCCGCAGATCAACTTCACCATCGAGCACATGTGCCGCACCTACTTCAAGCAGGAGCCGCGCATCATCGGCCCCGGCATCAAGACGGGCATCAACATCAAGTATGAGAACCCGCGCGAGCTGGGCTCCGACCGAATCGCCAACGCCGTGGCCGCCTACGAGCTCTACGGCGGGCCCTGCATCACCATCGACTTCGGAACGGCCACGTCCTTCGGCGTGATTTCCGAGAAGGGTGAGTTCCTGGGCGGCGCGATCTGCCCGGGCCTGAAGCTGGCGGCGGAGGCGCTGACCGAGCGCGCCGCGAAGCTGCCTCGCTTCGAGCTGGTCAAGCCGGAGAGCGTCATCGGGCGCAACACCGTGACCAACATGCAGGCGGGCATCGTCTACGGCTACATCGGTCAGATCAACTACCTGGTCGACCGCATGAAGAAGGAGCTGGGCGCGCCCAACGCCAGGGTGATCGCCACCGGCGGTCTGGCGGTGCTGGTGGCCGAGGAATCCAGCGTGATCGACGTCATGGACGGTCTGCTGACCCTGAAGGGCCTGTGCCTGATTCATCAGAAAAATGCAGATTGAGCTTGTTCGTCACATCGAATCGCCCATCGGAAGGCTTGCGCTGTGCGCAGACGGGGACGGTCTGTGCGCGCTGCGCTTTGCCGCGACGGGGGAGGAGATGGACGCTGCGCCGGTGCTTTTGCAGGCGCAGCAGGAACTGGAGGAATACTTTGCGGGGCGGAGAACGGCGTTCTCCGTTCCGCTTTCCATGCACGGAACCCCCTTTCAAATGGAGGTCTGGGCGGCCCTGCGCGAGATTCCCTATGGGGAAACCCGCAGCTACGCAGCGCTTGCGTCGCAGATCGGACGGCCCAGGGCCTGTCGGGCGGTGGGCATGGCGAACCACGTAAATCCCCTGCCCATCCTCGTGCCCTGCCACCGGGTGCTGGGCGCGGACGGGCGGCTCACGGGCTATGCGGGCGGACTGAACGTCAAGGAATTTCTGCTGAAACTGGAAGGTGCGCATGTCGAAGTTTGAGGGAACGGTGGAGGAGATCGTATTCCGCAACGATACAAACGGCTGGACGGTCATCTCCTTCAATGTAGAGGGCTCGGGGCGCATCAGTGCCGTGGGCATTTTGCCGTTCCTGAACGCCGGGGAGCGCGTGATCCTCGACGGTGAGCTGGTGGAGCACCGGGACTACGGCCAGCAGATCAAGGTCAATTCCTACGAGCTTCTGCGACCGGAGACGAAGAGCGGCGTGGAGAAGTACCTCGCGTCGGGGCTGGTCAAGGGCGTGGGGACTGCGACGGCAAAGCTGATCGTGAAGCACTTCGGCGTGAATGCGCTGGACGTGCTGGAGAGCCAGCCCCATCGCCTGACGGAGCTTCCCGGAATCGGGCCGAAGAAGGCCGCGATGATTGCCGACTCCTTCGCGGAGCAGAACGGCATGCGCACCACGCTGATCTTTTTGCAGGGCGCGGGGCTGAGTCCGGCGCTTTCGATGAAGGTGTATAAGGCCTATGGCGACCAGAGTGAAAATGTGCTGCGGAAGAATCCCTACCGCCTGGCGGACGAAATCGACGGCGTGGGCTTCCAGACGGCGGACGCCATCGCCCGGGACATGGGCTTCACGCCGGAGCATCCTGCGCGGCTGGTCAGCGGCGTGCAGTACGTGCTCTCCGAGGCGGTCAACTCCATGGGACACATGTACCTTCCCATGGACGCGCTGGTGAACCGCGCGGCCAAGGTACTGGGCGTTCAGGCGGAGGTGGCGGAGCACACGGTGCGCAGCCTGCTGATGGAGGGCAAGCTTGCGGAGGAGGACGTGGACGGCGAGCGCGCGGTGTACCTGCCGAAGCTTCTGAAGGTGGAGCGCGAGACGGCGGAGCTGCTGATTGACCTGCGCAATTTCCACAGCCGCGTGCGCATGGATGCGGAGGAGGCGGAGAGCCAGATTCGGCTGTATGAGCGCGAAGAGGGTGTGCAGCTCTGCGAGGCCCAGCGCCGGGCGGTGATCGCAGCGGCCACTGGCGGGCTGACGGTGATCACCGGCGGCCCCGGCACCGGCAAGACCACGTCCATCAACTGCATCCTGCGCCTGCTGGACGGACGTGGCGAAGTGGAGCTGTGCGCGCCCACGGGACGCGCGGCCAAGCGCATGTCCGAGGCCACGGGCAGGCCCGCCCGCACGATTCACCGCCTGCTGGAGTACAGCGGGGACATCGATGGCTTCCAGAAGGACGCGGACGATCCCATCAAGGCGGACGTGGTGATCGTGGACGAGATGTCCATGGTGGACATCTTCCTGATGCGCAGCCTGCTGCAGGCGCTGCGCCCCGGCACGAAGCTGATCCTGGTGGGCGACGCCGACCAGCTGCCCTCCGTGGGCGCGGGCAATGTGCTGCGGGACCTGATCGCCTCCGGTGTGTTGCCGGTGGTGCGGCTGGATCAGATCTTCCGTCAGGGTCAGGAGAGCCGGATCATCGTCAACGCTCACCGCATCAATCGCGGCGAGTATCCACTGATCCAGAACCGGGACAGCGACTTCTTCCTTGAACGCAGGGAGAGCGCGGCCCAGGCGGCGGAGTCGGTGGTGGCGCTGGTCAAGACCCGGCTTCCAAAGTACCTGGGCGTGGACAGCCTGCGGGGCATTCAGGTGATGGCTCCGATGAAGAAGGGCGGTCTGGGCGTGCATGCGCTGAACGCGGCGCTTCAGGCGGCGCTGAACCCGCCCGGACGGGACAAGCCGGAGCTGATGCGCGGCGATTGCAGCTTCCGCCTGGGCGACAAGGTGATGCAGATTCGCAACAACTACGACCTGGAGTGGACGCGGGGCAGTGAGCGCGGCGAGGGCGTGTTCAACGGCGACATCGGCTACATCGCCTCCCTGAGCCGCAGCGACCGGGAACTGACCGTGGAATTCGATGACGGCCGTCGCGCGGACTACGATGATTCCATGCTGGACGAGCTGGAGCTGTCCTACTGCATCTCAGTGCACAAGAGTCAGGGCAGCGAGTTCGACGCGGTGGTGCTGCCGCTGATCTCCGGGCCGCAGATGCTGATGACCCGCAACCTGCTCTACACCGCCGTGACCCGGGCGCGCCGCCTGGTGGTGGTGGTGGGCCGGGAGGCCTGCATGCGGCAGATGGTGGACAACAACCGCATCGTCCGCCGATACAGCGCGCTGAAGCAGCGCTTGCAGGCGCTGGATGGAGGTAAGGCATGAAGCCCGGCGCGATGCTGCGCCGTGTGCGGGACTTTATTGTGGATCTGATCTTCCCCCGGCGCGCGGTGTGCATGGGCTGCGGCAGCATGCTCGGCTGCGACCGGGACGATCTCTGCGAGGAATGCCGGGAGCAGCTGGCAAGGCGCTGGCTGGGCGTTCGGGAGGTCAATCCCGAGCTGCACCTGAGCGGCGCAGCCTTCGCCTACCCTTATGCAGGGCCTGCGGGCGGACTGGTGCGCCGGCTCAAGTACACCGGCGTGGGCGTGCTGGCGGAGCGCATGAGCGTGGAGCTTGCCCGGGCGGCGAAGCTCTTGTGCATCGGGGATAATGTGCTCATCACCTGTGTGCCCATGCATCCCAAACGGCTGCGCAAGCGCGGCGTGAACCACGCGGAGCTGCTGGCCCGGGGCGTGGCAGGGGAGATGCAGCTGGAATTCGGCGATGTGCTGATGCGCACCCGCAATGCGCCCCAGCAGGCGCGGCTCTCGGGTAAGGCGCGGGAGCACAACCTGAAGGGCGGCTTCGCGGTGCGGCCCGAGTGGCGGGAGTGCGTCAAGGGCGCAAAAATCCTGCTGATCGACGATGTATTTACCACCGGCTCCACCGCGCGGAATTGCGCGGAGGCGCTGCTGGAGGCCGGAGCGGCGAAGGTCTACTTCGCGGCCTACACATTGGGAGGAGGAAGCAAGCATGGACAGAATCACCAGCGCGAAGAACCCGGCGGTGCAGCGCCTGCGATCTCTGAAGGACGCGAAGGCGCGGCGTGAAACGGGCCTGTTTCTGGTGGAGGGCGAGGTGATGATCCGCGAGGCCCTGGGCTGCGGACTGAAGCTCATTGAGCTGGCAGCGGAGGAGGCCCACGCGGACTTTGCGCAGGCGGTGTGCGGCGGTGCGAGGGGCTTCATCGTGACCCGCAGCCTTCTGGAGACGATCTGCGACACCCGCACGCCCCAGGGCGTGTGCGCGGCATTCGAGCTGCCGGAGCCGGTGACATTGGAGAACCTGCCGGAGCGCATCGTGGCGCTGGACGGCGTGCAGGACCCGGGCAACCTGGGTACCATCTGGCGCACGGCGGACGCAGCGGGCTTTCAGGCGCTGCTGCTGGGCGCGGGCGGTGCGGACCCGCTGTCGCCCAAGGTGCAGCGTGCGGCCATGGGCTCGGGCTTCCGCGTGCCCTTCTGCCACGCGCCGGAGCTGGCGGACGCGCTCTTGCAGCTGCGGCAGCGGGGCTATCGGGTGTTTGCATCCGATTTGAGCGGCGCGGACTTCTACGCACACCCGGACGCGGGGGAGAAATTCGTGCTGGTGATCGGCAACGAGGCCCGGGGCATCTCTGCTGCGGTGCGGGAGGCTGCGGACTTCCGGGTGAAGCTGCCCATGCGCGGCGGCGCGGAGTCGCTGAACGCAGCGGTGGCGGCGGGCATCATGATGTACGAGCTGATGCGGGGACGCTGACAATCCGGGCGCATTTCTGCGGTTTTGGTGCAGCGCTACTTGCAGGATGTGGTTGAAGGGACTATACTGAACGCAGAAACAACCCGAGGGAGGGAAAATGTATGCGGAAAATGATTGCGATGCTGCTGGCGCTGACGCTGCTGGCGACTGGGTTCGCCCTTGCGGAGAGCGATCTGAAGGCACAGGCGGAGGCGGACTGCGACGCGCTGCTGGCGGGGGACTACGCCGCG
>JAUNNK010000030.1 GCA_030537335.1 Clostridia bacterium | reverse complement strand
TCTACAACAGGAGGTCTCTTTTTTCCTTTGTCCGTTGGTCTGGGATCAGTCCACAGTTGCTTGGGGAACAGTCCAAATGGAAGTGGCCCCCCTAAAATGAGAAATGATCCCTCAGTCATGCAGCAATTTGCGTTTCTTTCTGTTGTATCAAATATGGGAACTTGATTTCATGAACCATTCCCAACACGGGCAGCTGGCCTCTTTGTCATAATGCACGCCGCTCATCATGGTCAGCAAATCCTCAGGACGATGTTCGCGGAATTCGCCTGTGCGCAGGTTCAGCGTACCGTTGAGACAGTTGAACAGGTAATGATCCCGGTCAAAATCCTCCATGCGCAGGCAATACACGCTGGCCGCATCTTTGAGGATGGTTTCCCTCACGCCACGATTGTGCCAGCGGGATGCACGCTTGATGCACACATCCCGCAGCGCGGTATCCTTGATCTCAGCAGTCAGGAGGAACAGCAGCGTAGCCAGTTCCTTGCATTTCTCCATGGCTTTCAGATTGCCCACATCCGCACGCCAAACGCTGCCATCATAGATGAACCAGCATTTACGCTCGCTGACGAAACGGGCAGTATCTTTATGGAAATCAGCAAACAGGAAACCATTGCCGATATCGCTGTTGGAATAACGCTCATTCTGCCACGGCTGCATCGATCGCAGACGGCCAAGCGCCGCTGCTCGTTCAGAGGACAGGCCTATTGCAATACCCTTTGCAAAATCGTCCTCCTCCAGCAGCTGCGACAGCATATCCAGCTCAGTTCTCTCCATGTATTTCCTCCTTCATTTGCGAAAGTAATTCTGGCAGCGACAGGCTGTCCAAGATGGCGATGCATTCCTGCGCCATGCATTTCTGCTGAAAAGCTGCTTCCCACTCAGGATCCTCTAGCGCGTCGGATGGCTACTGGCATGATTATGGGAATGAAAACTTCAAATTGGTTGAAAAACTATATGAAAAAGGGCGCGACTACTACTGTACACTTTTTGATGCTGGTAATATGGCTTCGCGTATAGAGGATTATATGAGAGACGAAAACTACGTTGACAACAGTATTCATCGCGGCGACAGGAGCTATATGTTCAATGCGCTGACCAACATCGCCGATGTGGCTTCCGCTGCCCGCGGCAAGTCCAGCATGCTGAAACTGCCAAAGAACATCATTCTATTTCACATCCCACCCTATACACCAGAGATGAACCCCATAGAGCAGATTTGGAAAGAAATCCGCAAACGCGGATTCCATAACGAGGTGTTTGCAACGTTGGATAAGGTAGTTGATCGTCTATGCGATACTATCTGTTCCTTAACCAATGAGATCATTTCGAGCATCACATGTCGCCGTTGGATAATTGAATCTTTTAAATAAGAAATAGTATTACACCGTTTTTCTGTACCTTATCCTGGGGTTTTTCGACAATCTGAAAGCACTCAGTTTCTGACTGAGTGCTTTTTCGTATGGGAGAAAAGGGGGAGACGATTGGAAAGGAGAAACAGCTGGGATCCTGTTCTAGAAATGGGATACAACAGGCTTATTCCATGGTTTCCGCTTCGCGTGCTTTATCTGCGCTTTGTTTAAGATAGGGACGAAAAGCGCGCAAGATGAGCTTGGAATTCAGGTAGGCGATCAATGCGCCCGCGAACAAAAGCCAGACAAACAGCAGCCTGATAAACAGCTCGGTGGCAAGCAGATAGAGGGCGAAGGGGAGGAGATTCAATACCACCATCGCCATCGTCTTCGGCAGATTGGAGATGCTGATGATGGCGGAATTGGTGATGGTGCGCATGGGCTTGTCCTCGAAGGTCGCCACATAGGCAAAGACATAAGCGAGGATGAACAGCAGCGGCGGAACAGGGATCAGACAGATCACATAGGTCGCGGCGGAGGTGCCCAGGCCGCCGGAGATCAACATGAAAAGATTCAGAAGGATCAGAACTGTGGGGATCAGCAGGATCAGCCAGACCAGCGTCGCCGGCTTGAAATTCGACCGGAAGGCGAGGAAGAAGTCGCCTGTGACGCTGACGTCCTCCTTCCGTTCTGCCAGAGCCATCGCGACGCGGTACATTGCCGTGGTCGAAGCGCCGATGGTGAGAATCGGGATGCAGCAGAGCACCCAGAGTATATTCAGGATTACAATTCTACCCATGCGGTTGACCCATTTGATGAAGGGGGAATCGTAATGGAACAGCTTTTGCATGCTCGTCCTCCTGCTCATGTTTTAATACCAAATTCAACTCTTTTGGTGGTTCACTATACCACAATGCGCCTGATTTGTCAATCTCACCCAGAGCGTAAGGGTTCTTTTCGCATCAATGCAGTTATGCGTTCAAATCGAAATTACGCGGCTTGAACTTAAAGGAAATCAGGATGTAGCAGAAAAGTACCAGAAATCAACCGTTTTGTCTATTTCTATCTTTGCCGATAGCAGTTATAATAAAGTTACATAGAGCGATAGAAATTTATTGATTTTTTGCCATTATTGTTGAATACGTTAATTTTTAAGACGGATGGAGGACGGGGGAAACTGTATGAAATCAAAAGAGAAAGTTCATGTTTCCGGAAGGCGCAGGTCTGGCAAAAAGGGTTTCCGACATACCATGCGCAGATATGGATTGGTTTATCTGATGTTTCTGATCCCTCTGACGGTGTTGCTCGTATTCAAGTACATTCCCATGTACGGCGCGCAGATCGCCTTCCGCAATTACAAGCCTGCGCTGGGCGTGCTGCAGAGCCAGTGGGTCGGATTCAAGAATTTCATCAAATTCTTTGATAGCCCCTATTTCTGGACGACGATCAAAAATACCCTGACGCTGAACATCTATTCGCTGCTCACCTTCCCGCTCTGCCTGGTGTTTGCGCTGATGCTGCGCTATTGCAGGTCCCAGCGCTTCGGCAAGTCGGTGCAGATGGTCAGCTACGCACCGCACTTCATCTCCACCGTCGTGGTTTGCGGATTGCTGACCCAGTTCCTCTCCGCCCGCACTGGCGTCATCAATAAGGTGATCGAGCTCTTCGGCGGCACGGCTGCAAACTGGATGGGCTCGGAGACGGCCTTCAAGCACATCTACGTCTGGTCGGACGTGTGGCAGAACCTGGGCTTCAACTCCATCATCTTCATCTCCGCGCTGGCGGGCATCTCGCCGGAGCTGCACGAGGCCGCAATCGTGGACGGCGCGAGCCTGCGAAAGCGCATCATCCACATCGACGTTCCGGGCGTGCTGGCCACCTTCGTGGTGCTGCTGATCCTGCGCTTCGGCTCGCTGATGAACATCGGCTATGAGAAGGTGCTGCTGCTGCAAAACGATCTGAACCGCGGTGCGTCGGAGATCATTTCTACCTATACATATAAGATCGCGATGCAGTCCATGGTGCCCCAGTACTCCTACGCCTCCGCCATCGGTATGTTCACCTCCGTGGTCAACATGGTGCTGCTGTTCATCGTAAACAAGGTTGCAAAGCTCGTGAGCGGAAGCTCCCTGTGGTAAGAAAGATTAGGGTGAGAGTATGAAAAAGAGAAAGAAATCACTGGAGGAGAGAAGCTATTCCGTCGGCGACCGGGTCATGCTGGGCATATCGACGCTCATACTGGTGCTGTTCTTCATCGCCATCATGTACCCGCTGATCTACGCGATCATCTCCTCCTTCACCAAGGGCGTGCTTCCGCTGAACTTGATTCCGAAGCAGTTCACGCTGGAGGGCTACAAGGCCTGCTTCAACTATCCGCTGCTCTGGTCGGGCTTTGCGAATTCCATCCTGTACACCTGCCTTGGCACGGTGATTGCGCTGGTCGTCACCATCTGCTGCGCATACCCGCTGTCCATCAAGGGACTCCCCGGCTCGGGCTTCATGCTGTTCATCTGCATGTTCACCATGTACTTCGACGGCGGCCTGATTCCTACCTTCCTGTGGATCAAGCAGGCGGGCCTGTACAACACCATGTGGGCAGTGATCCTGCCCGGCGCGTTGTCGATCTACAACATGCTGGTGATGCGCACCTATTTCGCCAACAGCATTCCGCACGATCTGAAGGAGGCGGCGGATCTGGATGGCGCAAACGAGATCACCTATCTACTGCGCATTGTGATTCCTCTCTCCGGCCCGGTAATCGCCGTCATCGCGCTGTACTACGCATCCGCGCTGTGGAATTCCTACTTCAACGCGATGATGTACCTGCTGGATCTGGACAAGATGCCCCTGGCGAACATCCTGCGCAACCTGCTGATCACCTCCCAGAATGCAGGTTCCACGGCTGCGACGGACTCCATGACCGCAGCCGCCATGGAGGAGCGGCAGGACGTGATGAAGTACTGCGTGATGGTGATCGCCACGGTGCCCATGATGGTGCTCTACCCCTTCATTCAGAAGTTCTTCGTCAAGGGTGTGATGATCGGCGCCGTCAAGGGATAATTGCGATTTAGCACCGGACGCGTGATTTCAGGTTGAAAGGAGGATAAGGAACAGAGGATCGCGCGGATGGTGTTCAGAAGGTATGAAAATCATTAAGATAATCAAGGAGGTTATTTCATGAAAAAGATTCTTGCCCTGTTGCTGGTCCTGTTCGTGCTGCCCGTATCGGCCTTCGCGGTAAATGTGGCAGAGCCCGGAACCTTCCCGATCGTGGATGAGGAAATCACCCTGACCGTCATGGCGTGCATCAACACCGCCTGCGATTCCTGGAAGAACAACACCACCATGCTGGAGTATGAGGAAAAGACCGGAGTCCACATCGAGTGGATCGAGGTCGCCGACGCCGACATCGTCGAGACCATCCGCCGCAGCCTGATCGCCGGCGACTGCCCTGATGTTGTCCTGTGGTGGTTCTCGGACACCGCCATGGTGCAGTCCTTCGGCACCAACGGCGACATCATGCCCCTGAACGACCTGATTGAGAACTACACCGTCAATGCCAAGCAGCAGCTGATCGACAATCCCCACCTGAAGGACATCATCACCAGCGGCGACGGCAACATCTACACCCTGTGGCGCGTGCAGGAGTCTCCCAACGAGACCGTCTGGAACAAGCAGTTCCTGTTCCTGCCCTGGTTCGAGCAGTACAAGGAAGCCACCGGCGTGGATCACTATCCGGAGACCCTGGACGAGTACCGCGCACTGCTGGAGTACTTCCGCGACAACGACATGAACGGCAACGGCGATACCACCGACGAGATCCCGCTGCTGGGCAACGCCGCGGCTGCCATCGAGGGCGGCAGCTCCATGGGCTACATCATGTCCGCGTTCCAGCTGTGGAACTGCCACGACTACTATCACATCAGCGAGGATGGCCAGCTGGTGTTCGAGGCCAACACCCCCGAGTACCGCGATGGTCTGAGCTGGATCAACAAGCTGTATGAGGATGGCCTGTACTCCGAGGAGGACTTCATCCTGAATCTGACCGACTATCGCGCCACCACCAGCAAGGCCACTCCCGAGGAGATCATCGTCGGCCTGGCCGCTGCTCCCTTCTACATGCGCGCAGTCACCCAGTCCATCTACAACCGCGCCTATGTGGACTTCGAGGCCATCCCGCCGCTCAAGAACTACTATGACGAGAGCGTCCGCGAGACCTATCAGCGCAGCGACGCCCTGTACTATCCGTCCTGCTTCATCTCCGCCAACTGCGAGCATCCCGAGGCGGCCATCGAGTGGCTGGACTACTGGCTCGGTAAGGAAGGTACCATGAAGACCACCTGGTACGGCATTGAGGGCCGTGACTGGGAGTACACCGATCAGTTCAAGAGCTTGGTTGGCGAGACGCCCTCCATCCTGGTGAAGGCCTCCCTGGAAGGCTCCGGCAACACCGAGGTTCCCGCCCACACCGGCGTCCCGACCTACGTGACCCGTGAGCTGTTCGAGCAGACCGCCGTGGATCCCGATTCCACCGGCCGCACCTATCCCGACTATCGCGCGCACATGAACTACGATCCCTACTGCGTCAAGGGCAACATCCCTGAGATCGTGTGGTGCGCGGATGAGGAACTGCTGGCTGAGTACTCCGAGCTGAACACCACCATCGGTGAGTATGTCCGCTCCAGCTACGCCAGCTTCATCCTGGGCAAGACCGACATCGACAACGACGCCGACTGGCAGGCTTACCTGGATGGTCTGGAGAGCCTGGGCCTGAGCCGCTATCTGGAGGTCCTGAACACCTACTACGGCCTGTAATCAACTGCATCGTCAAACACCCCTTGGAGCCGCTGCACTTTGCAGCGGCTCCTTTTTTACGCCTGTGGGAAATGTAACGGAACAATCGATGCGCTTCCAATTAAAAATCCCCGCACTCGGCGGGGATTGGAGTTGAATGGTTCAGGCGAAGCGCTGGGCCTGAACCAGGCTGTCGTACAGGTCATCGAAGCTGGTGGGGAAGGGGAGGGAACGGTGGTTCTGACTGCTTCCCAGCGTGGCGTCGAAGGCCTGCCGCCACGCGTCGCGGCTTACGCCCTCCAGCCCAAGCTCCCCGAGCGTCGTCGGGATGCCGCTGGACTTGCAGAAGTCGATGTATTCGCGGATTTCCGCATCGTCCGCGCCCTGGCGGCAGAGCATCGGGATCGTGGCATAGCCCACGCGCAGGCCGTGGGGAATGCGGTGGCTCGCCTCAAAGTAGAGGAACATTTCGTCCAGAATGTGCGCGTAGCCCGTGGTGCAGATCATGCCCAGCGGGCCGCAGTTGTGTAGAATCATGGACAGCACGTTTTCAAAGGCGGGAGTGATCTCGCGCGCCTCGACGGCCTTCAGCGCCAGCGGAGCCTGCTCCTTCATGATTTCGATGGAAGCCTGCACGCCGCGGAGTGAGAAGGCGGGCACCACATCCGTTCTTCCGGTGATCCGGAAGTTGCACAGCGCCTCGTAGTAAGTACTCATGATGTCGCCGATGCCCGCAGAGAGTACCGGGGGCGGGTTCTGGATCAGCACCTCAGTGTCCGCCAGCACCAGCTCCGGCGCGTTGTCCATGCGCCAGTACTGATCGATTCTGCCGTCGGGCGTGTAGAGCACGCTCAGCGTGGAGATGCTGGCGTTGGTGGCTGCCAGCGTGGGCACGAGAATGACCTTCACCGGCAAAAAGTGGGTCAGCGCCCGGGCAAAGTCCTGGCCCTTGCCGCCGCCCACACCCACCACCGTGTCGAAGCCCTGCGCCTGCACCTGTTCCGCGAGCATGCGGACGTTCTCCCGGGTGATCTGAAGCTGGGCGATGTCGCGGAAGCTGAAGGACATCTCGCTGCGCAGCGCGTCCATGCGCTCCGCCATCGGAACGTAGCGGGCGTAGCGCACGCTCTCCTTCGCCAAGCGCTCGTTCATCCACGCTGCCGCAGGGCGGTCGATGCCCTCCTGAATCTTCTGCTTGATCTGTTCAGTGACGGGGTCGCAGGCCGTCAGGATCAGCACCCGCCTGCCCACCAGCGAGGCATAGTTGGCCAGCTCGTGCAGCGCGCCCTCAAACTGCACGTAGCGCCGCGCGACGTGATACTCATAATAGCTCATACGATCTCCATGCGCTCCTCTTCGGGAAATACCACCACCGTGCAGTCCTTTGCGTAGGTGCGCTCGGGCAGCACGCAGAGGTTGCTGACGAAATCCTGGTCGATGGCGAAGGGCGCGTGGTGCCACACGCCGGGGCGCAGGATCACCATGGTGCCCTGGGGCACGCGGAACACCTCGAAGCGGCCGTAGGGTACCACGCCGTGGGGCGTGGCCGGCGCGACATGGATGTAGACGTCGCCGTTGAGGGGCATCAGGGCCTCGCAGCAGGCATCGTGGTACTCGGCCTTCTCCAGAATCAGCGGGCGCTTCTTGCACTTGGTCACGGACATGCCGGTCACCTCGGTGGGGGCGGTCACGGTCAGCCGGTCGCGATAGAATTCGATGATGCTGCCGGGCACGCCGGTGATGTCGCCGTCGGGATGGATCATGTCCGCAAAGCTGCCGTAGCGGTTGAAGGTCTCCAAGCTCAACTCCTGTGCGTGAATGGTTTTCATAGAAGGTTCCTCCTGTATGATCTGCATGAAATCGGGAGCGCATACGCGCCCCCCGGTAGGTTCTTCAGTTTCTGGAGAGGATGGTCCTTTCGGTTTCCGCGTCGAAGAAGTGCAGGCGGTTCACATCGAAGCCCACGGTGATGTCGCAGCCGCCGCGGCTGTTGGTGCGGGGATCGACGCGGGCGATGAAGCTGCCCTCCTTGCCGTCGGTGGTGAGGTACAGATAGGTTTCGCTGCCCATCTGCTCCGTCATGTCCACGTGCACATCGATGCATGCGTCCGGATAGGTCGATGTGAAGGCGGCGGAATCGTTGATGTTCTCAGGGCGGATGCCCATCAGAACCTCCTTGCCGATGTAATCCCCCTGCATGCGCTGAACCTTGCCGTCGGGGATGTGCACGGCGTTTTTGCCGAAGCAGGCGAACACCTCGCTGCCGCGGCGCTCCAGCTTCACCTTGAACACGTTCATCTGCGGCGTGCCGATGAAGCAGCCCACGAAGAGGTTCGCGGGGTAGTCGTACAGGTTCTGGGGCGTGTCTACCTGCTGGATAAAGCCGTCCTTCATCACCACGATGCGGCTGCCCATGGTCATGGCCTCGGTCTGGTCATGGGTGACGTAGATGAAGGTGGTTTGCAGGCGCTGATGGAGCTTGGTGATCTCGCTGCGGGTCTGCACGCGCAGCTTCGCGTCCAGATTGGACAGCGGCTCGTCCATCAGGAACACCTTGGGCTCGCGCACGATGGCGCGACCCAGCGCGACGCGCTGGCGCTGACCGCCTGACAGCGCCGCAGGCTTGCGGCCGAGCAGGTTTTCGATGCCCAGAATCCGGGCGGCCTCCTGCACGCGGCGGTCAATCTCCGCCTTGGGCATCTTGCGCAGCTTCAGGCCGAAGGCCATGTTGTTGTAGACGGTCATGTGGGGATAGAGTGCGTAGCTCTGGAACACCATGGCGATGTCGCGATCCTTCGGAGGTACGTCGTTCACCAGGCGGTCGTCAATGTACAGCTCGCCCTCCGAAATCTCCTCCAGGCCTGCGACCATGCGCAGCGTGGTGGACTTGCCGCAGCCGGAGGGGCCGACCAGCACAATAAACTCCTTGTCCTCGATTTCCAGATTGAAATCGCTGACGGCGACGACGTCTCCGGGATAGATCTTGTAGATGTTTCGAAGCGATAAGCTGGCCATTTTCCGTCTCCTCCTGTTTTCTCAATCCTTGCATATGTTACGAAATGAATGGATGTTTTCCATATATCGCGATGGGAATTTGATGAAGCTGTGATCCATGTGGCGTGCGATTCCCCAGCCTCCTTATTTCCCATTATAGCAGAAGCGCGGGGGATAGTTAATGCATTGGACTGTCATGGATGAGGACTTTTCTGCTATCCTCGCTAAGCGGAGCTGAAGTGTGTACCCCATGGCATCGCCTGCAAATACAGCAGGATAGTGCTGAAAGATAGCGCGTTTGTACTTGCCACGAAGCGGCTTCGGGTGATAAAATTGAACCGAAGATGGGCACGGACAATTCTTAACAAAACAGGTAAAATTGACAAGAAATCCAAAGGAGGGTATGGACTTGAATCCGAATGTCTACGGGATTACCGCAGAGGAACTGCTGCGCTCGCCGCGCATTCCGCTGCTGCTGGCAGGCTCCGCCGGCGAGGTTTACTATGAATACGCGATGCAGATGCTTGCGGAAATTGTGCACAACAACGCCGCCGGGCGCAGAACGGTGTTTATACTGCCCTGCGGGCCGGTGGATCAGTACCCGATCTTTGCGCGGCTGGTGAACCGCTACCGCATTGACCTGAAGAACACCTGGATCATCAACATGGACGAGTATCTGGAGAACGGTGAATGGCTGGACGACCGCTTTTCCTTCCGCCGGGTGATGAACGAGGTGCTCTACGATCGCATCGATCCCGAGCTGGTGGTGCCGGTGGAGCAGCGCGTGTTCCCCGATCCCCGCCATCCGGAGCGGATCGGCCAGCTGATCGAGGAACTGGGCGGTGTGGACATGGCGATGGGCGGCATCGCGCTCAACGGCCACGTGGCCTTCAATGAGCCTGAGCCGGAGATGTGCGTGGAGGAGTATGCACAGCTGACCAGCCGAGTGATCGACCTCAGCCCCGAGACCAAGGCCAAGGACGCGATTCTGGGCCGGGGCGGCGCCATCGATTCCATTCCTGATCAGGCAGTCACCGTGGGCATGAAGGAGCTGCTGGGCGCGCGCAAGGTGCGCTTCTCGATGCTGCTGGACATGCAGCGCGCGGTGGTGCGCAAGGCCTGCTACGGTGAGGTCAGCGCGGCCTGCCCGATCAGCCTGTTCCAGAACCATCCGGACGCGCTGCTGATGATCACGCCGAACGTGACCGAGAAGCCGTTCTGATACTCTAAAATGATGCGCAGCCAGAGAAAGCAATTCGCGTTCTCTGGCTGCTCTACAATGTACAGATATACCGGCGACAGTTTCCATGCCGCCGGTATCCTTTTGTGAATTCAGGCCTGATGCATCAATTCGCCGCAGACGTACACGGAACGCACCCGGAACAAATCGTCCATCACAACGATGTCTGCGTCCTTGCCTGCCTCCAGGCTGCCCTTGCGGTCAGCGCAGCGGCTCAGGCGCGCTGGGGTCAGGGAAAGCATTCGGCTCACGTCCACCAGCGGGATGCCGTATTGCACGTGCGCCACGCGCAGCGCGCGATCCATCGTGCCCACGCTTCCCGCATAGGAGGAGAAGTCCGGCAGCTGAGCCACGTCGTCCTTGACGACCACCGGCACGCCGCCCTCCTTCGCACCCAGGATGCTGTGGGTGACGTTGGTGCCCGCGGCGCGCATCGCGTCGGTGATCAGGGCGATCTTGTCCGGCCCCTTGATGCGGTAGGCCAGCAGCATGTGCTCTTTGGGAATGTGCCGCCCGTCGCAGATCAGCTCGATGGTGATCTCGTCCCGAAGCAGGGTGGCCTCGTTCACGCCGGAGTAGACGATGCCGTTGATCTTCTGGCCGGTGGTGGTAGCGCTGTAGAAGTGGGTGATGTGGGAGAAGCCCATGTCGAAGGCTGCGTTCGCCTGGTCGGCAATCGCGCCGGTGTGGGCGATGGAGGCCATGACGCTGTGCTCTCGCATCACCTGCGCGAATACATCCGTATTGGGAAGCTCCGGCGCCTCGTCCCAGCGCAGGATGTGGCCCTCGCCCAAGCGGAGGATGCGCTCCAGGAACTCCCGGGTGGGGATGCGCTGTTCGCCGACGGGCTGCGCACCTTTGTTCTTGGTGGAGAAGAAGGGGCCTTCCAGATGCAGGCCCAGCAGCTGCGCGCCGCCGGTGGGGGTTTTCGCGGCCTCCAGATAGCAGCGGATCATCCGCTCCAGCATTTCGTCCGGGCAGGTCATGGTGGTGGGGCACAGCGCGGTGGTGCCGTGCTGGCAGTGGGCGCGGGCAGCCGTGTGGATGGCTTCAACGTCGCAGTCCATGAAATCCGCGCCGCCGCCGCCATGCACGTGGAGGTCGATGAAGCCGGGCAGGATGTAGCCGCCGGAGGCGTCCATGATTGCAGTGTCCTGCGGGGCGGGTTCGTTTATGGCGGCGATGCGGCCGCCCTCGATCAGCACGGAGCCGCCCTCGCAGATGCGGTCCGGAAGCACGAGCCGTCCGTTGCCGATCCAGGTTCGGACAGAATCAGGATACATGAAACAAGCCTTCTTTCTGATTGCATTGAAGATGCGCACAAACAGGAAATTGGCTGAAATTATACTGATTATACATGGCGGGATAAAATATGTCAACTCATCTGACGAAAATATTGAATTTGTTATTTACGGAATCCAATCAGCGTGGTATAATGAGAGCATGACGAACATAGAGAAAATGAGCCTTGCCGAGTATCGGGATCTGACCGATTTCCCGCCGGAAAGACAGCTGCAAATCAACAACAGCGGCATGAAGAACTACTTCCAGCGGGACTACACCATCTTCCGCCCCAAGGGGAGGAAGGACTTTTATCTGGTTTATTCCGCGCTCGGCTGGTTTGACATCGAATACAATGGCGAGATGGTGCGCGTCGAGCGGGGCACCTGCGTGATGTTTTTGCCGGAGGTGCCGCAGCTGATCTCCTTCACGGCGGATGGCGCGCCCACAATTTTCTATGTCCATTTCACCGGCGAGGCCTTTGCCGAGATGGTGGGCTCCATGCACTTCGATCCCATCACCTTCTTCAAGATTCACGACTGCACCGCCTTTGAGATCCTGTTCAACCGGCTGGTGAAGAACTTCCTGCCGCTGAAGGCCTTCAACGGGCGCAAGCCGATCTACACGCCCAAGGTGATCGGCCTGCTGATGGAGCTGCTGGATTACCTCTCTCCCGCCCGGGCGGAGCGCACCCGACCGGAGCAGGATGCGATCACTGCCGCGCTGCTCTATATCAACGAGCACTTCCGCGAGGAGGTGAACCTGGAGAAGTATGCGGAGATCGCGCACCTGAGTCTGGGCCGCTTCTCCCACCTGTTCACCAAGAAGGCGGGCGTTTCGCCCTACAAATACGTGCTCTCGCTGCGCATTGAGGAGGCCAAGGAGCTTCTGATGTACTCCTCAATGAACGTCAGCGAGGTGGCCGCCAGCATCGGCATTGCCGAGGCCTCCTACTTCAGCCGCATCTTCCGCAAGAGCACCGGCTGTTCGCCCACGGAGTACCGCAACCGGAACGGGTCGCGGAGCTGAAAATGTTCAATTCCGGAAAAGCCGCCTGATCGCATTCCCCGATGAAGTTTTTCATCGGGGTTTCCTTTATATTCCCGGAAAAATGTTCATTTTCGGAGAAAGTGCAGTCGCGGGCGGGGCAAAATCAAAAAAGCAGAAATGTACCTGTCTTTAGCCGGATTGTGCCTAGAGCCGGATTGTAAATTTTGATAGAATAAGTGTACTGGGATAAACAATCAGACGGAAGGCAGAGGTGGGATTATGAAACGAATTCATCTCGACGAATTGCATGACTTTTCTGTGCGGACGATGGAGGCCTGCGGCATGAACCGCGCGGATGCACGCACGGTTGCGGACGTGCTCGTCGGCACGGATACTTTTGGCGTGATGACGCACGGCACCAAGAACCTCTATGGATATGCGCAGAAGATGCTTGCCGGGGGCCTGGATGCGAAGGCCCAGCCCACGGTGGAGCGTCAGGGCCCCGCGTGGGCCATCCTGAACGGCAACATGGCCATGGGCATGGTCAGCGCCAGCCGCGCGATGGAGCTCGCCATCGAAAAGGCGAAAAATGTGGGCGTGGCCTATGTGGGCGTGAAGAACAGCTGCCACTTCGGTGCGGCGGGCTACTATGCGAACCTCGCGGCGAAGGCCGGCATGATCGGCGTGGTCATGAGCAATGCCGATCCCATCATGGCGGTTCCCGGCGGCTGCGGCGTGTCCATCGGCTCCAACCCCTTCTCCTATGCCGCGCCCACCAGCGACGGCAAGTCCGTGTTCCTGGACATCGCGCTGAGCAACGTGGCGGCGCTGAAGGTGGTCATGGCGAAGGAGAAGGGCGAGATGCTGCCCCCCGGCTGCCTCGTGGATCGCGAGGGCAGGCCCACCACCGATCCCAACAGCTTCCCCGGTGGATCCTCGCTGGCGCCCATGGCGGCGCACAAGGGCTACGGCCTGGCGGTAATGGTGGAGATTCTCTCCGCAGTGATTACCGGCGCGGGCATGCTCAGTCAGGTGAAGAGCTGGAATCTGGACATGGCCACGCCCAACAACGTGGGCCACGCCTTCATCGCCATCGACGTGGGCCAGATGACGGACATGGCGGAGTTTGAAGAGCGGATGGACGCACTCTGCCGGGAGCTGCGCAGCGCAAAGCGCGCCGAGGGCACGAAGCAGATCTTCATGCCCGGCGAGATGGAGTGGGCGAAGCGCGACAAGGCGCTTGCGGAGAATGCGATTGAACTCAACGATGCAATGGTTGCAAATATGGAGAAGCTGGCCGAGCAGTTCCATCTGGAGCTGAACTGGGCGGAGTAAGGAGGGGGAACAATGGCAGTTGAATGGATGAATGACGTATTGAAGGTTACGGGCGTGTGCCCGATCATCGCCCGCTGCGAATCCGACAGCGCGGTGGACGCTGCGAAGGCGCTGGTGGCCGGCGGCGTGCCGGTGGTGGAGGTGCTGCAGCGCTTTGACAATTCCCTGTCCAATCTGGAAACCATTGCCCGGGACGTGCCGGAGATCTGCGTGGGCGCGGGCACGGTCATCAACGTCCGCCAGGCGGAGGAGGCCATCGACAAGGGCGCGCAGTTCATCATCATGCCCGGCTTCGGCCGTCAGGTGGTGGAGTACTGCCTGAAGAAGGGCGTGCCGGTGTTCCCCGGCTGCGTGACCGCTGCGGAGATCACCACGGCGCTGGAGTACGGCATCGACGTGGTGAAGTTCTATCCCGTCTATCAGCTGGGCGGCCTGTCCGTGCTGGACGAGTACAGCGGCACCTTCCCCATGGTGCGCTACATGGTGACCGGCGCGCTGAACGAGACCAACTTCCTGCCGCTGATGCGCAACCGCAACATACTGGCTGCGGGCGGCGACTGGATGTTCACCCAGGGCAACGCGCTGGTGAACCGGGACTTTGATCTCATCGCGAAGAACCTGCGCGCTTCGGTGACGGCGGTGCAGGATCTGCGCAACCAGATGGCGATTGTGGACTGAGGAGGTGTGCGAGGATGAAATCGATGAAGGATACCTACCGACTGCACAACGGCGTGGAGATGCCCTGCCTGGGTCTGGGTACCTATCAGTCCAAGGATGCGGTGGCCGCCGCCGCGGTGAAGTCCGCGATGGAGACCGGCTATCGCCTGATCGACACCGCTGCCGCCTATGGCAACGAGCGCGGCGTGGGTCAGGGAATCCGCATCAGCGGCGTGCCCCGGGAGGAAATCTTTGTGACCAGCAAGCTGCGCAACGCCGCGCACGGCTACAAGGCGACCCTGGAGGCGTTCGACATGACCCTGGAGAAGCTGGGCTTGCGCTATCTGGATCTGTATCTGATCCACTGGCCGAACCCCATCCAGTACCGCTCCACTTGGCGGGAGGCCACCATCGGCACGTGGAAGGCGTTCGAGGAGCTGTACAAGGCCGGGCGCATCCGTGCCATCGGCGTGAGCAACTTCATGCCCCACCACATCGAGATGCTGAAGGAGAACTGCGAGATTCTCCCCATGGTGAATCAGCTTCGCCTCTGCCCGGGCGTGACCCAGCCGGAGGTCGTGCGCTACTGCAAGGAACACGGCATTCAGGTGGAGGCTTACAGCCCCTTCGGCACCGGCGCGATTTTTAAAGTGCCCGAGATGCAGGCTCTGGCGGAGAAGTACGGCAAGTCCGTCGGGCAGATCTGTCTGCGGTGGTCGCTGCAAATGGGTTGGATTCCGCTGCCCAAGTCCGCAAACCCGGTGCGCGTACAGCAGAACACCGAGGTGTTCGACTTTGAACTGGAACCGGCTGATGTGGAATTCATCGCTAACCTCAAGGGCGTGTGCGGCGAGGCACCAGTTCCGGACGAGATTTGTTTCTGAGGGCGCAATTCCAAACCGCGCGAGCGAAAGGGCAAAATATGAGAATCAAGAACAAGCAGATGCTGACCAGCCACGGCAACCGGGAGGGCAGGCGGATCGTAGCGGAGCTGCTGGACGCGGGTCTGGACGCCATCGATCCCTACCATCGGGTGAAGGAGCTGGTGCAGCTGGAGAATGGCCGCATCGTGCTGCACACCGACGGCTTTGAGATGCGGGATGATCCCCACGCCGGCCCATTGGAATTTGACCTGAAGGACATCGACCGGGTGTACGTCATCGGCGCGGCCAAGGGCGTGCAGCGTGCGGCGGTCGCCTTTGAGGAGGTGCTGGACGACGTGTTGACCGGCGGCCATGTGATCGCCAAGCACGGCGATGGCGTCCAGTGCAAAAAGATCGGCGTGACGCTGGCGGGGCATCCCGTGCCGGACGCGTTCTGCGTGGAGGGCTGCAAGAAAATCGAGGCGCTGGCGGCGGATCTGACCGAGCGCGATCTGGTGTTCACCATCTCCGGCAGCGGCTGCTCCTCGCTGATGACCTATCCCGCTGGGGACATCACCGTGGAGGAAGTCGCCGCCTTCACCCACATGATGCAGATTGAAAAGGGCGTGCCCACCGGGGATCTGAACCACGTGCGCACGCACATTGACCGCTTCAAGGGCGGCAGGCTGTCCCGCCTGTTCAAGAAGGCGCACATGGTGCACCTCACCACGGCTGATCCCTCCAAGCGGACGGAGCCGGTGTTGCGCAACAACTATTACGACATGTTCCGCGACAATTTCTTCCCGCCCATCGCCTATGAGAGCAGCTTCCAGCAGGCCATTGACGTGCTGAGAAAGTGGGATGCGTGGGAGGAGACGCCTGCCTCCATCCGAAACTGGCTGCTGGCGGGCAGTGCGGAGACGGAAAACGTGTGCCGGGAGGAATACGAAAGCTTCGGCGCGCGCTTCTTTGGACTGATCTTCAAGGATTCTACCATCTATCCGGCGGTGCGCAGACGCGCGCAGGAGCTGGGCTACAGCTGTGTGATGCTCTCCGAATACATGGAGGCCGAGGCCCGGGAGGCGGGGCGCGTGGACGCATCCATCGCCATGACCGCGCAGCGCCTGGGCGAACCCTTCAGGGCGCCGGTGGTGCTGATGAGCTCGGGAGAGAACGTGGTCACGGTAGGCAGCGAGACCGGCGTGGGCGGACGCAATCAGGAGTACTGCCTGGCTGCGGCGCAGCGCATCGCGGGCACGCGGGGCATCGTGTTCGGCGCGGTGGATACCGACGGAACGGACGGCCCGGGCGGACTCGAACTGCCGGGCGCTCCCAGTTGCCTGGCGGGCGCCATTGTGGACGGTGAGACCGTCGCGGAGGCAAAAAGAGCTGGCCTGGATCTGTGGCAGGCAATGAAGGCCCACGCGACTTCCGCGCCGCTGTGGACGCTGGGCTGCGGCGTGGAAGCGGAGCATTGCGTCTCCGCCCTGGATTTGCGAATTATCCTGATCACCTGAGAGACAAACGATTCTGAAACGATGAGGAGTGTTGAGATGTCTGGAACAGAAATCAAAACCATACATGCGCGGCAGGTTTATACAAATCGCGGAAATCCGGGCGTTGAGGCGACGGTCGTATGTGAAAACGGCGCGACGGGCACCGCGATGTGCACCTCCGGCGTCTCTGTGGGCACCCACGAGGTGCGCTTCAACTTTGATGGAGGAACGAAGTACAACGGCAAGGGCGTTATGGGCGCGGTGAACAATGTCAACACCATCATTGCGCCCGCGATGAAGGGCGTGGACGCGGCGAATCAGCTGGCGGCAGATCGGGCGCTTTTGTCCATCCGTCCCGAGGCCAAGCTGGAGCTGGGCGGCAACGCCGTGGCGGCCGTCTCCGCAGCCATCCTGAAGGCGGGCGCGAACGCGCTGGGCATTCCCCTCTATCGCCACGTGGGCGGCGAGAGCGCCATGTATCTGCCGGTTCCTGGCGTGGCCATGGCTGCGGGCCATCAGCGCTACGGCGGCGGCATCACCACCCCTGGCGGCAAGCCCACCATGTCCGTGATGTGCTTCGGCTTCGACAGCTTTTCCGACGCATCCTACGCCTGCTGGGACATTCATACCCGCTGGTCGAAGAAGATGGAGCAGCGTTTCGGCGGCATTCCCAACGTGCGCGACTTCATTGCCATTCCTGCGGGCGTGTTCAAAAACGATGAGGAGATCTGGGACGCGATGACCGAGACCATCATCGAGGCCGGCTACGAGGGCCGCGCAGGCTTCCAGATGGACGTCGCCACCGATACCTACCACAACAAGGAGGACGGCAGGTATTACGGCCTGTTCAGCGACAAGCCAATGACGAAGGACGAGCTGTACCGCTTCTACATGGACATGATCGACAAGTTCCCCTTCGTCATTCTGGAGGATCCCTTCAACGAGGACGACTATGAGACCACTGCCGCGTTTACGAAGGAGAGTGGCATTCAGGTGGTTGGCGACGACCTGTTCACCACCAATCCCGAGCGCGTCGCCCACGGAATCTCCCTGGGTGCGGCCAACACCGTGCTTCTGAAGGTCAACCAGGTGGGCACCATCTCCGAGGCGATGGAGATGATCCAGTACGCCTACAAGTACGGCTATGCGGTCATGCCCTCCGACAGTCGCGGCGAAGGCGAGGCCATCGGCGACTACGCCGTGGGCATCAACGCGGGCTCCATCCGCGAGTGCGGCATCGGCCCCCGCGCGAACCGGCTGCTGGCCATCGAGGAGGAGCTGGGGCCGAGCGCCAAGTTCATCGGCGCGGCAGGCCTGAAGGGCTTCCGCAATCAGGAGCGCGCCAGAAAACTGGCCAGAAAGGGGTAAGCTATGTACAAGCAGTATTATGACGGGCGGCTGATCGAAGGACAGGGCAAGCCCATGGACGTAATCAATCCGGCCACCGGCGAGGTGATCGGCACGGTTGGCTGCGCAACCGCGGAGCAGACGAAGGAAGCGCTGGCAGCGGCTGAGCGCGCGCAGAAGGCCTGGGCAAAGACCTCGCTGGACGAGCGCATCGACTGGATGCTCAGGCTGCGCGAGGCCTGCATGGCGGAGCGCGAGAAGATTGTGGATCTGGTTTCGGCGGAATCCGGCCGCCCCTATCCGGCGGCCTGCGCCGATTTCGACTGGATGATGATCAGCTTCCAGTACTATTCCGAGGAGGCGCGCCGCATGTACGGCACCACCTTCAACAACCATTCCACCCCGAACGGCAATGTGTACCACATCGTCGAGCGCCGTCCCATCGGCGTGGTGGTGGGTCATGTGGCGTGGAACTATCCGCTGGGCAATGCGGGTCTGAAGATCGCGCCCAGCGTGGTCTCCGGCTGCGCCTGCATCGTCAAGCCCTCCAGCCAGACCCCGCTGGCGACCCTCTACATCGGCGAGATTGCCGCGCGCATCGGCTTCCCGGCAGGCGTGATCAACATCCTCTCCGGTCCCTCCGGCGAGGTTGCAAGGACGCTGAACGAGAGCACCATCCCGAAGATGATTACCCTGATCGGCTCCAGCGAGACCGGACTTCAGATCATGCGCGAGGGCGCAACCTCGGTGAAGAAGTACTCCTTCGAGCTGGGCGGCAACGCGCCGGTGATCGTCATGGACGATGTGGATCTGGACGAGGTCGCGGCGAACATCGTCGCCAAGAAGGTGGGCTTTGCGGGCCAGACCTGCGTGAACTACAACCGCATCTACGTGCACGAGAAGATCTACGACGCGCTCTGCGACAGGGTTGCCGAGCACCTCAAGGGCGTGATCCTGGGCAAGGGCCGGGACGAGGGCTACGTCATGGGCCCGGTCATCAACATGGAGGCTCGCGACCGCCTGCTGGGTCTGGTGGAGGACGCGGTGCAGCGCGGCGCGAAGCTGATGATGGGCGGCGAGGTGCCCGCGGAGTTTGCAAAGGGCAGCTACATGACTCCGGCGCTTCTGAAGGACGTGACGGACGACATGCGCGTCTCGAAGGAGGAAATCTTCGGGCCCATCATCCCCATGCAGCCCTTCAGCGACTTCGATGAGGCGCTGGAGAAGGCCAACAACACCATCTACGGCCTCTCCGCCTACTTCTTCGGCCATCGCGCACAGGAGATCGCCAAGGCGTTCGAGACGCTGGAGGCCGGTGAAATCTTCGTCAATGGCGCTCCGGGCACCGAGCAGACTCCGCACGCGGGCGTGAAGCAGTCCGGCGTGGGCTGCGACAAGAGCCACTGGTCGCTGGACGAGTACTACGACTTCAAGTATCTGGGCATGAAGCCCTGACCGCGGGAGGTTTGGCCCATATGAACGAAAAGAAGTTTGACATGATCGGCTTCGGAAATCCCTTTCAGGATCTGATCGTCGAGCTGGACAGGCTGCCGCCCACGAATGTGAACATCCGTATGCGCAACTATGTGTTTCAGGGCGGCGGCAACGTCCCCACGGCGACGGTGGCGGCGGGCCGCCTGGGCCTTCGCGCGGCCATCCTGGGCGTTTCGGGCAGCGATATGTTCGGCCATGCCAACAAGGCGGATTTTGAATACAACAACGTGGACACCTCGCACCTGCTGCTGGACGAGGGCAAGCGCACGGACTTCTGTGTGTGCGTGTCCGAGCGCGAGATTCACGGCAAGGAGTTCATCAGTTGCCCCGGAACCTTTCGTGCGCTGGAGATTGCGGATCTGGACGAGGACTTCATCAAGTCCGCGCGGATTCTGCACATCGGCGACATGCTCACCGAGGCCAAGTTTCAGGCGGCAGATTGGATTCACGAAGCCGGTGGCCTGGTGAGCATCGACGCGGCCTACTACCGCCCGGACATCTATGAGAACTACCGCTATCTGGACATCTTCATCGCCTCGGAGACCTACCTCAACTCCATGTGTGCGGACAAGGGGGAGATGAGCTGCGAGCAGGCGGCGCGCTACATTCAGGCGCAGGGCCCGGACATCGTGATCTTCACGCTGGGCGAGCAGGGCGGCAAGGGCGTGTATGGCGACAAATACTTCGAGTACCCCGCCTTTACTGTGGACGCGGTGGACACCACCGGCGCGGGCGACGTGTTCCACGGCGCGTTCAACTATGCCTACCTTCAGGGCTGGGATGTGCCGCAGTGCGCGCGCTTCTCCTCCGCCGTGTCCGCCATCAAGTGCACCCGACTGGGCGGACGCGCGGCCATTCCTACGGTGGACGTGGTGAACCGCTTCCTGGAGACCGGGGAGATCGACTATACGGAAATTGACGGGCGCGTCGCGCACTACCGTCAGGGCATGTTCAACCTCTGATAGAAGATGGGAGTGAAATGAAATGCTGGATTATCATGTGAAAATTGGCCTTGTGCCCCTTCGCCGCGACTGTTCGCCGCGCCCAGGCGCGTTCAACTGGGAGATCGCCGAGGAGCGCGGGCGTAAAATTGTCGCCTACATCGAGGAGCACTACGCCACCGAGAATGTGAGCTTTGCTGACCTTAAAGGCGTGATCGACGTGGAAACCTTCTATGCCGAGAGGGACGTAGAGAAGGTCGCAAACCACATGCGCGCGGAGAAGGTGGACGCGCTCTTGATGATCAACGCCAACTTCGGCTGCGAGGAGGCCGCCGCCCAGCTGGCCCAGGCGCTGAACGTGCCGGTGCTGCTGTGGGCGCCCATGGACGACCGCTTCGATCCGGACGGCATGCGCTACACCGACAGCCAGTGCGGCATCTTCGGCATCAGCCGCCAGATGCAGCGCTACAACATTCCCTTCTCCTTCCTCAATTCCTGCACCGTGGAGAGTGAAAAGTTTGCCGAGGGTCTGGATCACTTCGCACGCGTGGCCTGCATGGTCAAGAACTTCCGGGGCATGCGCGTTGGTCAGGTGGGCATGCGCCCGAAGATCTTCTGCTCCGTCATCATCAACGAGGGCGAGCTGATGCAGCGCTTCGGACTGCACGTCATCCCCATCAACAATGCCATCGTCGAGGAGAAGTTCAAGAGGATCATGGCCGAGCGCGAGGAGGAGCTGATCGCAGGCGAGCAGGAGTTCCTGCGCCGCTACGACGTGGACGATTTCACCAAGCCGCTGCTCAGGCGCATCTATGCCTTCGTGCTGCTGTTTAAGGAGCTGACCGAGGAGTACAATCTGGACGTGATTTCCTCCGAATGCTGGACGAGCATGGAGAAGATCACCGGCGTGCTGCCCTGCTCAGCCTACGGCTTCCTGTTGGACCAGGGCTATCTGGTCAGCTGCGAGAGCGATCTGCACGCTTCCATCACCATGGCGCTTTTGTCCTGCGCGTCCTTCGGCAAGGAGGTTCCCTGCTTCGGCGAATTCACCGTGCGCCATCCCTCCGACGAGAATGTGGAGCTGCTGTGGCACTGCGGCCCCTTCCCGTACAGCCTGCACCGGGAGGACAAGAAGCCCATCATCTACGTGCAGCGCCAGTGGTTTGAGGCCCGAGAGGGAACCTACACGGTCGCGCGCTTCGATCAGGAGGACGGCAAGTACATGATTCTCAACGGTACCTGCGAAAGCGCCAAGGGCCCGTTCACCAACGGAAATTACATCTGGGGCCGTTTCAACGATCTGGACAGGTGGGAGCGCCGCCTGGTGGAAGGCCCCTACATCCACCATGTGGTGGAGATTCGAGGCGATTATACCCGGGAGATTCAGGAATTCTGCAAGTACTTCCCGAACGTCGTGCCGGATTCCATGAACTGAGAGGAGCAGAGCGATGCAATCCAATTTGAAACAGATTCTGGCTCTGGCGGAGTCGAAGGGCGTCGCCATTCCCGCCTTCAACTGCTACAACGTGGAGTCCGTCATGGGCGTGGCCCAGGCGGCCCGGGAGACCGGCGCGCCGGTCATCTTCCAGATGTTCACCCGTATGATGGACACCGAGTTCGGCACCTATGTGTCCGCCGCCATCCGCGAGGCTATCAATCTGCTGCCCACGCCCGCCGTGATGCATCTGGATCACGGGGCGGGCATTCCCCAGGTGCTGCGCGCGCTGCGCCTGGGCTGTACCAGCATCATGATCGATGCGTCCACCCAGCCGCTGGAGCGCAACATCGCCATCACCCGTCAAGCGGTGGAGATTTGCGGCGAATGCGGCGTGTTCGTTGAGGGCGAGCTGGGACACGTGGGCGGCACGGCGGATGAAAAGATGAGCGACTTCACCGATGTGGACGAGGCCGTGCGCTTTGCCAAGGAGACCGGCGTGGCCGCCATGGCGGTCATGGTCGGCACGGCCCACGGCGTGTACAAGTCCGCGCCCGTGCTGGACATCGAGCGCACCCGCACGATCCATGAGCGCACCGGCCTTCCGCTGGTGCTGCACGGCGGCTCCGGCGTGCCGGATGAGCAGGTGAAGATGGCGGTGGAGGCAGGCGTGCGCAAGATGAACTTTGCGACGGATCTGGTCTATGCCTTCTTCAACAGCGTCTACGCCAAGAACGGCGAGATTCGCGCCATGGACGTGTTCATGAAGGAGCCGGTGGAGAGCATCAAGCAGTACGCGATCGGCAAGATTCAGCTGCTCGGTGCCGACAAGCTGGCTTAATAAACTGGCATCGTGGAACAATCCACGGTGTCTATGATTGAGTTCATCCACAAGTGGTTCCTCTTCTTGCCGTTCTACCCCAACATCATACAAGAAGCCCGATTGCGTTGTTGCAATGGGGCTTCTTTGACAGACTGTAAGCATTTATAGGGCTTGGTCACACCACCCGTTCAACGGGTGGTGTTGGCCTGCACGTTGTCGAGCCAGCACAGTGATCCCATCAGAAGCGCGGAGAACGGGATATTTGCTTGAAAAAAAGAATAAAATGGTATATGATACCTGAATTATTCACGCCACCCAATATATTGCGCTGAAGCCATCCGTCCAAACGCAATTTGCAGCATATCTTCTCAAAAGCGCACCAGACCACCCCAAAAGGGCGCAATGCCCCTATAAGGCTTTGGGTGGGCTATTTTGAAGATGTCAAGGTACAAAATACATTAATTCGGCAACGGCGTTAGCTGTTGGATACGCCGGAGCGTGTCACAGAACTCCGCTTTATACGGGCAGCTGCTGCACAGCTCATACTATTTCTCCATAAAACAGTTTAATAAAAGTAGATAGTGTGGTATAATAT
>JAUNNK010000187.1 GCA_030537335.1 Clostridia bacterium | reverse complement strand
GAAGGAGAAGAACGTGCCCGTGGCGCAGATCGCCATGGCCTGGATCTTCAGCCACCGCGATTTGGACGTGTTTGCGCTGTCCGGCTCCACCAACGTGGCGAACCAGAAGCTGAACATCGCCGCCTGCGAATATCCGCTGAGCGCCGAGGAGTGCGCCTGGCTGGATCTGGAGTGCGAGCGCTGATTTCTGCACACACGAAGTCCCCGAGTCCGATTGGATTCGGGGACTTCGTTCTATTCCGGGCATTGGAGCATGGTACGTTGGGTTAAATAATGCCTCTCATGATGAGCACGATGAAGATGCAGCTCACCAGCACCAGCGCGGCGATGAGCATCGCGCCCATCACGTTCTTTTTCTCGGGAGCCTTGCCGCCGGTCGGCTCCGTGAGGCCAATCTGGCGCAGCGCCCGGGAGACGGGCTTGTAGATCAGCATGGCGATGGCGGCGTTCAGTGCGGATTTGATCAGGTTGAAGGGCAGGAACACCGGAACCAGCATCGCCGCGACGGCCTCGCGGGGCATGCCCATGTAATACGGCGTGATGAAGTAGTTCCACAGCAGCATCAGCGCGGTCATCACCAGCGCGCCAAGCACCAGGCCCACCGCCGCGCCCCGCAGACTGTGGCGCTTCTTGTACACGAATGCCGCCGTGCAGGCGAAGCCCGCGCTGGACAGCACGTTCATAATCAGGCCGATGAGGCCCGTGGAGCTGACGGTGAGCATCTCAATGACGGAAACCACGAAGGTCACCAGCAGCGCCGGCATCGGCCCCAGGATGAAGCCGCAGATCACCAGGATCACATCCTTGGGATCGTACTTCAGAAAGTCCACGCTGGAGATCGGAAAGCGGCCCACCAACATCACGATGTAGGCCAGGGCGGCGAACATCGCCATGAGTGTCAGTCTGTGCGTCTTGTTTTTTACGGTCATAATTTGCACCTCCAAATTGTCGCGGCGAGGTTCGCATTTCGCCAAAAAACGCCCCGAACAGACGTTCGGGGCGAAAAACAAGCAGGCGAAAAAACGGACTTCGCGCCTTCTTTCATCCGGACTGTTACGGTCGGTACCGGAGTTTCACCGGTTCATGCGCCATCGGCGCGCGCGGACTTTACCGCCGGTCGGGAATTGCACCCTGCCCTGAAGACATGCTCCGTTCGTACTATATACCTGCGGGGCGCTATTGTCAATCCATTGGGATGGGAAGCCATAAAAATATAACATTTCGGCGGATTGACAAGACCTGCAATTGGCGCTAGACTGCCTTATAGCGCTTTCCGGAGGATGCAGATGTGGAAGTAATGGATGTACTCTTTTCGATTTTTGAGCTGCTGGGCACGGTGGCCTTCGCCATATCGGGGGCGATGGAGGGCGTGCGGCACAGGATGGATCTGTTCGGCGTGACGATGCTGGGCCTGGTGACGGCCATCGGCGGCGGCGTGCTGCGAGATCTGATGATCGGTCAGATTCCGCCGCGGGTGTTTCTCAATTCCCGCTGCGCGGTGCTGGCGATTCTGGTTGCGCTGGCGGTGTTCATCATCCTGAAGTTGACCCAGGAGCGCAAGCCCAAGGCCTTCGCCCAGCTGCGGGAAAAGCTGTACTTTCTCTCGGACACCCTGGGACTGGCGGCGTTCACGGTGCTGGGCATCGAATCGGCGGGCCCGGGCAGAAACACGGGACTTTTGCTGTTCGTGGGCATGATCACCGGCGTGGGCGGCGGCGTGCTGCGGGACGTGCTGGCCGGCAGCGTGCCCAGCATCTTCCGCAAGCACATCTACGCCGTGGCCTCCCTGGCCGGCGCGCTGGCGGACGTGCTGCTGATGCGCATCCTGCCCGCCGAGATCGCCATGCTTGCCGGCTTCGGCGTGGTAGCGCTCATCCGCGTGGCCGCCGCGCACTACAAGTGGAACCTGCCGCACATCGATCTGGAGGAATGAGGCTCCTGCATAAAAATTGTCCCCCGGGCGCGAAACCCGGGGGATAATTTTTAATGTAGTTTCTGTCAGAATACCTTCTTGATGGAGCTGAGCTTCACATAGCCGCTCTTGCCGGTCATGCTCTTGACCTGCGCCCAACTGCCGTTGGTCTTGTACACCAGCATGTACACGCCTTCCTTGATCGTGCTGCTCTTGCGCAGGGAGTTGCCGGAGCGCTTGTACAGCGTGGTGGAGCCCTTCGTCACATACACCTGATTCGAGCGCACCGCGCCGTAGCTGGACAGGAAGCCCTTGTACACATAGCCCGTCTCGCCGTCGGTGGTGCATACCTTGCAGTAGGCGCCATCGTTCTTGTTCAGATAGAGCACCTTCGTGCCCTTGTCCAGCGTGGTGATGATCGCGCCGGAAGCGCCCGTGCGCATACGCGCCTGATCCACGTTGACCTTCAGAATCTTGGCCGTCTTGGTTGCAGCAAAGGCGCTCAGCGGAGCCAGCGTCAAAACCAGAATCAGTGCAAGACACAGGACCGATTTCCAAAGATTCCGCTTCATACCAACGTACCTCCCGTGATGTGTAACCTATTTTACCATATTTTCGTGCTCCACGCAAGCGAATTGAAACATTTTTGTGATAATTTTTGTAACAAATTAGTTGGTGAAGTACACCAGCTCCTCCTCCGGAGGCTCTGCGGGCGCGATGCTCTCCTCGATGAGGATGATGGCGTCGCGGCCGTGCAGCGGACTGAAGCCCGCCTCGGCCTTGGCGGTGAGGTAGATCCAGTCGTTGGTATCGGGCTCCTTCGCGCCATACTTGCACAGAAAACCGATGCCGCCGATGTCGTCCACGCAGCAGGTCATGGCGTGGCGACCGAACACGAAGCACTTCTTGGGCATGTCCTGCATGCGAAAGGCGCGCCCCTTGGCATGAATGCGCTTGCCGTCGTAGCGCTCGGGGTGCTCCATGGCGTCCAGATAGAAGATGCCGAACTCGGTGTCGCCGATCTCGATGGGATCGGCTTTTACGTCGTAGGGCAGATCCTCGTCGGCCACGCCGTCGTCCATGCTGCCGTCGGTGTTCTCAAAGAAGATGCGGGCGGTGTTGTTCATCGCCAGCACTCCCCTGCGCCACTTGCTCTTGGGCATGTCCTGGTTGCAGCGGTTGAAGATGATCAGATCTCCCTCCTGGATGCCGTCAGCCATGAACTTGCGCATGTTGGTGAGGTAGAGCTCGAAGGTGGCGGAATCGATCAGGGTGATGATCTGCGCCAGCTCCCAGTTCTGCGGCTTCTTGGCCTTGTACAGCGTCTCCATCATCCAGGTGGCGTTGTACTCGATCAGCACGCGCTCCGGGCGGTACTCCTTGTCCAGCTTCACCAGAACGTCGCCGGTCAGCTCGCTGGAGGACTCCATTGTCACCATCACGGTGTTGGTGCGCTTGAGCAGCTCGGGATCGTACTCCTCCTCGCCCTCCTCGCACACCAGCAGCAGCGTGCGCTCGCCCTCGGAAAAGCCCTCGTCGGCCAGCATCTCCTGCATGAACTTCGTCTTGCCGCTCTCCAGAAAGCCGGTTACGATGTATACTGCCGCTTCCATATTCCGCTCCTTACAGGCCGAACAGCTCTTTGAGCGCGGCCTCGTTGATCTTCGTGCCGATCACGCACAGGCGGCCGGTGTAATCGGCGCTGCCGTAGCGCACGTCGGACTCGCCGGGCACGTAATCGAAGTGCAGCCACTTGCCGTCGGTGAGGGGCAAGATGCCCTTCGCGCGCAGGATCGCGCCGAAGCGCTTCTCGTCGTCCAGCTCGTCCAGCGCTGCACGGATGGCAGCCTCCTCGAACTTGCGCGGGGTCTCCACGCCGATGTTCTGGAACACCTCGTCCGCGTGGTGGTGGCCGTGATGATCGTGGTGGCAGCCGCAGCTGCAGCCGTCGCCGTGGTCGTGATGATGGTGCTCGTGATCGTGGTCGCAGCACTCATGATCATGATCGTCATGGTCATGATGGTGCTCGTGGTCATGATCGCAGCACTCATGATCGTGGTCGTGATGGTGCTCATGATCGCAGCACTCGTCATGATCGTCATGATCGTGATGGTGATGGTGCTCGTGATCGTGGTCGCAGCACTCGTCATCATCGTCGTGGTCGTGAT
>JAUNNK010000186.1 GCA_030537335.1 Clostridia bacterium | reverse complement strand
TGGACGCCATCTGCGACGGCCGCGACGTGTTCGTGCCGGGCATCATGGAGCTGGTCGAGCGCACCGGCGTGCACTCCGGCGACTCCATCAGCGTCTATCCCGCCTTCTCCATCTCGGACAAGGTCAAGGGCACCATCCTGGACTACTCCAAGCGACTGGGCCTGGGCCTGGGCATCGTGGGCCTGTACAACATCCAGTTCATCGTGGACAGGCAGGACAACGTCTACATCATCGAGGTCAACCCGCGCTCCAGCCGCACCGTGCCCTTCCTCTCCAAGGCCACGGGCTACTCGCTGGCGGACATCGCCACCAACGTGATTCTGGGCAAGAGCCTGAAGGAGCAGGGCATCTTCGACCTCTATCCCACGGAGAAGAAGCGCTGGTACGTCAAGGTTCCGGTGTTCTCCTTCGCGAAGATTCGCGGTCTGGACACCTACCTCAGCCCGGAGATGAAGTCCACCGGCGAGGCCATCGGCTACGATGGCAAGCTCTACCGCGCGCTGTACAAGGCGCTGCAGGCCTCCGGCATGAACCTGCAGAACTACGGAACCGTGCTGGCCACCGTCGCCAACAAGGATCAGGAGGAGGCCTTCCCGCTGATCCAGCGCTTCTACAACCTGGGCTTCAACATCGAGGCCACTGAGGGCACCGCGAAGTACCTGCGCGAGCACGGCATCCGCACCCGCGTGCTGAAGAAGATCAGCGAGGGCAGCGACGACATCCCCAACGCCCTGCGCCAGGGCCACATCGCCTACGTCATCAACACCCGGAACCCCGGCTCCATGAATCAGGCGAAGGACGGCTTCATGATCCGCCGCCTGAGCGTGGAGAACAACGTCAGCGTGTTCACGGCGCTGGACACCGTGCGGGTGCTGCTGGATGTGCTGGAAGAAACCACCTTCGCCATCTCCACCATCGATCAGGAGTGAAACAATGCGGCAGGACGTATTTGAAATTGTATCGAACCGAAACCTCGCACCGGACGTGTACGAAATGGTGCTGCGGGGCGCATCCACGGAGGACTGCACCCCCGGCCGCTTCGTGCAGCTGAAGCTGGATTCCTTCTACCTGCGCCGCCCGATCTCGGTATGCGACGCGGAGGACGGAAAACTGACCCTCGTCTACAAGACCGTGGGCCGGGGCACGGAGGCCATGGCGCAGTATGAAAGCGGCAAGCGCATCGACGTGCTCACGGGCTTGGGCAACGGCTACAATCTGGACAACAGCGGCGACCGCCCGCTGCTCATCGGCGGCGGCGCGGGCGTTCCGCCCATGTACCTGCTCGTGCGCAGGCTCCTTGCCCAGGGCAAGAAACCCACGGTGATCCTGGGCTTCAACAAGGCGGAGGAAATCTTCTATGCGGATCGGTTCCGCGGACTGGGGATCGAGACCATCATCGCCACCGCCGACGGCAGCGTCGGGGAGAAGGGCTTCGTGACCGACGCGATGGAGGGCCTCGACTACAGCTACACCTACGCCTGTGGCCCGGAGCCGATGCTGAAGGCAGTGTACAATCGCGCGGCCACCTCCGGCGAGTACAGCTTCGAGGAGCGCATGGGCTGCGGCTTCGGCGCGTGCATGGGCTGCACCTGTGAAACGAAGTATGGCAACAAGCGCATCTGCAAGGATGGCCCGGTGCTGACAAAGGAGGAGATCGTATGGTAGACACCCGCGTGAACCTCTGCGGGATCGAGCTTTCCAACCCTGTGATTCCCGCCAGCGGCACCTTCGGCTTTGGCCGCGAGTTCGCCGAACTGTACGATATCAACTGCCTGGGCACCTTCTCCTTCAAGGGAACCACGCGGGAGCCGCGCTTCGGCAATCCCACGCCCCGCATCGCGGAGTGCGCGGGCGGCATGCTCAATGCGGTGGGCCTGCAGAACCCCGGTGTGGATCATGTGATTGCGCACGAGCTTCCCGAAATGAAGGAATTCTTCCACAAGCCGGTGATGGCCAACGTTTCCGGCTTCTCCATCGACGAGTACGTGGAGGTCTGCCAAAAGCTGGACGCCTGTGAACAGGTGGGCTGGCTGGAGGTGAACATCTCCTGCCCCAACGTCCACGGCGGCGGCATGAGCTTCGGCACCGACCCCAGAATGGCCGCGGAGGTCACGCGCGCGGTGAAGAATGTGACCACCAAGCCGGTGATCATGAAGCTCTCGCCCAACGTGACCGACATCACGGCCATCGCCCGGGCCTGCGAGGAGGCCGGTGCGGACGCGCTGAGCCTCATCAACACGCTGATGGGCATGCGCATCGACCTGCGCAGGCGCAAGCCGCTGCTGGCGAACAAGACCGGCGGCATGTCCGGCAGCGCGATTTTCCCGCTGGCCGTGCGCATGGTCTACCAGGTGTACGAGGCGGTGAAGATCCCCATCGTGGGCCTCGGCGGCGTGAGCTGCGCCGAGGACGTGATCGAAATGATGCTGGCCGGTGCGACGGCGGTGCAGGTGGGCGCGGCCAACCTGATCGAGCCGTATGCCTGCCGGGACATCGTGGAACAGCTCCCGGAAACCATGGAAAAATATCGCATAGAAAAACTTACGGACATTATCGGAGGTGCACACTGATGGGACGCGACGTGATCATTGCCTGCGACTTTGCGAGCCGCGAACAGACCCTGTCCTTCCTGGATCGTTTTACCGAGGAAAAGCCCTTTGTGAAGATCGGCATGGAGCTCTACTACGCCGAGGGCCCGGCCATCGTGCGGGAAATCAAGGCCCGCGGCCACAAGATCTTTCTCGATCTGAAGCTGCATGACATCCCCAACACCGTGAAGAAGGCCATGGCGGTGCTGTCTCGCCTGGACGTGGACATCTGCAACCTGCACTGCGCCGGCACCGTGAACATGATGCGCGCGGCGCTGGAGGGCCTGACCCGCGCGGACGGAACCCGCCCGCTGCTCATCGGCGTGACCCAGCTGACCTCCACCGATCAGGAGAGCATGGAGCGCGACTTGTGGATCGAGAAGCCCATCGACGAGGTCATTCTGCACTACGCGGAGAACGCCAAGGACGCAGGGCTGGACGGCGTGGTGTGCTCCCCGCTGGAGGCCGGCAAGGTGCATGGCCGCTGCGGAGACAAATTCCTGACCGTGACCCCCGGCGTGCGCTTTGCGGACGGCGACGTGGGCGATCAGAAGCGCGTGACCACGCCGGAGAAGGCCAAGGAGCTGGGCAGCGATTACATTGTGGTGGGTCGCCCGATCACCGCTGCGGAGGACCCGGTGGCGGCCTATCGCCGCTGCGTTGCCGAATTTGTGGACTGAAGAAAGGGGAAAGATGCGATGAAGACGCAGATTGCAAAGGATTTGTTGAAGATCAAGGCGGTGTTCTTCCGCCCCGAGGAGCCCTTCACCTGGGCCAGCGGTATCAAGAGCCCCGTGTACTGCGACAACCGCCTGACCCTGTCGGATGTGCAGGTGCGCGGCGACGTGGAGAACGGTCTGGCGGCACTGGTGCGTGAATATTACCCCGAGGTCGAGGTGCTGATGGGCACCTCCACTGCGGGCATCGCCCACGCCGCCATCGTGGGCCATCTGATGAACCTGCCCATGGGCTACGTGCGTTCCGGCGCGAAGGATCACGGCCGCAAGAACCAGATCGAGGGACGCTTACTGCCCGGCCAGAAGGTCGTGGTGGTGGAGGATCTGATCTCCACTGGCGGAAGCGTGCTGGAGGTCGTGGAGATTCTGCGCGAGGCCGGCGCCGAGGTGCTTGGCGTGGTGTCCATCTTCACCTACGGCATGCGCAAGGGCCTGGAGCGCATGGCCGCCGACAACGTGGTCAACCACAGCCTGACCGACTTCGACACCATCGCCGAAATCGCCGCCGAGGAGGGCTACATCCGCAAGGAGGACGTGACGCGGCTGATCGCGTTCCGCAACAATCCCAGCGACGAGAGCTGGATCACGGGAGGCAAGGCATGAGACATCTGATTGACATCATGGAGCTGTCCACCGAAGAAATTCAGCAGCTTATCGACTGCGCGATGGACATCATCGCAAACCCGAAGAAGTACGCCGAGGCCTGCCACGGCAAGAAGCTGGCAACGCTCTTCTTCGAGCCCTCCACCCGCACCCGCCTGAGCTTTGAGGCGGCCATGTACGAGC
>JAUNNK010000185.1 GCA_030537335.1 Clostridia bacterium | reverse complement strand
ATGCCCGCGCCGCCGCCGAAGGGGTAGTCGTCGGTGTTTTTGTGCTTGTTTTGGGTGTAATCGCGGATGTTCACCAGCTCCACGTCCAGATGTCCCGCCCGGATCGCCCGGCCCAGGATGCTGCCCTCCAGCATCGGCCGCAGCATCTCCGGAAACAGGGTCAGGATCTTAATCCTCATCATCATACACCGCCACCTCGGCCATGCGCGCGCTGTCCAGCAGCATCACGCCCGCGTCGAGGTCGACCCTCACCACCACGCTCTTGAGCGCCGGAACCAGCACCTCGCCGTGCTTGCCCTTGAACACGTAAACGTCGTTGCCGCCGGGCTGCATCACGTCGATCATCTCGCCGATCTCGCCGCCGTCGGTCAGCACGCCCTTCAGTCCGATCAGGTCGCAGATGAAGGCCGAGTCCTCGCCCAGCTCCACCGCGTGCGCGCGGTCGATGTACAGGAGCGTGCCGCGCATCTCCTCCGCGTCGTTGCGGGTGTTCACGCCCTCCATGCGGAAGAACACCGCGTCCGCGCCGACCCGGCGCACCGAGATGTTCACCCGGCGGTACTTTCCTTCCTCCTCCACGAAGGCGTAGGTCATGCCCTCGAAGCGCGCGGGGTCACAGGTGATGGGCCGCAGCTTCAATTCGCCCTGCACGCCCTGGGGCTTGGTGATTTCACCGATCAAGAGATAGTCCTGCATCGTCGTCCTCCGAATCCGTTCATTTATGAGGCTATTATACCGCCAATGCCCGCGTGCGCACAAGCATTGGCGTGAAAAAAGCTCTCGGAAAATATTTCGATTAACGGAAAATCCTATTGACAAGCAAATGCTGCATCGGTATAATAAGTCAGAACTTATGGCTGCCACAAGGTAGCCATGAATATGAAGGAGAAATGCATATGAAAAAGGTACTTGCCCTGCTTCTGGCGGCCGTCATGCTGATGGCGGTTGCGGCCGCGGAGACCGTCAACACCAAGGAGACCATCAAGGTCGGCGTGGTTCAGCTCGTGGACATGGCCGACTCCGACTACGCCTACGAGGGCATGCTGGCCACCATCGCGGAGGCCGGCCTGTCCGACAAGATCATCGTGGAGCGCCAGAGCGCCGCAGGCGACGCAGGCACCATGACCACCATCATCCAGGGCTTCGTGGACGGCGGCTACGACCTGATCGTGCCGGTGCTCACGCCCCCGGCCCAGGCGGCGGTGAACATCTGCGGCGGCGAGATTCCGATCATCTTCATGTCCGTGGTTGACCCGGTCTACTCCAAGATCGTGCCGGACTGGGACAGCGTGAGCCCGGAATATCTGGCCACCGGCACCTCCAACACCATCCCGGCGGATCTGATGATTGAAACCGCCAACGACATCACCCCCATCGCTGAGGGCGAGAAGATCTGCATCATGTACAACACCAGCCAGAACAACGCCCAGTGCACCATGGAAGCGGCTGCGGCCTACTGCGATTCCATGGGCTACGCCTACGACGTGGTGGGTTACACCGACGTTCCGGACTCCGTGACCCAGGCCAACGCGCTGGATCCCGACGAGTACGCCTATGTGTACGTCGCACTGGACAGCGTCATCGCCGCCAACTTCAACCAGCTGGGCGAGACCCTGACCGAGATGGGCATCCCGGTCTACGGCGTTGCGGACGCCATGACCAAGGGCGGCGCGCTCTGCTCCTACGGCGTGGACTACACCATCGTGGGCAACATGACCGGTGAGATGATCGTCGAGTGGTACAACGGCACGCCTCTGGAGAGCATGCCCTGCCGCCGCTACAGCGAGTTCAGCCTGGTCATCAACAGCGACGTGCAGGCAGCCCTGGGTATTGAGCTGCCGGAGGACTACGCCGCGCAGGCTACCTACGTGACCACCGTGCGCGCGAACTGATCTGCAATTGCGCGGGGAGCCTCGCTCCCCGCTTTTTGCTTTCAGGGAGAAGCTGCGCGGCCTGACGCGCGATACTTACGATTGGAGGAGCAATCCACATGACCAACCAAATCCTGGGAGCGCTGGAGCTGGGACTTGTCTACGGCCTGATGGTGCTCGGCGTATTCATCACCTTCCGCATCCTGAAGGTGCCGGATCTGACCGTGGACGGCAGCATCACGCTGGGCATGGCGGTGTGCGCCATGCTGACCAACGTGGGTCATCCCGGCGTCGCGCTGATCGTCGCGATGATCGCGGGCGCGCTGGCGGGCTGCATCACCGCCTTCCTCCAGACGAAGGCCAAGATCCCGCCGATCCTCGCGGGCATCATGACCATGTCCGGGCTGTACTCCATCAACCTGCTGATCATGGACAACGGCAAGCCGAACATCTCCATCCTCGGCTCCCCCACGCTGTTCTCCATGTTCCAGGACGCCACGGGCCTTGACAAGCACGCCTCGCGCATCATCGTGGGCTTTTTGCTCTGCGCGGTGGTGGTGGCGCTGGTGGAGTTTTTCTTCACCACCCACGTAGGTCTGTGCATCCGGGCGACGGGCGACAACGAGGCCATGGTGCGCGCAACCTCCATCTCCACCGTGAAGATGAAGTGGATTGCCCTGGCCATGGCCAACGCCTGCGTGGCGCTGTCTGGCGCGATCTACACCCAGTACATCGGCTCGGCGGACGTGACGGCGGGCAGCGGCACGGTGGTCATCGGCTTCGCGTCGGTCATCATCGGCGAGACGGTCTGCGTAAAAAAGACCCTGAAGGTGCAATTGATCTCCACCATCGTGGGCAGCGTGCTCTATCGCATCATCATCGCCGTGGCCATCAAGACCAACCTCTTCCCCACCTACTTCTTGAAGTTCGTGTCGGTGTTCATCATCGCGGTTGCGCTGTCGGTCAAGCCGGTGCGCAATTGGATCAATGAACGGAAGAACCGCCAGCGCAGAATGCGCGATGCTGCGAAGGGAGGTGCACAGGATGCTTGACATTCGCAACGTCTACAAGACCTTCGCTCCCGGCACGGTGAACGAAAAGAAGGTGCTCAAGGGCCTGTCCCTGCACATGGCGCCGGGCGACTTTGCCACCGTGATCGGCTCCAACGGCGCGGGCAAGACCACGCTGTTCAACGCCATCGCCGGAACCTTCCTCACCGACGAGGGCCAGATCTTCATCGGTGGCGAGGACATGACCTTCAAGCCCGAAACCTACCGCGCGCGTGTCATCGGCCGCATCTTTCAGGATACGATGATGGGCACCGCGCCGAACATGACCATCGAGCAGAATCTGGCCATCGCCTACGCCAGCACCAAGAAGGGCCTGCGTCCGGCGATCACCCGCGCCGACCGCGCCTACTTCCGGGAGACTCTCGCGCGCCTGAACATGGGCCTGGAGGACCGGATGAAGACGAAGATGGGCCTGCTCTCCGGCGGCCAGCGCCAGGCGATCACGCTGCTGATGGCGGTCATCGTCACGCCGGACATCCTGCTGCTGGACGAGCACACTGCCGCGTTGGATCCGCTGACGGCGGAGAAGGTGCTCGCCATCACCAAGGAGGTCGTGGCGGAGAAGAACATCACCACGCTGATGATCACCCACAACATCGCATCCGCGCTGGAGCTGGGCAACCGCACGCTGATGATGGACGACGGCCAGATCGTGCTGGATCTCTCCGGCGAGGAGCGCGCCCGCCTGAGCGTGGAGGGCCTGCTGCAGAAGTACCGCGAGGTCAAGGGCAAGATGCTGGACAACGACCGCATCCTGCTGTCCTGATTGATTGTAATGGAGGGAATACCATGATTCTCAACTTTGATTCCATTCCGGAAAGCGTAATGACCAACTTCAAGGGCGGCGAAAAGAGCGTCGCCGCGCACATGTTTGTCGATCCCCTGTGCCGCATCATGCGCGGTCGTCTGGAGAGCGGCGCCAGCATCGGCCTGCACACCCACGAGGACAGCTGCGAAATCGTCTACTGCTTCTCCGGCAGCGCAAAGGTGATCTACGACGGTGCGGAGCTGCGGCTCAGCGCCGGTCAGGCCCACTACTGCCCCAAGGGCCACAGCCACACCGTCATCAACGACACCGACGGCGAAACGGAGTTTCTGGCCATCGTTCCCCAACAGTAAATCGGCAGGCAGGGCCTGCAACCACATCGGCAGGCGGGGCCTGCAGCCGGATCGCTTCGCGGTTCGGTTCACGAAC
>JAUNNK010000184.1 GCA_030537335.1 Clostridia bacterium | reverse complement strand
GTTTCCGTCGACGAGGTGCGCGTGAATCTGGGCTAAGGCAAATCTACAATCCGATCCTCCGGCTGTGCGCCGGGGGATCTTCTGTTTTTGGCGATGCAGCGTTTCGTTAAATTCCCTAAAGAATTGACAGTGCTGCGACAGAGATGATAAAATACAGGGCGAGATACTCTACCACAGCACCGCACTGCGTCAGATTTCGTCCGCAGGCGGCGCATTTCGTGCAAACAGAGGAGCATTGCCCGTGAAGAAGAGCGAAAAGCGGCGGCTCGCCGCCAGGGAGGCTGCACCCGCGCCCGTACGCGCAGAGAGCTGCGGGGACGAGGGCGCGGTGATGGAGGTGGCCATGAAAGCCGGACGGCTGCTGCTGGAGAACGGCGCGGAGATCTTCCGCGTGGAGGAGACCATGGAGCGCATCTGCCACTACTATCGCGTGGAAAACCCCAGCTTTTTCGTGCTCAGCAACGGCATCTTCATGACCGGCAGCGGCCACACACCCCAAAGTCCCGCGCCGTTCTCCCACGTGGAGCACATCCCCGTGAAGGGCGCGCAGCTGGATCGGGTGGTGGCGGTGAACCAACTCTCCCGGGAGATCGAGCGCGGCGGCTACACGCTGGAAGAGGCCAGCGCACGGCTGGACGCCATCGCGCGCATGCCGGGTAAGAAGCGCTGGCAGCAGATACTGGCCTCCGGCGCGGGCAGCGCCTGCTTCTGCATCCTGTTCGGCGGGGGACTTGCGGACGCAGTCGCTTCAATGCTGGCAGGTCTGCTGCTCTACACCTACGTGCTGCACCTGAGCGCGCCCCACATGTCCCGCATCATCGGCAACGTGCTGGGCGGCATGCTGGTCAGCGCCATCTGCGTGCTGTGCTACTGTCTCGGCCTGGGGCACAGCCTGAGCCACATGATCATCGGCGCGATCATGCCGCTGATCCCGGGCATTCCCTTCACCAACGGCGTGCGCGACCTGGCGGACGGCGACTACATCTCCGGCTCCGTGCGACTGCTGGACGCCCTGCTCACCTTTGTGTGCATCGCCACCGGCGTGGGCCTGGTCATCTCCTTCTATCATCACATGACGGGAGGTGGGCTGCTGTGATGCAGATTCTCTGGGAGACCCTGGCTGCCACCGGCGGCACCATCGCCTTTTCGCTGCTCTTTGGCGTGCCCGGCAAGTACTATCTGGAGTGCGGACTCACCGGCGGCATCGGCTGGCTGCTCTATCGCCTGATCTCCCTGTACACCCCGCTGCAGGCCACCGAAGCCACCTTTCTCGCGGCGGCGGCGGTCGCGCTCTACTCCCGAATCGCGGCGGTGCGCAGGCGATGTCCGACTACCGTGTTCCTCATCGCGGGCATCTTTCCGCTGGTTCCCGGCGCGGGCATCTACTGGACGGTCTACTATCTGGTCACCGATGAGATCGCCCTGGCACGCTCCAGCGGTACATCTGCGATCAAGGCTGCCTTCGCCATCGTACTGGCCATCGCCGCAGCCTTTGAACTGCCCCGCGGCCTGTTTCGCTGCTTCCATCCCCGCCGCAGGCATTAGCCCTACAGACAACCCATCCATATGGAACCCGCTCGGATTTCGGCGGGTTTTACTATGCCCCTCGCACAACGGCAATATAACACGCAGCCATATTGACAAACGCCGCTTTTCATGCAATACTCATGGATGTGTCTTTTGAATTTCATCCAAGGAGGGCCTGTCTTTGAATACCATTCTGCTGGGCAACCTGATTTCCCTCGCCGGGGCGGTTCTGATGGTGGTCATCGGCTTCATCAAGCGCAAGGAAAGGGTGCTGGCGGTGCAGTGCGTGCAGTTCAGCCTGATGGGCGTGGGCAACCTGGTGCTCGGCGGCGTGACCGGCGCGCTATCCAACCTCGTCAGTCTGGTCCGCAACCTAGTCTGCTACAAGGCTGGCATCACGATTCCGCTGAAACTGCTGTTCATCGCCGTGCAGGCGGGACTTTCGCTGTGGGTGAACACGCAGGGCCTCATCGGCCTGCTGCCCGTGATCGCTGCGTGCATCTTTACCTGGTTCCTGGACGTGAAGAGCGACCTAGGCATGAAGATCCTGCTCATCGGCACCCAGTGCCTGTGGCTGGTGTACGATTTCACCATCATGAACTACGTCTCCTTCGCCTTCGACATCATGTGCCTGTGCTCCAACGGCGTGGGCATCTACCGCATCCATAAATCCGCGAAGTAAAACCGCATTCCAAAATTGTCTCACCCCGTCCATACGCAATGCCCTTGCAAGCTGGCGTCGCCGGACGGGGTGAGTGATTTATATGAAAAAGGCGTTTCCCTTTGTTGGAATCAATTTACCATGGGAATATGTACCGGATTTGAACAGAGTGAAAACCCGCCGGTTCAAAATGTGGGAATTTGCACGAAGCACGAAATTTTGGGCTTGAAGTTCGCAAAAAAGGTTTATATAATGAATATAAGTACAAAGGAGGGATACCCCATGGCAAATATCTACGATCTGATCGTCATCGGCGGCGGTCCGGGCGGCTATCTGGCCGCGGAGCGCGCCGCGCACGCGGGGCTGCGCACCCTGCTCTTTGAGAAGAACTCGCTGGGCGGCGTGTGCCTGAACGAGGGTTGCATTCCCTCCAAGGCGCTGCTGAACTCCGCCAAGACCTACGAGCACGCGTTGCATGCCAGCATGTACGGCGTATCCTGCGACAACGTGCGCATCGACCAGAGCGCCGTGAACGCTCGACGCACCAAGGTGGTTCGCACACTGGTTTCCGGTGTGCGCGCAAAGATGAAGGGCGCGGGCGTGACCGTGGTCATGAAGGAGGCGACCATCAGCGGAAAGACCGCCGAGGGCTTCCAGGTCATCGCCGACGGTCAGGCTTACATCGGCAAGCGGCTCATCATCGCCACCGGCTCCTCCGCCGTGGTTCCCGGCATCCCCCGGGTGCGGGAGAATCTCGGAGGCTTCGTGCTCACCAACCGCGAGGTTCTGGAACTGACCGCAATTCCCGGGGAGCTGACCGTCATTGGCGGCGGCGTGATCGGCCTGGAGATGGCCGCCTACTACGCCACCGTGGGCTCCAAGGTCACGGTGGTGGAGATGCTGGATCACATCGCCGGCGCCACCGACCGGGAGATCTCCACGCTGCTTCAGAAGGAGCTTGAAAAGAAAGGCGTGCGCTTCCTGCTGGGGCACAAGTGCCTGTCCGTGGAGCCCGGCAAGGTGTGGGTTGAGGACCCGAGCGGCCAGAAGAGCGCCGTGTCCGCCGACAAGGTGCTTCTGTCCATCGGCCGCCGCGCCAACGTGGAAGGTCTTGGGCTGGAGAGCATCGGCGTGAACTTCACCCGCCAGGGCATCACCACCGATGCGCAGGGACGCACCAACGTGCCGGACGTGTACGCCGTCGGCGACGTGAACGGCCACCACATGCTGGCCCACACCGCCTACCGCGAGGCGGAGGTCGCCGTCAACACCATTCTGGGCAAGGGCGACAGCATGCGCTACAACGCCAACCCGGCGGTGATCTACACCAACCCTGAGATCGCCTCCGTGGGCAGAACCGAGGAGGAGTGCCGGGAGAAGGGCATCGATTATGAGGTGCAGAAGCTGTCCATGCGCTACTCTGGGCGCTTCGTGGCCGAGAACGAGGGCGCGGACGGCATCTGCAAGATTCTCATCAACAAAAAGAAGCGCAACATCATCGGCGTGCACATGATCGGCAGCTACTCCGGCGAGATCATCTGGGGCGCGGCCGAGATGATCGAGATGCAGCTTCGCGTTACCGACGCGCGGCAGATCATCTTCCCCCACCCCACCGTCAGCGAGATCATCCGCGAGGTGCTCTGGGAGTTCAACGACTGAGATACACGGCTCTGCCGCGAAACGACAAACGTAGGGCGGGATGCCCTCATCCCGCCGCATGACTGTACAGGGCTGTTTCAAAACATGGAAATGTTTTGAAACAGCCCTTGATTTGCATGAAGCTCAGCCCAGCATCGACCAGAGCTTGCTGCGGATGCGCTCCACCTGACGGATGGCCTGGCGAAGCTGTTGCTGGGCGCTGCGGATCTTGGACTGCACCATCCAGTCCGCCACGAAACCGTCGAAGAAGTAGTCCGCGAACTGCAGAAAGCCGCCCACGTCCAGATCCAGCG
>JAUNNK010000029.1 GCA_030537335.1 Clostridia bacterium | reverse complement strand
CGGCATCGAGGAGCGCGGCGTGTACCGCATCCACCAGTTCGAGAAGCAGGAGATGATCGTGGTCTGCAAGCCCGAGGACTCCATGATGTGGTACGATCGCCTCTGGAAGAACACCGTGGATTTCTTCCGCACGCTGGACATCCCGGTGCGCACGCTGGAGTGCTGCTCCGGCGATCTGGCTGATCTGAAGGTGAAGAGCTGCGACGTGGAGGCCTGGTCTCCCCGCCAGCAGAAGTACTTCGAGGTCGGCTCCTGCTCCAACCTGGGCGACGCCCAGGCCCGCCGCCTCGGCATCCGCGTCAAGGGCGAAAACGGCAAGAAGTACCTGGCCCACACCCTGAACAACACCGTGGTCGCACCGCCGCGCATGCTGATCGCCTTCCTGGAGAACAACCTGCAGGCCGACGGCCGCGTGCGCATCCCCGAAGCCCTGCGCATGTACATGGGCGGCAAGGAGTATCTGGGATAATCTTTTAAACCGATGGAAAGGCCCGCTTCCGGCAGAGGAAGCGGGCCTTTATGCGTTGAAAACTGTCCTTTTTATTGCGACAGGGTCGCGCGGCGGTTTTTCGTGAAGTGAATCGCCAGCCCCAGCAGAAGACCGATGGCGGCGGGAACCCCCCAGCCGAAGCTCAACTTGTAGAAGGGCAGCATGCGCTCCGCGAGGGCGATTGCCCCCTGGAGGTGCAGCGCGCCTTGCAGCGCTTCCGGCAGCGCCTTCATCAGGTCGAACAGCGCGGCGACGCAGGTAAAAGCTGTGACGCTCAGGTACACAGCCCGGTCGTGCTGAAACAGTCCGCCGCACAGCGCCAGCAGGATCAGTGTGATGGCGAGGGGATAGAGGAACATCAGCACCGGGATCGAGTACTCGATGATCTTCGACAGGCCGAAGTTCGAGATGCAGAAGGAAAAGGCCGTGAAGATCACCGCCCATGCGCGGTAGGACAGGGCCTTGGGGAACATCCGGGCGAAGGCGTCGGCGCAGCTGGTGACCAGACCGATGGAGGTCTTGAGGCAGGCGCAGGTGATGGTCAGCGCCAGCACCAGCTTGCCTGCGGAACCCAGATAGTGGCCCGAGATCTGCGCCAGGGCGACGCCGCCGTTCTCGGAGAGCTCGAACAGGCCCCGGGACTGCGCGCCCATCAGGATCGTGGCGGCGTAGATGAGGGCCATCAGCAGGCCGGTGAGCGCGCCGGAGCGCAGCACATCCTTCGCGATTGCGGCGTCGTTCTCCACGCCCATCGAGCGGATGATGTCGATGACCACAATGCCGAAGGCCAGGCCCGCAATCGCGTCCATCGTGCCGTAGCCCTCGATGAGGGCAGAGGACAGCGCGTGACTCTGGTAGGCGTCGACCGGCTCCACCGTGGAAGCGGGCGCACCGGGTCGGGTCAGCGCGGAGATCACCAGGATCGCCAGGAAGATCAGGAACAGCGGATTGATGATCTTGCCGATCCACACCGTGATGTTCGCCGGACGCAGCGACAGAAACAGCACCAGAGCGAAGAAGATCAGCGAAAAGATCAGCAGCGCAAGGCCCTCGGAGGCCCCGTCGCCCAGCATTGGCAACACACCGGTGGTGAAGGACGTGGTCGCACACCTTGGAATGGCGAAGAACGGCCCGATGGTCAGGTAGAGCAGGCAGGTGAAGGCGTAGCCATAGCCCTTCCCCACCTTGGTTGCCAGTGCCTGCAGGCCGTCGGAATGGGTGTTGCCGATGGCCGCCACGCCCAGAATCGGGATGCCCACGGCGGTGATGATGAAGCCGAGCATCGCCGGGAGCATGTTGCGCCCCGCCATCTGACCCAGGTGCACCGGGAAGATCAGGTTCCCCGCACCAAAGAACATGCCGAACAGCGTTCCGGCCACCAGAATTCGCTGCCGCAGCGCCAATTGCTTGCGCATCGCATTTCCACCTCTCTTTTCTGTCTCCTATTCTATCATCCCGCTTGCATTCTGAGAAACGCCTGTTTATAATAGGGATATGAGAAAATGTAATGGATATGAAATAGAGTGAGGTGGAGGCATGGACAGCAAGAAGCTGGAGATTCTGATGACGGCGGCGGATCTGGGGAGCTTCACGAAGGCCTCGGAGGTGGTGGGCTACACCCAGTCGGGCCTGACGCACATGATGGACGCGCTGGAGCGCGAGGTGGGCTTTCCGCTGCTGCTGCGCAGCCACAACGGCATTCAGCTCAGCGAGCAGGGCCGGCAGCTGATGCCCGCCATCCGGGAGTTTCTGCAGGCGAACGCGAACCTGGAGAACCAGATTCGCTCGATTGCGGAGCGAAAGAGCGAGGTCATCCGGGTGGCGGCCTACGCCAGCATCGCCATGCACTGGATGCCGGAGATCCTCTACCGCTTTCGGCGCATCTGTCCGGAGGTCAGCGTGGATCTGCGCATGGTGGACCACGCGCTGGAGCCCTACGAGCTGCTGGAGCGCGGCGAGACCGACGTGATCTTTGCCAGCCGTCAGAGTGGCCACATCTGCGACTGGGTTCCCCTGTACAGCGACTGGTTGTACGCAATTCTCCCGAAGGATTATCCCCTGAACGGGCGCAAGACATTCCCGCTTCAGGAGTTCGAGGGCCAGGAGTTCCTGATGCCCTACGGCAGCTTCGATCTGGACGTGCGCGCGGCGTTGGAGCCGGTGGGCGTGCGGGTGAACGAGAAAATCTGCCGCTTCGACGACGAGACGGTGATCCGCATGGTGGGGCGCGGCCTGGGCGTGTCCATGATGTCGGAGCTAATGGTTCGCGGCAGGACGGACGGCGTGCTGTGCGTGCCGGTGGATCCGCCCGCAAAGCGGGAGCTGGGCATGGGCACCGGCGCGCGCAGGAGCGCCTCCGGCAGCATACAGCAGCTGAAGGACTGCATACTGGAGTTCATCGGCGCGACGCAGGACGCCTGAAGCGCCGAAGCTTCACGAGGCGATGCCGGAACCTCCGGGGATGCGCCCAGCATGGAACTGCACGGCAACCGCCACGGGAAAATGAATCCGTTGGGAGATAATGGGACTCCACCCCTTTGCAGCAGGTCAATCTCGCTGCAATTTAAAAAGCAAGCCGCACCAAAGATACATGAACGGGAGCCACAAGGCGGGTACTTCGCTTCTCTATAGCTCAGAATTCGCATTCGTGTGCGATCAAAATACTTACCACCGCGGTTGCCTGCGCAGTTTTTCCACCGATGTGGTATAGAAAAGGCAGCTCTCAGACGCAATGGTATTGTGTTTGAGAGCTGCTTATGCAGATTCGTTCAGATCTTACGCACCGGCATCAGGCGAGTTCGCCAGCCGCCTTGACCTTGACCCGACAGGTATTGCCGGGATAGTAGGCCAGCGGCACATCCTCCACCTCGATGATCTCCACGGTTTCGCGGATCGCACCTGCACTGACCGCCATGTCAACGGCTTCACGCTTGGCCTTCTCCAGCGCCTGCTCGCGGGGAAGCTCGTCGTAATTGATGAGGGCTTCATAGGTGCCGCTGACCTTGGAGATTGCGGAGCCGATCGCGTTCGCCGTGCCGAAGAAATTGGGCTTGGTGACGCTGCGCGCGCCCGCAAGCTTCTCCGGCAGGATGATGGAGCCGCCGCCCACCAGGATCACGTCCAGATCGTCGCTGGAGACCTTCATCACATCGATGCTGTCCTCCACAAGCTCGCGGATCTCATCCATGGCCTTGCGCGCCAGGTTTTCATCGATGTGCTTCACCTTCTCCGGATCGCCCACCTGCGCCATGCCCAGGCGCACGGCGACGTCGGTTGCTGTGAGTGTGTCTCCGCCGAACACGAGGGCCTTTTTCGTGATCTCATAGCCCACGCTGTCCGGGCCGACGCTCACGCTGCCGTCCGGCCTTTCGCGCACAATGGAGCCGCCGCCCAGACCGATGGAGTACACGTCCGGCATGCGGAAGTTGGTGCGCACGCCGCCGATGGTCACCGCCACGCCGGATTCCCGGGGGAAGCCGCTCTGAATTACGCCCAGGTCGGTGGTGGTGCCGCCAACGTCGATGACGATGGCGTTGTCCAGCCGGCTCAGGTAGCTCGCGCCGCGAATGGAGTTCGTCGGGCCGCAGGCCACCGTCAGGATGGGATAGCGCCGGGCATAGTCCATGGTCATCAGCGTGCCGTCGTTCTGGGAGAGGTAGATCTCCGCATTGGTCACGCCCTCCTGGGCGAGGCTGTAGGCAAAGCCCTCCGTGAAGCGCTCGGCGACCTTGTACAGCGCAGCGTTCAGGATGGTGGCATTTTCGCGCTCGATCAGGCCCATGCTGCCGATCTCGCTTGAGATGGAGATGTGCACGTCCTCCCCCATAACCTCGCGGCAGATTTCGGCTGCGCGCAGCTCATGGTCTGCTCGGACGGTGGAGAATACGCAGGAGATCGCGATGGATTGAACCTTGCCCTTGAGCTCTGTGAAGAATGCCCGCGCGGCCTCCTCGTCCAGCGGAGCAAGCTCCTTGCCGTCGTATTCAAAGCCGCCGCGGATGATGGCGCTCTTTTCGCAGATGAACTGGATGTCCTCCGCCCAGTCCACCATGGGCAGCACGCCGGTGGTCGCCGGTGCGCCGATGCGCAGCAGGCCGATCTTCGCAAGATGCTTACGCTCCACGATGGCGTTTGTGCACTGTGTGGTGCCCAGCATCGCCTGTCCGATCTGGCTGCGGTCGATCTGCGTTTTGTCCAGCAGCGCCTGCACCGCGCCCATAATGCCCTCGAACACATTGCCCGAGGTGGGATTCTTCACCTCTGCGACCACATTCAGCTCACTGTCGATCAGAACTGCGTCGGTATTGGTGCCGCCCACGTCGATGCCCAGCTTATACATTTGCCGCACCTCCCTTCGCGCGCTCCTCCACGGGAATGTAATCGGTATCGATACCGAAATAGCGCGGGCCAACCAGCTCCAGACCCGCAGGCGTGCGCCACATGTGATAGCACTTCAGGCCCACCACCAGCACGCGCTTGCCGTACTTCAATCCGTCGGTGGTGACGGGTGTGAAGGTTTCGGTGTCCACCAGGCAGATCAGGTCGGGCGCAGTCGCCACGATGTTCCCGTCCACGCTGGCGCAGAGGTTCTCGTTCTGGAAGGTCACCTCGCCCCGGCGTCCCTTGTCCGCGCCGATTCCCTCCAATTGAATCTTGCCCAGGTTGAACTTGCCGTTGGTGGTGCGCAGCACATCGGAAATCTTGCCCTTGAACAGGCGGATTCCCTCGGAGAATTTCAGGAAGTTCTCCTCCGGCGTGCCCTCCGTGACGTTCTTCACGTTGCAAATGGCCGCACCCAGCTGCTGGCTGCGGGTGACGATGTCGTGCACGGAGAACGCCTTCATGGTCTTGCCGTCCATGACGTACAGGGAGCAGGTGACGCTGCCGCCGCAGGACATGGTAACCGCGCGGGCAAGCTCCTCCGTCCACTGGTTCGTGATGGTCTCAAAGATCACGCTGTTGCCCTTTTCATCGGTCAGCGCCATGGGCGTGGCCGACACGCCGCCGATGGTGAAGGTGACCATCTGCAGCTCCGGGAAGGCGCGGCCCATGCCGTCGCAGTCCACCATGGGAAGCCCCAGCCGCGCGGCCGCAGCGATGGGCAGCATGGAGTTTACGCCGCCCGCCTCCATGGGCATGGTGGCGTAGACCTTGCGCCCGAAGTAGCGCTCCACCATCTCAAAGATGCGCCGGTATTCCGTGCCGCCGATGCCCTTCTCGCAGAGCACCGTGGGCGCGCCCATCATGGCGATGGGCATGATCAGTGCGTCGTCCGGAACCTCCTCCGGGGAAATCAGCGTCACCTCGCCGCATTCCCGGATGGCGCCGATGGCCATCAGCTTGCCGATGTAGGGGTCGCCGCCGCCGCCAGCGCCCAACAGCGCCGCGCCGAGGGCGATGTCCTCAATTTCCCGTATGCCGATCTTTCTCAATTTCTTTCACCTCATTGCGTTGTAACGGTGCCGGAAGCGCGTTCTCACGCCGCCGGCACCCCATGATGTACTTTTTCCGCTTACTTCTTCGCCGCCTTGACGATGACGGTGTACAGCACCAGCGATACGATGATGCCGTTCACCGGGCCGACGAAGAAGGGTACGTTCAGCCATGCAAGGCCCGGGAAGGATGCAAAGGTACCGCCGGTGAGGCATGCGACGAACGCGCCGACCAGATAGGCGATCAGTCCGGGCGCATACACGCCCTCCTGAATCTGGAACAGCTCCTTCTTGCCCTTGCTGACGATCCAGTAATTTGCGATGATCACGCCGGCCAGCGGCGGCAGCACCGCGCTCATCAGGCTCAGGAAGGCCTGGAACTTTCCCAGCACGCCGAAGGCCGCCAGCAGGGTGCCCACAGCGCCCGCGATGGCGGTGGTGAGCTTGAACTTGCTCTCGTCGAAGCCCAGCAGGTTGGAGAGCGCCAGGCCGCCGGAATACGCGTTCGTGACGTTCGTCGTCCAGGTGGCGAGAACCAGCGCGATCAGGCCGAAGAAGGGAACGCCCAGGCTGGCCAGGATTGCGGAGATGTCGTACTGGCCGGTTACGATGCTCATCACGCCGCCGGTGAGCAGCATGAATAGTCCGGCGGGGATCACGCCCAGGATGGAGGACTTGACCACGTCGCCGCGGCTCCGGGCGAAGCGGCAGTAGTCCGCGGAGATCAGACCGCCCAGTGCAAAGGAGGCCACCACCATGCTCATGCCGAACACGAGGCCGCTGGAGACCTGCGGGTTGTAGGCTGCGATCACCGCGCCGCCGTCATTCTTGACCATGCTGGCGATGATGCCGTAGAGGCAGACCACGACCAGCGCGGGAACGGCGATGTAGTTGAGCCACTTCAGACCCTTGAAGCCCACGCAGGCGGTGACCAGCATGATCGTGCCCCAGACGATGGAGCAGATGGCGACCGCCGTGGCGCTGGCCGCCTCGTGACCGAGCATGGTCGCGCCCATCGATGCAAACGCGCTGCCGCAGACGGCGGACTGGATGCCGAACCAGCCCACGCAGGCGATGGCGAGTATAGTCGAGATGATGTATCTTGCGCCCTTCTCGCCCAGTGCGCCGGAGGCCATCACGGAGACCGGAAGGCCGGTGTCGCAGGCCTGCATGCCGATGAAGATCATGTAGGCGCAGATCATGCCGTAGCCCAGCAGGATGGAGAGCACGATCTGTGCAAAGCTCAGACCGCCTCCGACGAGCACGCCGCCGATCATCAGGCAGGGCACGCAGATCATGCCGCCCGCCCAGACCAACGCGATGGACTGCCAGCTCTGCCGCTGGTCAGCCCTGATTTCAAATCCCGTGTTTTTCTGACCCATCAATACTTCCCCCTTGTAAACCCGCAGCTGCGGAATCGGAATACAGAAATTATAACGAATTCCTGCGAGAAAGTATTTATCTGCAAGGCAGAAAAAATCGGATACCCATTTGTCCTTTCGGACAAATGGGTATCCGCTCAACACGGCTTCAATTGTGCCGCAACAGGCGGTTCAGCGCGCATGCGGTGAGCAGCGGCATGGTCTCCGGGAAGCGCCCCGGAACGAAGCCCAGCTGGTCGGCGATGCGCTGGATGCGGTATTTGATGGTGTTCTTGTGCAGGAACAGCCTCTCAGCAGCCTGCGTCACGCTCATGTCCGCGTCCAGCAAATAGCATTCCAATGTCCCGAGCAGATTGGTTTCATCCGCCTCGGTCATCAGCGCGCTCAGACACTCCAGCGCCTCCTCCACCGCGCGCTCCCCGCGCCCGAGGATCTCCTGACACCGCTGCGCGAAGTTGATCTGCTCCAGCGTAAAGGCCCAGCGTTCGGGAAAGATCCGCCGCGCCGCAGGCAAGCCGGCCTGATGGCTGAAGAAGGCATCGCGCACCCGGGTGGTGGTGTTCAGCGCATGGCAGCGCGTCAGTGTGGCGCGAATGCCCCGATCACGCAGTTCGCTTCCGATTGCCTCTGTCAGCGCGCGCACATCCTGTATGCTTCCGGGACCGATCATGAACAGCACGAGCTGGTCGTCGTAGATGTCCGCGATGGCCGTGGCGGAATAGACCTCCGTGTCCCTCCGCACCGTCTCCACGATTTCGGGAAGCCGCGCGGCATCCGCCTGCGTCTCGCCGCTGATCAGCCACATGGAATTGATGGAGGCTACGTCCACATCGAAAATGTCCGCCAGGCGGCGCATCTTCATAGGCTCGTCCTGCAGAATTGCGCGCACAAGCTCGCCGATCACGATGCGATCATGCTTTTCCGACCAGATGTTGACCGACAATTGCACAACCTCCACCGCCTGGCGCGTGATGACCACGTCCGGCACATCTCCCTCTCGGAAGATCAACAGATCCATGCAGTGGCCCTCCTGCGTCTGGATGCTGTCACGGTAAATGTGGATGTTGAGCGGTTCATGGTACTTCCAGGCGGCAGGCTCCGGGAACTCAGCCGCGGTCAGCTCCGCCTTTATGGCATTGTCGAAGGCGCGCGGCCACGGTGCCTCGTTCAGGATGCGCCGGGACGAATCCATGAGCACAATCGAGGAATGCAGGCGGTCCGCCAGCATTCGCAGCATGCTGTCCACCGTGCGCTGATGCACGGGAAGGCCCGCAGCCTGCTCCAGCAGCTCCGTTGTGAGATTCGTGCTGCGCATCTGCTCGCGGTAGATCAGCTCCATCACCTCGCAGATCACTTCACTGTATCGCTGATTTGTCTGGTTTTCCGGCATGCAGATCAGCGGAAAGTCCAGCTCGTCCGCCACGTCGATCAGCTTCTGATCCACCTTCTTCATCAGAATGCCGACGTAAAACAGAATCAGGCCCACCTCGCCAACCTCGGCCATCTGGCGGATGTTGGCGCACTGCAGCTCGACGTCATCCGGATTGTTCATAAAGCCGGTGATGGCAAGCTCGTTGCCCAGGAACTCTATGTTTGCAAACAGTTCTGACTTAATTGGATTGATCTGTGCATATTCGAGCACCGAAATGGAGGATACGATCCTCGATAGACCCTTTTTTCCGCCCAACACCCTTGCACCGCGCATGGACGGCAGCTTCAGGACGTCCGTCACAGTTATGCTCATACTCCGCTCCTTGTATCTATGAAAATAAAAACCGACCGTCGCTTCGCGCCGCAGCAGATGCGCATTCCGAATACAGCCGCATTTACGCTGTTCTTATGCCTGGGACGATTCCCACTCCACTGCCCATTTCTCCATCGGCACGCCTTTGCCACTACCCCCACCGGTTCCTCCTGCACAGAAGTCAGCACGGGCACATTCTTGCTCCACGCTGCACAGGCATCCTTCCCGCCCGCACGCTTATTCTTCATCCATGTTTATTATATCATGGATGCACGCAGGTCACAACAGGATCGTTTCTTTACTTCAGACAATTCCCTTGAACTTGGACGTTTTGCAATTTGGCATAACTCTGCACCCCACTTGTTATTTGCTATACCATCTAACAAATGGAGTGCAGTTCATGATAAGGTACAATAAGGGACCTGTTGACAGTACCTTTTAAGCATATTTTGTCAGACTGCACAAAGGGCATTGACAGGGGTATCTCCCCGTCAATGCCCCAGACGCAGCGCTCCTTACTGTGCAATCGCCTCTTCAAACTTCCCGCGAATAAAACGATTCGTGCGCAGCAGTCGATCCTTCCAGTTCTCGCAGCCGTCATGCCAGAATTCGGCGGTGAACAGGTAGATTCCGCTGTCCATTGCCTGACGAATGCCCTTCACAAAATCCACGCGACCCGTGCCGAAATCCATGTCCCGGTAAACGCCCTTCACCGTCTCTTTCAGGTGCATGGCAAAGGTATGCCCTTCGCCGCAGCGGATTTCTTCCAGCACATCCGTGCCGTACAGATCGCAGGCATTGGTCAGGTTGCCCAGATCGGGATACATGCCCAGATATGCCGAATTGACCTGATTCACGTAAACCATGCCCTTGGAGATGGTATCCATAAAGGGGGTTTCCATGGTTTCAAAGCCAAGGGTTACGCCGAAGCAGGAGGCGTAATCCACGCTCTTTTTCAGGTTTTCTGCAAACAGGGCGCGGGTTTCCTCGTCCCCCTCCTCATAATACACGTCATAGCCCGCCAGCTGAATGATGCGGATTCCCAGATCTGCCGCCAGCTCCACAGCGTCCCGCATGATTTCCATGCCGCGTTCCCGAACGGCCGGATCATGGCTGCCCAGGGGATACTTGCGATGGCCGCTCAGACACATGGTGCGGATGGGCATACCGACCCTGTTCATCAGCGCCACCAATTCCTGTCGCTGTTCCCGGGTCCATTTCAGGCGCGCCTGCCGGGCATCGGTTTCATCGATGCTGATTTCCACGTGATCGTAGCCGGTCTCCAGGGCGCTGGTGAGCATCTCCTCCCAGCTCAGGCCGGAGGGCATGGCTTTCTCATATAAACCGAGCTTGTAATTCATATTCTTCTCCTTTATCAATGGGCTGCGCTTCGATGCCGCAAGCATGCTGCCGATCCCGTCAACGTCCCTCGATGCAGGCCTGCATATCGTCCCACAGTCCGTCCAGGCAGGCGATCGCCTTCTTATAGAGCGCATAGCGGCGCTCATAGTAGGGCTGAACCTCCGGGTTGGGCACGGCACGCACGCCAATCGGACACATGGCCTTGGCCGCGGCGTCCAGGCTCTCATACGCGCCCACCGCAGTTGCCGCGGCGATGGCGCAGCCCAGCGCGCCGGTTTCATTCACAGCCACAGTCTCCACGGGCAGGCCGAGAATATCGGCAAACATCTGAGTCCACACCCTGGATTTTGCCGAACCACCGGCCAGACGGATACATTCCGGCATGCTGTCGCGGGTGGCAAGCAGGCGATCCAGATGCCACTTGTGGCAATAGACGATGCCTTCATAGACGCTCTTTGCCAGATGGGCGCGGCCATGGTTGGTGCTCATGCCCAGGAAGCAGGAACGGGCGTTGGGATGCACATTGCTGGCCATCAGGAAGGGCAGGAACAGCGGCACGAACTCCTCTGCCGGGATGGACTGAACCCACTCGTTCATCACCTCGTAGATGCTGCCGCCCTTGGCCTTCGCTTCCGCGCGAAGCTCGGGCAGAAGGGTTTTGACGAACCACTCGTTGTTGCCCGCAGAGGTGGGGCTGCTCTCCTCGATGAGATAGTATTCCGGCAGGCAGAACAGGGAGTTCATCTGCACGGTGCCGTCCAGCACGGGGCTCTTCTTGGGATACTCATTGATGCTCCACGTTCCGGCGATCATGCAGATCTTGCTCTCATCCAGCACGTTGACCGCGATGGCGCAGGCGTCAATATCAAACATGCCGCCCGCAACGGGGGTGCCAGCCTTCAGTCCGCACAGCGCGGCGGCCTCTTCAGACACATAGCCCGCAATCTCCACGGAATTGCAAAGCGGCGGCAGGGCGTCCATGATGCCCTCAAGCCCAAAGAGCTTCAGCAGTTCCGGATCATACTGGCGGGTATGCAGGTTCACGAGGTTTGCTCCGGAATAATCCGTAATTTCGCCCTTGGCTTCGCCGGTGAGGCGGAAGCGCACGTAGTCCTTGCACTCAAAGACCCATTCCACATTCTCCAGCACTTCCGGTTCGTTGTCCCGCAGCCACGCCAGGAGAGCAACCGGCTGGCAGGCCATGATGTGCTGGCAGGAGAGGGCAAACACCTTTTCCTCCGTGCCGTCCTCCTTCCACTTGATCGGATAGGCGTAGGCGCGATTGTCCGTAGAGATGATGCCATTGCGCGCGGGCTTGCCATCCTTTCCCCACAGGTAGAGTCCCTTGCCGTGACCGCAGACGGCCAGACCGCCAACATCACCGGCATCCACGCCGGTCTTTTCCAGAACATTTCGGATCACCGTGCAGTTTGCCTGCCACATCTCCTCCATGTCACGCTCGGTAAAGCCCGGCTTGGGTGCAAGCATACGGGTCTCCACGCTGCTTACGCCAATTTCCTTACCGGTCAGATCGTAGAGGGCAGCCTTGGTCGTGGTTCCTCCGTTGTCCAAGCCCATAAAGTATTTCATCTGCATTTTCTCCTTCCCCTGATCTCAGCCCAGTTTCCTTCCACAGCCATAGAAAACATCCATGCTTTTGCGCCTTCCCGAAGAAGCGCCGCAAAAACATCCGTTTCTTAAATTATACCATTTTTCCCCCGAAAACGCCAGATTTTCGGGGGCTCCATGGGCACAAATGATGCAAAGCTTATTCGCAGATCGGAATCTCGTATCCCCAGGATGCACGGATGCCGTCCATGATTTCCATGACCCTGATGGTCTCTGCATGGGGCATTTCGGGGCATTCCAGATCGCCGTTTGCAATGGCGCGGGCGCAGGCTTCCACCTCGTACTCGTAGCCGGTGATCTGCTTCGGCGGGAGATAGGCAGCGATCTCCTGATACTGATCGTTGAACACCTTGATTTCCTCGGGATTGTTGATGTTGGTGATCTCGATATAGCCCTTCGTACCGAAGATGCAGCCGGTGCGGTTCTGGGCGGCGTAGACATTGCTCTGCATGGTTGCCATCTTGCAGCCGTCAAAGATCATCGTAATGTTGTCGATCATATCGACGCCATCCTTGAATACAGCGGACGTCTGAATATCGGTCATGTTCTCGCCAAAGACCATCCTTGCGAAGTTCACGAGATAGACGCCCACGTCGAGCAGCGCGCCGCCGGCGAGTCTGGGATCCCAGATGCGCTTGATCTGGCTCAGCTCATAGCCGAGGTTTGCGGTCAGGGAGGTCACTTCGCCGATCGCGCCGCTGTCGATGATGTCATTGATCATCTTTCTGGAGGGCATATAGCGGGTCCAGATGGCTTCGGTGAGGAGCAGCTTCTTCTCCTCAGCCATCGCGAGGATTTCCCGCGCCTGCGCCGCATTCACGGTGAAGGATTTTTCGCAGAGCACATGCTTCCCCGCTTCCAGGCACATCTTCACACACTTGTAATGGTGGGAATGCGGCGTGGCGATATAGACCAGATCGATCTCTTCATCCTTGAGCATCTCTTCATAGGAACCATAGGCCTTGGTGAAATTGTACTGCTGTGCGAAGGCCTGCGCTCTCTCCAGATCCCTTGCGCCGATGGCATATGCTTCCACATTGGGCATGCCGTTGATCGTATTGGCCATTTTGATTGCGATGGAACCTGCGCCCATGATCGCCATTTTCATAGTATTGTTCCTCCTCTCGGTATGAAAAGCGGCTCAGATGACGCCTGAACCGCTTTAACAGTCTGGATACCCAGAATTATCTTAGTCCATATCCACCTGCGGAACGCCCGGGCAGTTGGGGCCGAAGTGCTTCAGCACAACCAGGGGCTCAACCTTGCTCAGGTTGGTGATGACGACGCCGTCCGTGGCAGCCTTCTCAGATACGAAGAACTCATCGGAGCTCTGCTGGCCGAAGTGCAGCAGGGTGGGAGCTTCCGCATCGAAGACGCCGAACTTGCCGTGGCCCTGCACAAAGATGCAGCCGTAAGCAGCGTTGTCCTTGATGGTGACGGTCTCGCCGGGGTTGACGGTCAGTTCCTTGGCGGCGATGTAGGGATTGCCGTAGGTGATCCACTTGGAGCAATACTGCTCGTTTTCAACCTCAACGACGGGTCTGCGGAAGTAGTGCTTCCTGTAGTGCGGATCCACGTTCTTATCCCAGTCGAGGAGGGCGAACACATCGTCGATGGTCTTCTTGTCCTCGGGCAGCTCCTCGTCGAGCATCTCCGGAGGATAAACCTCGCCGGAAACGATGTTCTCGTAAACGGAGTTGACGTCGGAATTCCACTGGGGCTCGTAGGTGAGCACGGACGCCGGGGCATGGATCACGCCTGCGGGGGTGTACCAGCCGGTACCCAGCTCGATGCGGTATGCACGGGAGAGATCGGTGATGCGGGTGTCATCATCCTTGAAGTTGCGGATTCTCGCCTTGATCTCTTCCGGATCGGTGTCAGGATCGAAGCCGAAGTAGGTATAATCCGCTTCGCCGGTGTAATTGTTGAGCTGCTTCGGGAAATAGTAGCACTCAGGCTTGCCCAGCTTGCCGACGCGGGCGGCGTCCTCAAAGGTGAGGTGCAGGTGATGGAACAGCGGAGCCTCGTTGTCGAAGAACTTGGAGTACATCGGCCAGCCGTTGTACTTCTCCATGAGCTCCTCGCCGACCAGCTCTGCACCCAGAACCTTCACAGCGTCCCTCAGGGCGAACTTCTCATCGGTATTGTAGTCGACGCATACGTAGGACATGCCCTCGTCCGCCTTCGCGGTCGGGCCGTTCTGTGCGGCGATCGTCGCGGCAAACCATCTCTCGGTGATGGAGCCGCGCTCCATGCCGAATACGAAATAATCGTCGGGATGGAGCTTCAGCCTGCGGCCCGCCTTGTTGAATCTCCTCGGAACGAAGGCCGGGAACAGGCGGAAGATGCCCTTGCCCTTTTCAAAGGTCGCGCGGATAACGTCGGGATCCTGCGTGGCGTCCTTGACAACCAGATTGCCGGTTTCCTTCGCAGCTGCGAGTCTTGCATCCAGCTCTTCATTTGCCTTGATGATCAGTTCTTTTTCGGTCATTGTCGTAAGCCTCCTGTTTTATTTTGCATGATTGCGTGCTTCGTTCTATAGAAAATGCGATCGAAGATACTTTCCTCAGCAGACGCCCTTCTGAAGCACGATATTGCCGTAGCGGGATTCATCGCCCGTCTGAACGATGACATACGCATTTTCAGCAGCCTCATAGAAGGGAAGTCTGTCAATAAATTCAAACTCAGTAAAGGCCCCGTCCTGATCGTATTTCTTCAGCAGGGCTTCATAGGTCTTCCAGATCTCCGGGACAGGTTCCGTGGGAAGATTGCGCATCAGGCGAACGGGATTGGGGACAAAATTGTCCAGCGGGAACAGCTGGAGCACGGCATCCAGCAGCTCGGGAATCATGATACCATCCATGCGGATCATTCTTTTTGCATGCGCCGTTCCGGGAAAATTCGCATCTGCAATGATGAGAACATCGGAATGACCCATTTCCATCATGTATTTCACGAGATCCGGCGGCAAGACTTTAGGTATATTTCTTAGCATGCTGTTCTCATCCTCTTTCTGTAAAATGCCGAAAATGTCGTTCGGTTCGTATAGATAAGGCGCCGCCGATCGCTTCAGGCTTGAATCGGCATGGTCGGCGGCGCCCTGTTTCGCTTATCTCAGGTGCTTCCAGAGGCAACCTGAATCAAAGCGATTCAACGAAGGGTCGTTATCCGGGGTTACGCTTATGCGCCGGCCTCAACGGCTGCGGCAACGCCGCCCTCGAGGTAAGCGTCGATGTTGTTGGCGGTCAGACCAACGAAGGGGATGCGGGTGTCGAACTCGAAGGCCTCGCCCTTGGCGGCTGCCAGAGCAACCTCAACGCCCTTCTCGCCCTGGCCTGCAGCATCCTGCAGAACAGAGATTTCCATGCGGCCTTCCTTCACGGCCTGAACAGCATCAGCGATTGCGTCAACGCCGCCGATGAGGATGTCGTCGCGGCCAGCCGCTTCGCAGGCTGCCAGAGCGCCCATCGCCATGTCGTCGTTCTCGCAAACGATCGCAACCAGATCTTCGCCGTAGGTCACGATCCAGTCCTCGGCAAGGGCCATGGCCTCGTCGCGCTTCCAGTTCGCGGTCTGGCAGGCCAGTACTTCGAACTTATCCAGCATGCCCACTGCCTCGAAACCGGCATAGCGGCCAACCTGACCGGACTGACCCATCGGGCCCTCGATGATGCAGATCTTGGAGCCTTCCGCCAGGTTGTCTACGAACCACTGGCCCAGGATCTCGCCGGACTGCTGGTCGGTGCAGCCTACGAACGCGGTGTAGTTCTTGTCCGCGATGTCGCCGTTGTCGATGATGATCGGGATGCCGGCGTCATTGCACATCTGAACCACGGGAGCGGAGCCTTCCACGCTCTGGGGGATGACGACGATCGCGTCAACGCCCTGGGCGATCATGGTCTCAACGTCAGAGATCTGCTGGTTCACGTCGCCGCGTGCATCGTACATCAGCAGCTTCACGCCCAGCTCTTCCGCCTTGGCGACGGCTGCGTCGGCGATGTTTGCTACGAAGGTGTCAGAGTTGTCCTTGGAAGAGAAGCCGATGACGTACTGAGAGTTTTCCTCTGCAAATGCGCCCATGGTCAGCACCATTACCAGTGCCAACACGATACCGAGAATACGCTTCATTCTTGTGTCCTCCTTGTTGTTGCCTCTTTATTTTTTAATATCTCGCGATATTAAGTACGGAACATGTACGCAACGGCTGCGCTTATGCGCCGGCCTCAACGGCTGCGGCAACGCCGCCCTCGAGGTAAGCGTCGATGTTGTTGGCGGTCAGACCAACGAAGGGGATGCGGGTGTCGAACTCGAAGGCCTCGCCCTTGGCGGCTGCCAGAGCAACCTCAACGCCCTTCTCGCCCTGGCCTGCAGCATCCTGCAGAACAGAGATTTCCATGCGGCCTTCCTTCACGGCCTGAACAGCATCAGCGATTGCGTCAACGCCGCCGATGAGGATGTCGTCGCGGCCAGCCGCTTCGCAGGCTGCCAGAGCGCCCATCGCCATGTCGTCGTTCTCGCAAACGATCGCAACCAGATCTTCGCCGTAGGTCACGATCCAGTCCTCGGCAAGGGCCATGGCCTCGTCGCGCTTCCAGTTCGCGGTCTGGCAGGCCAGTACTTCGAACTTATCCAGCATGCCCACTGCCTCGAAACCGGCATAGCGGCCAACCTGACCGGACTGACCCATCGGGCCCTCGATGATGCAGATCTTGGAGCCTTCCGCCAGGTTGTCTACGAACCACTGGCCCAGGATCTCGCCGGACTGCTGGTCGGTGCAGCCTACGAACGCGGTGTAGTTCTTGTCCGCGATGTCGCCGTTGTCGATGATGATCGGGATGCCGGCGTCATTGCACATCTGAACCACGGGAGCGGAGCCTTCCACGCTCTGGGGGATGACGACGATCGCGTCAACGCCCTGGGCGATCATGGTCTCAACGTCAGAGATCTGCTGGTTCACGTCGCCGCGTGCATCGTACATCAGCAGCTTCACGCCCAGCTCTTCCGCCTTGGCGACGGCTGCGTCGGCGATGTTTGCTACGAAGGTGTCAGAGTTGTCCTTGGAAGAGAAGCCGATGACGTACTGAGAGTTTTCCTCTGCAAATGCGCCCATGGTCAGCACCATTACCAGTGCCAGCACGATACCGAGAATACGCTTCATTCTTGTGTCCTCCTTGTTGTTGCCTCTTATTTTTAATATCTCGCGATATTAAACCCACTTGGAATTACGCCTTTGCGCCCTTGGTTCTCATGTCGAGGAATACGGCGATGATGATGAGCAGACCCTTCACAATCTGCTGATAGAAGGAGTTGATGTTCAGCAGGTTCATGGAGTTGCTCAGCAGACCGATGATGACGAAGCCGAGGATCGTGCCGGTCAGGGTGCCGATACCGCCGTTCATACTGGTGCCGCCGATTGCAGTTGCCGCGATTGCATCCATTTCGTAGGATTCACCGGCGGTCGGCTGACCGGAGCTGATGCGGGCGGCGAGGATCAGGCCGACGAGCCATGCGCAGGCAGAGGAGAGCACATAGACCATCAGCTCAACGCGCTTGGTGCGCACACCGGAGAGTCGAGCTGCGGACTTGTTGCCGCCCAGAGCCAGAACATAGCGACCGAAGGTCGTGGTGTTGAGGATGACGATGCCGAGGATGCAGACGACGAACAGGAGAATGATCGGAATCGGGATGCCCAGGAAGGAACCCTGGCCGATCTCCTTGAAGGCGGGATTGGAAATGGTATAGGGCTTGCCGTCCGAATAGGCCAGTGCGAAGCCGCGGCCGATGGTCATCGTGGACAGTGTTGCAATGAAGGGCTGGAAGCCGACGTAGGCGATCAGCAGACCGTTGATTGCGCCGCAGAGCAGGGAAATCACCAGTGCAGCCAGGCAGGCCAGCAGCCAGTTACCGCCGCTGATCATGATGGAACCGCTGATAACGCCGGTGATTGCAACGACCGAGCCAACCGAGAGGTCAATGCCGCCGGTGAGGATGACGAACGTCATACCAACCGCCAGTATACCATTCAGGGAAATCTGCCTCAAAACGTTTCTGATGTTTGCAGACTTCAGGAATACATCCGAAACAAAGCTCATGACAACGATAATAATCAGAGCTACAAAGAACAGACCGAACTGTCTGAGCATCTTCCCTAGAGCTTTCTTCTGAGTCATCTTATTTTCCTCCAAACGCCAGATCCATAATTTCCTGCTGAGTAACATTCTCGGTATCTTCAAATTCGCCCTTCACCCTGCCGCCGGCCATCACCATGATGCGGTTGCTCATGCCGATCAGCTCGGGCATTTCGGAAGAAATCATGATAATCGCAATTCCCTGCTTGGCCAGATCAACCATGATGTTGTAGATGGCTGCCTTTGCACCGACGTCGATACCTCTCGTCGGCTCGTCCATGATCAGAACCTTCGGATCGCCCAGCAGGCACTTCGCGAGAACCACCTTCTGCTGGTTACCGCCGGAAAGGCTGGAAACCAGATCGTCGATTCCGTTCATCTTGGTGGCCATCTTGGCGGTGTATTCCTTGACAGAAGCCTTTTCCTTCGCCTTGCGGACAAAGCCCGCGTGGGAAAGCTTGTCGAAATTCTGCAGGGCAACATTTTCCTTGATGTTGCGGCACAGAACCAGACCCAGCTGCTTTCTGTCCTCAGAGGCAATGATGATGTGGTGATCGATGGCGTCCTTCGGATGCTTGATCTGAATGCTCTGTCCCTCGAGGATGATCTCGCCGGAATCGAGCTTGTCGTAGCCCACCAGCGCGCGCATGACCTCGCTTCGGCCAGCGCCCACCAGGCCGGCCAGACCAAGGATTTCGCCTGCGTGAACCTTCAAGTTCACCTCCTCGAAAACGCCCTTTCTGGTGAAATTCTTCAGCTCCAGAACGACTTCTCCGCGCTTCGTGGTATTCCTGGGATAGCCGCCCTCCAGCTCACGGCCGACCATCATGTTGATCAACTGTTCTCTGGAGGCGTCCTCGATCCGAACGCAGCCGATAAACTGTCCATCGCGGAGGATGGAAACGCGATCCGCCAGCTCAAATACCTCATCCATGCGGTGGGAGATGTAGATGATGCCAACCTGCTTCGCCTTCAGCGTATCGATGATGCCGAAGAGAATCTTCGTTTCCTTATCAGAGAGCGAGGATGTGGGCTCGTCCATGATAATTACCTTGGAGTTGTAGGAAACGGCCTTGATGATTTCCATCATCTGGACCTGCGCAATGTTCAGGTCCTTCATCTTCATACCGGGACTGATGTATTCAGAGAGCTCGTATTCGTCGAGCAGCTCCTGCGTCTTGCGCTTCAGTTCCTTCTTGTCTACAAATGGCAAACCCTTGATCTTCTTCTGCTCTCTCCCCAGAAAGACGTTTTCAGCAACGGTCATTTCCGGAATCGGGCTCAGCTCCTGATGGATCATGGAGATGCCGGCATCCAGCGCATCTCTGGCAGATTTGAAATCTACCTCCTGTCCATCGAGCTTGACCACGCCGGCGTCCTTGGTATAAATACCCATGATGATTTTCATCAGGGTAGATTTACCGGCACCGTTTTCACCCATCAGCGCATGCAGTTCGCCTGCTTTGATGGACAAGGCCGCGTCGCTCAGAACCGTTACGCCGGAGAAAGCTTTACAAATTCCTGTTGCTTCCAGGATATAATTTGTGCCGCCCAAGACTTCTTTCCCCCTTTATTATTCGATCACCAGATCGGGATTATCAGAGAAGTGCTTCAGGATGACGATGGGATCGGAGGTGGACGGGTTGCTGATCACAACGCCTTCCCTGGCAGCTTTTTCTGTCACAAAGTATTCGTCGTTGGTCAGCTGACCATAGCGAATGGAGGCAGGAGATTCGATCGGCCACTGACCGAAGCTGCCGTGACCCTGCAGGCAGATCAGGCCGTAGGGAGCCGCATCCCTGATGGTCACGGTCTGACCCGGCAGCACCGTCAGGCGCTTTGCGCTGACCTGGGGGCACTTGTAGCAGATCCACTCCTCCACATAGCCCTCTGCCTTCATCTCCTCCACGGGCTTTACCGGGAGCGGACGCATGAAGCGGTTCTTGTGGAAATCGGGATCCACGTTCTTGTCCCAGTCGATGACGTCCAGCAGATACTCGTAATCCTCGTTCTCGACCACCTCTGCGGGAGAATTCTTCCACAGCAGATCCTTGCCCACGATCTGGCCGTTGAGCAGCACGGACTGGTACATGGCGTACACGTCGGAAGCGAACTGCGGCTCATAGGTGCAGAGGCTGCCGGGCGCGTGCATGACTCCAGGCGGCACATCCCAGCCGGTGTCCAGCTCGAGCTTGTATGCCTGGGCGATACCAAGGATGTTGTTGTCGCCCTTGGTGAAGTTCCGCAGGGATTCCAGAACCTGTTCCTTCGTGGTTTCAGGCGTGAAGCCGAAGAAGGTGAAGGGGAATTCGCCGCCGTGGTTGTTCATCTGGGACGGGAAGAAGTACATCTCCGGCTTTCCGGCTGCGCCAACCCTTGCAGCGTGCTCGTCTCTGTGGTGGATGTGGTGCGGCAGCGGACCGGCATTGTCGAAGAACTTGGAGAACATCGCCCAGCCGTGATACTTGTTCCAGAGCGCTTCGCCGATGACGTCCGCGCCCAGCAGATCGATCATTTCCTTCAGAAGGATCCTCTCGCTGCCGTCCGCGCTTACGACATAGCTCATGCCCTCATCCTCGGGCGTGCCGGGGCCGTTCTCCGCCCAGGTGGTTGAGGAAAACCAGCGCTCGTCGATGCCGCCTCTCTCACCCAGCACGAAATAATCGTCCTGATGAAGTTTGATTCGTTTGCCGGGTCTGCAGAAGGCTCTCGGTACCCAGGTGGGCGCCAATCTCAGGATCCCGCCACCCTGTTCCAGTAGTTTTTGTGCAAGCTGTTTCTTGTCTGCCATTTTTCAAATCTCCCTTCATTCAAGTCGTTTTTTGAAATACAAGCATCCAGAAAAACGTTTTTTTATCATGTAAAAAATAAAATCGGATTACTGTTACCGAACGCGCTTTATTTGATTAGTTATATACTAATTCATAAAAACGTTTTTGTCAATATGTTCACGATATGTCGAGCGAAATTTTGTTTAAACAGTATATTTTTACACTATTTTTTTATCAGAAATCGACGTATTATGCACGCATTCCGAGCAGTATTTCCCCCGCGCACACTCAAAAGGCTTCCGTTTTTTCACCCAAAGCGCACAAAAAAAGGCAGGCTTCCACATGAAAACACGCGCCCTTGCCTTGATGCATGCGCGCGCGTTTTTCTTACCTACCACTCCACAATATCCCAGTCTTCCACAGCATTTTTCACCGTGGACTTCCGGACGATCAGCCGGCCCTCCTTTTTGATTCCCCGCACTTTCCTTTCGTCGTTGGAATCGATCCTGTCAAAGAGCATCTTTGCAGCCTCGATTCCGAGGCGCTTTTTTTGAACGTGGATTGTTGAGAGGCTGGGCTCAACCACGCTCGCCAGGAACACATCGTCATAGCCGATCAGCTTGATGTCCTCAGGAACCCGCTTTCCGATCTCCTTCAGGTATTTCATCGCTCCGACAGCCATCTGGTCGTTGCCGCAGAACACGCCGTCCAGATCGGGCGTCATTTCCAGAAGCTGCTTCATGGCGCTGTAACCGCTCTGGTGAGTATAATCGCCCTTCGCAATCATGCGCTCCTCTTCCACGGGAAGCCCGTTTTCCTTCATGCAGGCCTTGTAACCGACGACGCGCTCCTTGGCGATCTGGAGCACCTGTGGCCCCGTGATATGGCAGATCTTCCGGCAACCGCAGTCGATCAGGTGCTGCACGGCGATTTTTGCGTTGGCGTAGCCGTCCAGATATACGGAATCAATCCCTTCACTCGTAAAATCCCGTTCAACACTGACAAGCGCAGTATTCTTGTATTTTCTTGCCATCTTTTTGATTTCGTCGAAATACTCTTTTTTCTTTTCGTTGGGAACCATCGATACAAAGATGATGCCATCCACGCGGTTTACGACGAATTTCTGAAAAAATTTCCGTTCTCTCTGAAGCGCCGCCTGATCGCCGTAGGTTCCCTGCGTATCACAGATGGTGATCTGGTAATCTCTTTCCGTTGCGATTTCGTTGATTCCCTTGATGACATAGGGATAGAACACGCCGCACATGTCCTCTGTAATGATCCCGATCGTGCCGCTTTTGTTGTTTTTCAGTCCTCTGCCCATCGGGTTTACTTCGTATGCAAGCTCCTCCGCAGCAGCCTCAACCCGCCCTACAAGCTCCGGACTGACGTATCTCGACTTGTTCAGAACATTCGATACGGTCGAAATGGATACGCCCGCTTTCTTTGCAACATCTTTAATTCCGCTCATGCTTGTCCCTGTTCTTCCCCGATGAAAGTGCTTTTGAATGACCCCGTTTTGAACGATCATCAATCCTGATTTCACATAGAATTATATATCATCCCAAAGATTTTTTCAACCTAGAAGTTAAGGTACAATAAGTTGTGCAAAAAAACAGACATGGTAGGCAGGCAGCTGTTAGAATGGAGTTACGACACGACACATTCGAAAGGAGCCTGGAAACCATGTCTGAGAAGATTGTTACACGAAACAGGTGCAGAGACCGTCTAAGTTTTCGATCAGGCCGTCAGGCCGGACGCAGGCTGGCGAATTGGAAATCCAACAGCTGCGCCCTGTTGGAGGCCCTGTGAAATTCTTTCTGTAAATACCGGTCTTCCGTGATACGACCAGGATCAGATGGGGCCGAACGGCAGAACCTGCCGTTCGGCTCTTGGCTACCGTTCTACCAGAATCGGGCAGATCTGTCAAGGGCGCCCGTGAAACGGGCGTTCATTTTACCCTTGACGGATCTGACTGATTCTGGTATCAGTCCGGCAGTCGGCCATCGTACATGACGGCCAGCTCGCCGTAAACCCTGCCCCAGTTACGGATCGGCATCGTCCATTTCTTCGTGGCCTCAAACGTGGACAGATAGAGCGCTTTTAGCAGCGCCGTGTCGCTGGGGAATACGCTGCGCTGACTGTTCAGACGACGGTACGTTGCATTCAGGCTTTCAATGGCGTTGGTGGTATAAATCACCGTTCGCACGTCCTTGGAGAACTTGAAGATCGGGCTGACTGCGTCCCAGCTGTCATACCAGCGCTTCATGGCGCGGGGATACTTCTCTTCCCATTTCTCCGTGACGTCATCCAGCGCTTCCCGGCCAGCCTGCTCGGATGGCGCATTGTAAATGGTTTTCAGGTCATTGGCAAACGCTTTCCGATCTTTATCTGCCACGTATTTCAGCGTGTTGCGCACCTGGTGGACGATGCAGCGCTGGTATTCGGTCTGTGGATACGCAGCAGCTATGGCCTCCTTGATTCCGGTCAGTCCATCTGCGCACAGGATCAGGATGTCCTTTACGCCGCGGTTTCTCAGTTCATTCAGCACGGACAGCCAGTATTTGGCGCTTTCATTTTCACCAACCTGGATGGACAGCACTTCCTTCCTACCCTCGCAGTTGATTCCCAGAATGACATATGCAGCCAGCTTCCGGATCACGTTGTTGTCTCGAACCGAGTAGTGAATGGCGTCAATGAACACCACTGGATAAATCTCGCTTAAAGGCCGTTTCTGCCATTCTTCGATCTGGGGAAGAAGCTTGTCCGTCACATCCGAGATGAACCCTTCGGACGCTTCAAAACCGTAGATGTCCATGAGCGTTTCAGAAATCTGCCGGGTGGTCATTCCTTTTGCATACATTGAGATGATCTTTTGATCGATTTCGCTGATGTCCTTCTGCCGTTTTTTCACCACCTTCGGCTCGAAGGTCGATTTCCGATCCTGTGGCACTTCGATCTCCATGCCGCCATAGCTCGTCGTGATCCTCTTGCTTTTATACCCGTTCCGGGCATCGTCGCTGTCAGATCGCTCAGACTTCGCATAGCCCAGGTGCTCATCCATTTCTGCTTCCATCATTTCCTTGATCGTCCCGCCCAGAAGATCTTTTAGCGCTTCCTGTATGTCAGCGGCGCTTTCGATATTGTATTCCTGCAGCAGCCCCTGGATGATGTTCCGCTTTCCCTCAGTCATGGGTCCCGGTTTGTAGTACTCTTTCTTCTTGTTCGCCATAATTCAGGCCTCCTATGTTTTTTATCTTATCACAGAAGGCCTTGGTTTTCATCTTTTACAGAGTTTTTTTCACAGGCTCCTGTTGGAAGAGAATAAAAGTACCCTCCCCGATTCTCAATTTGGACTGATCCCAGACCAACGGACAAAGGAAAAAAGAGACCTCCTGTTGTAG
>JAUNNK010000183.1 GCA_030537335.1 Clostridia bacterium | reverse complement strand
TCGCAGTGGGCTCCGCAGTCGGCTCGGCCGTGGGAACAGCCGTGACCTCGTTCAGAGAATTGAAGACGATGGCCGGCTCGATGTTGGCCTCGGCGGTGGGCTCCGCCGTGGGAACAGCCGTCGGCTCTGCGGTGGGTTCTGCCGTCGGCACGGCGGTGGGCTCGGCAGTCGGCTCAGGCGTGGGCTCTGCGGTGGGCGCTTCCGTCACGGTGATGATCGGCGCGGGAGTGGGGGTGGCGGAAGCCGGGGTCAGGAACGAGGGCTTATCCACCAGGAACATCATGCACAGCACATAGCCCAGCACGAGACCGATGATGAGCATGATGATGCCGCACGTCCAGATCTTTCTGCGATAGCGCGCGCGCAATCTCCTTTCGCGCGAATTCCTGGAACGGTTCGTAGCCATCTGTAAATCCTCCTAATATGTACAACAATACAAATCAATTATACCATTTCTACACAAAACCGTCAAACACATCTGTGAACAAAATTCCGGCAAAACGGGTGCATCGGTCATATTTTACACGAAGGTCAAATTTCGTTCCAGACAGTGCAACGGCTCAGATGGGCATCTCGCCCTCGGAGCTGAAGTCCACGCTGGGCAGCTCGTCCAGGGACTCGATGCCGAAGTGCTGCAAGAATTTGTCGGTGGTGCGGTAGAGGATGGGCCGGCCCAGGGTTTCCCTGCGGCCGCACTCCTCAATGAAGCCCCGGTTCACCAGCGTCTGCACGGAGTAATCGCACTTCACGCCGCGCACGCCCTCCACGTCGCCCTTGGTGACGGGCTGGCGGTAGGCGATGATGGAGAGGGTCTCCAGCACGGCCTGAGACAGCGGCTGCTTCTGGATGGGCTGCAAAAACAGCTCCACCTGGGGCGCGTACTTCGGGCAGATGGAGAGGAACACGGTCTCGCCGCTGCGGTTGAGCTGGATGCCCCGGTTCTCAAGGGCCAGATGATCCCGCAGCTCGTCGAGGGCCTGCTCCAGCTCCTGCACGGTCAGGTTCATGGCGTGGGCCAGCACGTCCACGCGCACCGGATCGCCGGATACGAACAGGATGGCTTCGATGATGGCAGTCAGGTTTTCCAAGGTATCCTCCTCAGACTTCGTCACGCAGGCCGAAGATGCGCAGCGCGTTTTCATAGAGCTGCTCCGCCATGCGCTCGGGCGAAATTTCCCGCAGCTCTGCGGCTCTGGCCAGGGTGTGGGTGATGAAGGCGGGCTCGTTTCTGCGCCCGCGCAGCGGCACCGGGGCCATGTAGGGGCAGTCCGTCTCGATCAGCAGGCGGTCGGCGGGCACGTTGCGGCAGACCTCCACAAGCTTCGGCGCGTTCTTGAAGGTCAGCGCGCCGGAGAGGGAGATGTACAGCCCAGCGTCCAGATAGACCTTTGCGGCCTCCCAGCTGCCGGTGTAGCAGTGCATGATGCCCGCGGGCATGCGTCCGGCGGCGAGGCGAGATCGCAGCATGTCCATACAGTCGCCGTGGGCCTCGCGGATGTGCAGCTGCACCGGAACCTGCTTTTCATACGCCAGCTCCAGCTGGCGGTCGAACACCGCTTTCTGCACCTCCCGCGGGGAGAGATCGTAGTGGTAGTCCAGGCCGATCTCCCCCAGCAGGCGGCACTTGGGGTGTTTCAGGTATTCAAGGATCGTTTTTTCGGCGGCAGCGTCGTAGCGGCTGGCGTTGTGGGGATGGGCCCCGATGGATGCGCAGAGGAAGCCGTACTCCTCCACAAGGGAGAACACCTTCTCCTGATTGGGCTCCTCCTCGCAGGGGTCGGCCACCACATTGGCCCGGCACACGCCGCTGTCCCGGAAGCGGGCGATGACCGCATCGCGATCCTCGTCGAAGGCGGGGTCGGCGATGTGGCAGTGGGTGTCAAAGATCTTCATGCGTCTCTTTCCATAGCTCGTTCTTCAGGCTGCGGCTGAACAGGCCGTCGATGGTCTCCTGCACGTCCGCGCCCCGGTAGAGCACGGCGTACACGGCCTCGCAGATGGGCAGCTCCACCTGATAGCGCGCGCCCAGCCGCACCAGCGCGTCGGCGGTGTAGTATCCCTCGGCCAGCTTGTCGAACTTCTCGCCGGTCACCAGCATCTCGCCGAAGCGGCGGTTGTGGCTGAAGCGGGAGAACACGGTGGCCTCGTAGTCGCCCAGGTGGCACAGACCGTAGGCGGAGAAGGGATTGCCGCCCATGGCCTCGATCAGCCGGGCGATCTCCCGGGTGCCGCGGCTCATCAGCGCGCCCTTCAAGGTGGTGAGCTTGAGTCCGTCCAGCACGCCAGCGGCAATGCCGATCACGTTCTTCGCGGCCGCACCGATCTCATTGCCGATCAGATCCTCGCCGTAGTAAAAGCGGATCAGCTGGCTGGAGAATTCGTTCACTAGGCGGTGCTTGACCGCTTCATCCTCGCTGTCGATGACCATGCAGTTGGGGATGCCGGCGTAAAATTCCTGCACGTGGCCGGGGCCGAGCCACACGGCGACCGCGCAGGAGGGATCGAGGTTGTCCCGGGCCACCTCGGACAGGCGGCGGCCGGTCTCGATTTCAATGCCCTTCATGCACAGCACGAAGGTCTTGTTCCTCAGGTTCAGGGGTTTCAATTGATCCATCAGGCCCTGGAGCGCCTGGGAGGGCACGGAGATCACGATGACCTCCGCGCCCTGCGCGCATGTAAGCTCGGTGCACAGCGCGATGCTCTCGGGGAACTGAAGTAGATCGTTTTTCCGTTCGGCCAGGAAGCGCTGCATGTGGGGCGAGGATGCGCGCCCGTACAGGCTGACCTGGTGGCCGATCTTATCCAGATACCAGGTGATCAGCGAGCCCCAGCGCCCGCAGCCGATGACCGTGACCTTCATCAGCCGATCTCGCTTCCGGGGGCCACGGAGCCGTCCACAGTCAGGAGCTTCACGCCGTTTTCATCCTCGGCGCACAGCAGCATGCCCTCGGAGACCTCGCCCGCCATCTTGCGCGGTGCGAAGTTGGCCACCATGACCACCGTCTTGCCCACCAGCTCCTCGGGGGCGTAGTACTTGGCGATGCCGGAGCACACGGTCTTGGTCACGCCGCCGCCCACGTCCAGGGTCTCCTTGAGCAGCTTGTCGCTCTTGGCCACCTTCTCGCAGGCGATGACCTTGGCTGCGATGAGCTTGATCTTCATGAAGTCGTCGAAGGAGGCGAGGCCCTCGGGCAGCTCGGCCTTCTTTTCGGCCTTCTTCTCCTGCTTCTTCGCGGGCTTTTCTTCCTTCTTGGCGGGGGCTTCCTCCTTGCCGCCGTAGAGGAACTCCAGCTCCTTCTTGATGTCCACGCGCGGGAACAGCGCCGCGCCCTTTGCCACCTTCGTGCCGGGCTTCAGGCCGCCGAACTTCTTGACGCTCTCCCAGGTCATAAGCTCGGGATCCGTCACGCCCAGCTGCTCGAAGATGCGCGCCGGGGTGGAGGGCATGGTGGGATAGATGTGCACGGCGATGGCGCGGATGCACTCGGCCAGATAGTACATGCAGTTCTTCAGGCGGGGCAGGCCCTCCTCGCTCTTGCACAGCACCCAGGGCTGGTTGACGTCGATGTAGCGGTTGCAGTCGCCGATGAGCTTCCAGATTTCGGACAGCGCCAGGGAGAACTGCAGCTCGTTCATGTGCTTTTCGACAATGCCCGGCAGAGCCTCATAGCGCTCGCGCAGGGCGATATCGGATTCATTTTCCTCGCCGGGTGCGGGCACCTCACCGCCGAAGTACTTCTCGATCATCGCCACGGTGCGGCTGACCAGGTTGCCCAGGTCGTTGACCAGGTCGGCGTTCATGCGGGTGAGCAGCGCCTCGTTGGTGTAGTTGCCGTCCGCGCCGAAGGGCATCTCGCGCATGAGGTAGTAACGCAGCGCGTCCACGCCGTAGCGCTCCACGATGGGCGCGGGGTAGACCACGTTGCCCTTGGACTTGCTCATCTTGTCGTTGCCAAACAGCAGCCAGCCGTGGCCGAACACCTGCTTGGGAAGCGGAAGTCCCAGTGCGTGGAGCATGATCGGCCAGTAGATCGTGTGGAAGCGCACGATCTCCTTGCCCACCAGGTGCACGTCCGCCGGCCAGTACTTATTGAACAGCGTCTCGTCGTCGCTGCCGTAGCCCAGGGCGGTGATGTAGTTGGACAGCGCGTCGATCCACACGTAGAC
>JAUNNK010000182.1 GCA_030537335.1 Clostridia bacterium | reverse complement strand
GTAGTTTGAAGAATCAGAAGTCGAAAAATCGCAGATGGATCGGAGTGGGCCGTTCCCTGCACCGGGAAATCGGAAGGCTGCTTGCGCTGGCGTGCATACTGTGCGCGCTGCTGCTGGGAGCCGCCTTTGTGCTGCCCGAAGCTTCGCCGGATTCGTCGCAGCAGGATGTGCGTTTTCTGCGGGTGATGAGCTCGAACCCCGACGTGTGCCTGCCGGTGGCGGGCGAATACCGGGACTGGATCGAGCTTGTGAACCTGTCGGATGAGACAGTGGAGCTCACCGGCTGGCGGCTGACCGAGGGCCTGGACGTGCGCGGCGGCATGGTGTTTCCCAAAACCGTGCTCGAAGCGGGCACGTCGCTGGTGATCTACGGCGGCGATCCCGTGGAGGGCGCACCGTCGGATGCGCTGTTCTGCGGCTTCAACCTGAGCGCCAGCGGCGCGACGCTCCATCTGATCGATGCAAGCTTTCAGGAGCACGATTCGCTGGAGCTGCCCGGCGTGCCCGCAGGCGACGTGTATGCGCTGAACGTCGAGACCGGCGAATATGCGATCTGTTCGCCATACGAGGACATTGGCGCGGGCCTGAACCTGAACGCGGAGCTGGAGGCACCCTACCGCACCGACAGCCTCTACATCAGCGAGGTGATGGCCTCCAACAACCTGACCATCACAGACAGCCACGGGAACTATACCGACTGGATCGAGCTGTGCAACGGCAGCAGCGGAGAGGTGAACCTCGCGGGCTACTCTCTTACGGACGACGCGATGAGCCGCCGCAAGTTCGTATTCCCGGAGGTGACGCTCCCGGCGGGCGGCCGCCTGCTGGTGTTCGCCACGGGCGAGGAGGAGAAGGGCGTGGAGCTGCACGCGGGCTTCCGCCTGGCCTCGGGCGGTGAGCGTGTGCTGCTGATCGACCCGCAGGGCGCGGTGGTCTCCGCCGTGGCCTACGACGATCTGGAGTCGGATCAGTCGCTGATCCGCGCGGAGAACGGCGAACTGGAGAAGACCTACCTGCCGTCGCCGGGCCACGAAAACACGGTGCAGGGCGCGCGATCCTCCATGGATCCGGGCTACGCCGCGCCGGAGAGCAACGCCCTCGGGCTGTACATCAATGAGGCGATGTGCGCGGTCAGCGGACGCAATGACTGGGTGGAGCTGGTGAACGAGTCCGCGCAGGATCTGGACGTCTCCGGCTTCGGCCTCTCCAACAATCCCTACAAGCCCCGCAAGTGGCAGTTCCCCCAGGGGACGGTGATCCCGGCGGGCGGCTATCTGCTGGTGCAGATGATCGGCGAGGACGGCGCGGCGGACGATAGCGGCGCGCTGTGCTGCAACGGCTTCCGCCTGGACGTCGAAGCCGACGAGCCGTTGCTGTTGTCGGACGCGCAGGGCAACGTGCTGGATCGCCTGTTGCTGGCCAGCCAGCGCCGCGACGTGAGCTACGGCCGCCTGAACGGCGCTTATCGCTACTTCACCAGCGCCACCCCAGGCGCAGCCAACGGCGGCACGTCCTACGGCTACTGCCCGCGTCAGGTGCGCTTCTCTCAGCTTGGCGGCGTGCAGTCGGGTCCGGTGGAGCTGGAGCTGTCCTCCGACGAGGGCATGACCATCTACTACACCACCGACGGCAGCGATCCCACCAGCAGTTCTTCGGTCTACACCGCTCCGCTGACGATTTCTGAAAACACCGTGGTGAAGGCCATCGCCTGGCGGGAGGACGCGATTCCCTCCTATGCGGCAGCCAACACCTACATCTTCGGCGTGGAGCACACGGTGGGCGTGGTTGCCGTGTCCGGCAAGCCAAGCGAACTCACAGGCTCCAGCGGCACGCTCCAGACCGGAAAGGTGGGCGACGGCTACAACGTCTTTGCCGAGTTCTACGGCGTGGACGGCAGCCAGATCATCGCCCAGGGCTGCGAGCTCAAATTGAACGGCAGCAGCAGCCGCCTGGAGAACGAGCAGAAGGCCTTCCGCCTGGAGGCCAAGAACATCTATGGCAACAACCGCTTCTGCGCGGAGCTGTTCTCCCGGCGGGACTACGGGGAGTACAAGTCCGTGGTGCTGCGCGCGGGCGGACAGGATCACAGCTACGCCTTCATGCGCGACGTGGTGCTGACCTCGCTGGCCCACGACACCAGCGTGATGTACCAGGAGAGCGAGACCGTAGTGGTGTACGTCAACGGAAAATACTGGGGCGTGTACCACCTGCGCGAACGCATCTGTCCCGAGTCCATCTGCCAGTTCGAGGGCTGGGAGAATCCCGACGCCATCGATCTGCTGGAGGGCAAGGACGGTATCGCCGTGCAGGGCTCCAGCGACAACTTCCGCGAGATGATGCGCTTTGTGAAGAATGAGGGCGTGAAGAGCGAGGAAAACCTCGCAAAGCTGCGCACCTACATGGACGTGGAGAACTATCTGGAATACGTGATGATGCAGATCTACAGCAACAATCGCGACCTGAACAACGTGCGCATGTACCGCAGCACCGAGGAGGACGGCCTGTGGCGCTGGATCCTCTTCGACGAGGATCTGGGCTTCCGCTCCACGGGCAATTCCATCCGCTCCTGGATGACCAGCGACGGCGAGGTGGGCTCCGTCACGCCCCAGAGCAACGTGCTCTTCGTGGCGCTGATGAAGAACGATGAAATGCGCGACTGGTTCATGACCCGCTTCGGCGAGCTGCTGGCCACCAACATGCGCAGCCAGAGCGTGCTTGCAAAGATCGAGCTGGAGTACAGCCTTCTGGAGCCGGAGATGGAAATGGAGTGCGCGCGCTGGAACATGAGTCAGGAGAAGTGGAAGAGCCGCGTCACGGACTTTGCCAAGGAGGCCTCCACCCGCACCGCCACGATCATCGCCCAGCTGATCGATCGCTTTGAGCTCTCCGACGAGGAGGCGCAGCGCTACTTCGGCACGGCCATGGCCCAGGAGGGCATGTGAGCGCGCCAATGTTGATTTTCGATGATGTCAAGCGGAAATGCTTGACATCATCCGCGTTTTGGTCTATAATGAACAAGCTGTCAAGTGAAATAACTTGCGGAGGTAGCGCGATGGCCGATGTGGAGACCCGGGTGGAACTGACCTGCCTGCTGGATTTTTACGGCCCGCTGCTGACCGAGCACAGGCGCGAGGTGCTGCGCCTGTACTGCGAGGAGGATCTCTCGCTGGCGGAAATCGCCGAACAGCTCTTTATCACCCGGCAGGGCGTGAGCGACGCGCTGCAAAAGGGCAAGCGGCAGCTCATGGACTACGAGGAGAAGCTGGGTCTGGCCCGACGCTATCGGGAGCTCACCGATCAGGCGCAGCGCTGCATGCGGGCGCTGAACCGCGTCCATGCGGAAGGCGAGGATCTGGAAAGCATCGACGAGGCCCGCGAGGCCCTTCAAAATATCCTGTATGAGAGGTGAGGCGCAATGGCATTTGAGGGATTGACCGACAAGCTGCAAGGCGCGTTTAAAAAGCTCAACAGCAAGGGTAAGCTCACGGAGGCGGACGTAAAATCCGCAATGCGGGAAGTGCGCATGGCGCTGCTGGAGGCGGACGTCAACTTCACCGTCGTCAAGGATTTCATTAAGAAAGTCACCGAGCGCGCAGTGGGCGCGGACATCCTGGAGAGCCTGACCCCCGGCCAGCAGGTCATCAAGATCGTCAACGAGGAGCTGACGGCCCTGATGGGCGGCAGCAACGCCAAGCTGACCTACTCGTCCCAGCCGCCGACGATCTACATGCTCTGCGGTCTGCAGGGCGCAGGTAAGACCACCATGTGCGGCAAGCTGGGCAACATGATCAAGAAGGGCGATAAGAAGCCACTTCTGGTCGCTTGCGACGTGTACCGCCCCGCAGCCATCAAGCAGCTGCAGGTGGTGGGCGGACAGGTAGGCGTTGAGGTGTTCGAGCGCGGCCAGGGCAATCCGGTGGAGATTGCGAAGGAAGCCATCGAGTACGCCCGCTACTACGGCCGCGATCCGGTCATCATCGATACTGCGGGACGTCTGCACATCGACACAAACCTGATGCAGGAGCTGCGCGACGTGCGCGACGCGGTCAAACCCAAGGAGATCCTGCTGGTCGTGGACGCCATGACCGGTCAGGACGCGGTGACGGTCGCCAAGACCTTCAACGACGAGCTGGGCGTGGACGGCGTGATCCTCACCAAGCTGGACGGCGACACCCGCGGCGGCGCGGCCAT
>JAUNNK010000181.1 GCA_030537335.1 Clostridia bacterium | reverse complement strand
CTGCTGCTGCAGCGCCGAGGAAGTGAAAACAGACGGTTGCTGCTGCGGCGAAGAGCCGAAAGTGGAGAGCGGTTGCTGCTGCTCCGGCGGGTGCTGCTGAACATCCGGCAGAGGAGGGCCATCGATATGAAGCAGTTTGATCCAACCATCGTTGCGAATACGAAGTATCTGTTCTTCACAGGCAAGGGCGGCGTTGGCAAGACCTCCGCCGCCTGTGCGACCGCGGTCTATCTGGCGGACAGGGGCCGCGAGGTGCTGCTGATCAGCACGGATCCCGCGTCGAACCTTCAGGACGTGTTTGCGACGGAGCTGTCCAACCGTGGAACGCCGATCCCGGGCGCTCCCCACCTGACCGTGGTGAACCTCGATCCCCTGCAGGCCGCGGCGGAATATCGGGAGAGCGTGATCGCGCCGTACCGCGGGGTCATGCCGGAAGCGGTCATTGCGAACATGGAGGAGCAGCTCTCCGGCTCCTGCACCATCGAGATCGCGGCATTCAACGAGTTCGCCGGCTTCATCACTGATGTCGGGGTGCAGCGGAAGTACGATCACATCATCTTTGACACCGCGCCCACGGGCCATACGCTCCGGCTGCTCCAGCTGCCGTCCGCGTGGAGCGGCTTCATCAGCGAGAGCACCCACGGCGCATCCTGCCTGGGGCAGCTCTCCGGCCTGGAGAGCAAAAAGGAGATGTACAGGGCTGCTGTCTCCACGCTGGCGGACGGAGGCCTGACTACGTTGGTGCTGGTGACACGCCCCGAGGAAGCGCCGCTGAAGGAGGCGGAGCGCGCCTCCCTGGAACTGGCCGAGCTGGGCATTCGGAATCAGATTCTTCTGGTAAACGGCGTTTTGCTCCAGTGCGACGATCCCATCTCAGTAAAGCTGTACGAAAAGCAGCAGACAGCGTTGAACGCCATCCCAGAGGGCCTGACACCCCTCAACGCCTGCATGATTCCGCTCCGGGCCTACAACATCACCGGACTGGAGAACGTGCGCGCGATGCTGCGGGAGGATAAGCGCGAAGTTGCGCATCGGGCGCTGAACACAGAACAGTTCCACCGGATGCGGGACGTGGTGGATTCCATCGAAAAGAGCGGCAGAAGGGTGGTGTTCACCATGGGCAAGGGCGGCGTGGGCAAGACGACCATCGCGGCGGCGATTGCCCTGGGCCTGGCACAGCGCGGCAAGAAGGTGCTGCTGACGACCACCGACCCCGCCGCGCACCTGAAATTCGTGCTGGATCGGGCGGACAATGTTGCGATGAGTCACATCGACGAACAGGCCGAGCTGAAGCGGTATCAGGAGGAGGTGCTGTCCAAGGCGCAGGCGAACGGCCTGTCGGAGGAGGATCTCGCCTACATCGAGGAGGATCTGCGCTCCCCCTGCACGCAGGAGATCGCCGTGTTCCGGGCCTTTGCAGAGATGGTCGCCCAGGCGGAGGACCGCATCGTCGTCATCGACACGGCCCCCACGGGGCATACGCTGCTGCTGTTGGAATCCACCGAGAGCTACGATCGGGAGATTCAGCGCACCAAGGGGGAGACGCCGGAGTCCGTGAAGCGTCTGCTGCCCCGCCTGCGAAGCGCTGAGACAGAGGTCGTGATCGTGACCCTGCCGGAGGCCACGCCGGTCTATGAGGCGCTGCGCCTGGAGGATGACCTGAAGCGGGCGCAGATCGCCGTCGGCTGGTGGGTCATCAACCAGTCGCTTTCGCAGGTTGACACGACCAACGCCCTCCTGCGCGCGAAGGCTGGCAGCGAAGTGGAGTGGATTGACCGCATTGATGCGCACACAGACGGCAGGTTCGCACTGGTTGCGTGGAATGCCGGTCAGATCAAGGACGAAAAGCTGCTTGATTTATAAGGTCTGGAGATGATGGAAATGAAGAAAGAGAATTCAACGGGCATCAGTTTCTTTCAGCGCTATCTGACAATTTGGGTCATTATCTGCATGACGCTGGGTATTCTAATCGGCAGGTTTCTGCCGGGGATTCCAGCGTTCCTGAATCGCTTTGAGTATGCAAGGGTATCCATTCCCATGGCAATTCTGATCTGGCTGATGATCTATCCCATGATGATGAAGGTGGATTTTCAGAGCATCAAGAATGTCGGCAGAAATCCCAAGGGCCTGTTTGTCACATGGATCACCAACTGGCTCATCAAGCCCTTCACCATGTACGGGATCGCCAGCCTGTTCTTCTTCGGTATCTTCAAGGCGTTCATCACACCGGAATTGGCAACTGAGTATCTCGCCGGGGCCGTGCTGCTTGGCGCTGCCCCCTGCACGGCGATGGTGTTCGTTTGGAGCACGCTCACGAAAGGCGATCCCGCCTATACAGTTGTACAGGTGGCGACCAATGACCTGATTATCCTGATCGCATTTGTACCGATTGTGAAATTCCTGCTGGGCGTTTCAAACGTGACTGTCCCGTGGGATACACTGTTCCTTTCAGTGGCGCTGTTTGTGGTGGTTCCATTGGTCGCGGGCGTTCTGACCCGGCTGATCGTGACCAGGAATAAGGGGCTGGAATACTTTGAGGGCGTATTTGTCCAGAAATTCGATGGAATCACGACCGTCGGCCTGCTGCTCACGCTGATCCTGCTGTTTTCCTTCCAGGGTGGCGTCATTCTGGAAAGCCCGCTGCACATCCTGCTGATCGCCGTAGCTCTGATCGCGCAGACCTTTCTGATCTTTGCCATCGCCTATACCGCCTGTTACCTTCTGAAGCTGCCGCACAGAATCGCCGCGCCCGCAGGTATGATCGGCGCATCCAACTTCTTCGAGCTGGCGGTTGCGGTGGCTATCGCCCTGTTTGGCACCACATCTCCGGCGGCACTGGCGACCACGGTTGGCGTTCTGACGGAGGTTCCGGTGATGCTGCTCCTGGTGAAGCTTGCGAACCGCACGCGCGAGCAGTTTGTCCATAAGGCATAGAACCGCCGTCGAATGCAACGTCCGTTCTTTATATTGAGGTGCTTCAAAAGCAGGCGCGAACCACGGGAAGCTCTCCCCCATTTCGCGGCTGCTATCCTGTGCGCTTCTATGATGTACGTCAGCATGATCTTCTCTGCGGCGTTCATCGGTGTGGCCCCGGTGATCAGCTACCACAACGGAGCCTGCAACCATGCGGAGCTCAAGGGGCTGCTCCGAAAGATTCTGACCATCGTCGGCATATTCGGCGTTGGCATGATCGCCTCCGCCGAGGCCCTCGCTTCTCCGCTCTCGAAGGTTTTCGTCGGTACGACGCGGAGCTGCTGGAGCTTACCGTGTCCGGCTTCCGGATCTTTGCGCTGTCCTTCGGCTTCATGGGCTTCGGCATCTTCGCCTCCGGCTTCTAAACCGTGCTGAACGACGGCCTGACCTCGGCGCTGATCTCCTTCCTGCGCACGCTGGTCTTTCAGAGCGCCTCCATCCTGCTGCTCTCGCTGATCTGGGGAATCGACGGCATCTGGATCTCCGTGGTCGCCGCAGAGTTCATGGCCGTCCTCCTGAGCGCAATCTTCCTGCGCGCAAAGCAGCGGAAATTCGGCTATTGATCCTCCCGCGTTTTCTGCACGCTCCGCGTCTCGGGCCAGTAGGATGAGATGACCTTGCGAGAGACAACCGTCCTTTTTATCTCCCAGATGCGAGGAGGCAGAGTATCTGGTAACCCAGAAAATCAGCATGTGGAGGGCCGGAAGTGCAGCCATTATCTCGACTGAGCACTGCCGCGCCCCCACCGTCCGGCAGACTTCCCACGCTGCTGCATCCAGTTGGAGAGGATAGTCATTGAGATCATCCAGCGTGATTTCCCGAATAGCCGCATTCCTCCATGAGAGCTCAGGCAGGTTTCCTTCACCTCGGCTGCGGATGGAACAATTGCAAAATTCCGGGAAAATTATGAAAACCTTTGTCGAACCGCTTGCCTGAATTGGAAATCTGCGCTATAATAGATACGTTGCGAAGTCAGTTGGCAGTTTCAGCTGCAGAACCATACATGAGATATGCCGTCCTGAATCGCACAGTCGGTTCCTTCTTCTGCAAAGGTTCCGGCGCAACTTGTGTGCCATTAGCTCAGCTGGATAGAGTGTCAGACTCCGACTCTGAAGGCCGCGCGTTCGAATCGCGCATGGCACGCCAACATGAAAACCCCTGAAAATACGCGAAAATGGGCTCTGTGTCAAATGTTGGGGTGTAAAGAGAAAGATAACAAAATTCTCTTAC
>JAUNNK010000180.1 GCA_030537335.1 Clostridia bacterium | reverse complement strand
ATCTGTAGGCTCGAAATCAAGTCCGGCAAGAATGGACTTGATTTCTTACGTCTGGTTCTGAAAATGCGGTTCGGATTCGCCCCGAACCGTAACGGCGAGCCGCCGCTGGCAGGCTGGGCCTGCTGCCGCTTCGCTGTCGCGGTTTATGCGAACGCACCTCTGTCCCCATAGATTCAAGGGGCAGAGGTGCTGTTTTCTTTCCGTATGATTCTGTATCTGTAGGCTCGAAATCAAGTCCGGCAAGAATGGACTTGATTTCTTACGTCTGGCTCTGAAAATACGGTTCGGATTCGCCCCGAACCATCAGGCGACGCATTCCGACCTCAGAAGATTGAAATCACAATGATGATCGCGATGATGACCGGCAGCACCCAGGTCATGTAGGGGCGCAGCCAGCGGGGCAGCTTCACGCCGCGACCGGAATTGACCTCGCCCTCGAAGTTCTTCCAGCCCCAGCCGTAGCGGGAGGTGCAGAACAGCACGTAGATCAGGCTGCCGAAGGGCAGCATCAGGTTGGAGACGATGTAGTCCTCCAGATCCATGAAGGTCTTGCCGAAGATGCGCACGCCATTCCAGAGGTTCTCGCTGAAGATGGCCGGAAGAGCCAGCACCGCCAGCAGGGCGATGTTGATGAGGGCGATCTTCCGGCGGCTGAGCTTCGTCTGTTCCAGCCAGAAGGACATGATGTTTTCAAACACGGCGATGATGGTGGACAGCGCCGCAAAGGTCATGAACAGGAAGAACAGCGCGCCCACGATGCGCCCGGCACCCATGGAATTGAAGATGGCGGACAGGGTGGTGAACAGAAAGCCCGCGCCCGCCTGATCCGCAGGGATGCCCTGCGCGCCGGCGTTGAAGGTGAAGTAGGCCGGGAACAGGATCAGGCCCGCCGCCAGCGCCACGAAGGTGTCCAGGGAGACGATGGTCACGGCCTCGCCGGTGAGGCTGCGATTCTTGTAGATGTAGCTGCCGAAGATGGCGATGGAGCCGATGCCGACGCTCAGCGTGAAGAAGGCCTGGCCCATGGCGGCGGAGATCACCGTCCACACGCCGCTCTCCTTCAGGTGGGTCAGCGAGGGCACCAGATAGAACTTGAGGCCATCGCCCGCGCCGCTGAGGGTGCAGGAGTAAACGCCCAGGCACAGAATCAGCGCCAGCAGCATCAGCATCATCACCTTGGTGATCTTCTCCACACCCTTCTGCAGGCCCATCGAGCAGATGCCGAAGCACAGCAGGATCACGCCGAAGGTGACCGGCAGCACCAGTCCCGCATTGCTCACCATGGAGCCAAACACCTTGCCAAGGGCATCCACGCCCTGATGCTGCATCATGGAGCCGCCGAGGTACTTCGCGAAGTAGATCACCATCCACGCGGAGATGCAGGTGTAGAACATCATCAGCAGGTAGTTGCCCGCGATGCCCAGGTACTTCATCAGGTGCCACTTCTGGCCCTTCTTCTCCAGCACCTCGAAGGATGTGGCGATGCTGCGCTGGCTGCCGCGACCCACCGAGAGCTCGGCGACCATCACGGGCAGGCCCAGCAGCGCCAGAAACACCAGATAGATCAGCACGAAGAACGCGCCGCCGTAGGCCCCGGTGATGATCGGGAAGCGGTAGACGTTGCCCAGGCCGATGGCACAGCCCGCGGAGATCAGTATGAAGCCCAGTCTGGAGGAGAACTTTTCCCGGTTCTGCATGGAATCACAAGCCTTTCCTGCATGCAGCGCTTTGGATCAGATGGTTCCCATCGCTGCAGTGTTCGTACTTTTCATCATAACATGCCGTTTCCATGCCGTCAATGCAATCGGCCAAAAATGCAGGAACTTCCACACATTTTACGTGCAGAAGTTCCGATTTTTTGGATTTCACCTGAGAATCAGCGCGCTCTCGCCGGAGACTTCGACGATCTTGCCGCCGTACTCGATCCAGCGGGATTCCCCGCTGCGGTTGACGGCGACGGCGCGTATCTCGTTGGCGGCCGCCTTGCCAAATACGTCCTTGCCGCCGCGAATGCTGCGCTCCACCAGCACAACGTCCTCGCCGATGGCGCTCAGGTGCATGTCGCCCGTGCGCAGCGCGTGGGATTTCATGCGGCGCTTGTCGCACGCACGGAAGGCTTCCAGCAGCTCCTGATCCTCTCGGCCCCAGGGATAGGTTCCCCGGCAGTAGGGGTCGCTCATGGCGTAAAGGCCGGCCTCGTCGCCGTAGTAGATGCAGGGCATTCCCGGCAGCGCGCAGATCAGGTTCCACGCGGCGATCAGGCGGCGCTTGCCGTGGTCGTAGTCCCGCTTGTCCAGCTCGATGGGATAGCGGTACTTGCGCTCCGGCTCCATGTTGCCCACGTCCGCCAGCACCGCCAGCGCACGGGGTCGGTCGTGGCTGCCCAGCAGGTTCATCTGGGAATAGAAGAACTGCTTCGGCTGGTTCTCCCGCATGCTCTCCACCTGGCGCACAAAGTCGCGGGCGTTGATGCGGCAGCGCATGAAGTCCAGCACGGCCTCGCGCAGGGGATAGTTCATCACCGCGTCCACGGTGTCGCCGGTGCAGTAGCAGCGCAGCTCGCCGTAGGCCATCTTCTTGGTGGGATCCTCCCAGACCTCGCCGATCAGCGCAGAATCCGGATCGATGCCCTTCTCCCGCTTGCGCAGTGCGCGCAAAAAGTCCATGGGAAGCTCGTCGGCCACGTCCAGCCGCCAGCCACTCGCGCCCGCGCGCATCCAGTGGGCCAGCACGCTGTTGCGCCCGGTGATGATGAACTTCTTGTAGGTGGGATCCTCCTCGTTGACGTTGGGCAGGGTGTTGAAGCCCCACCAGGACTCATAGTTGTCCGGCCAGTCGTTGAAGTTGTACCAGCTGCGGTAGGGGCTCTGGGGGTCGCAGTACGCGCCCTTGCCGCCATAGTTGCCGTAGCGATCGAAGTACACGCTGTCCGAGCCGGTGTGGGAGAACACGCCGTCCAGGATGATGCGCACGCCCTTCTTCTTCGCCGCGGCACAGAGGTCCTTGAAGTCCTGCTCCGTGCCGAAGGAGGGATCGATCTTCATGTAGTCGCCGGTGTTGTACTTGTGGTTGCTGTTCGCTTCGAAGATGGGGTTGAAGTACAGCACCGTCACGCCCATGCTGCGGATGTAGTCCAGCTTCTCCTCGATGCCCTTCAGGTTGCCGCCGAAGAAGTCGTTGGCGGAGTTGCTGCCGCGCTTGTCGTTGATGACCAGCGCCGGGTCGTCGTCCCAGTGAGCGTGGTAGTAGGAGCCGCGGGGCAGATTCTTCATGTCGGTGCCGCCCGCGTTATTGAAGCGGTCCACCATGATCTGCATCATCAGGCCGTCGCGCATCCACTCGGGGGTGCGGTAGGCGGGGTCGTACACCGTGACCTGAAAGGCCGGGGGCTCGGTGCGGGTCACGACGCCCTCTCCGCCCAGACCATCGTTGGCGTTGCCCAGATACCAGCTGTTGCCTTCCTTATCCTTGGCGATAAAGTAGTACCAGAGCAGGCCGGGCTGCTCCGGGATGGACATTTCGTATTCGTAGAATCCGCCCTCCACCCGGCGCATGAACCAGCGGTACTCCGCATTGTTCCACCAGATGCGCAGCGTGACGGAATCCACCTGATCGGCGCGCACCCGAAGCCGCACCTTGCTTGCGCAGGGTGCGGCTCCCATGGGGCTGCGGTACTGTTCGGATCGGGAATCGTGATAAAACGTCATATGCTTACAGATTCAGCGGCTTCAGATGCCAGATCTTGTCGTTGTACTCGTTGATGGTGCGGTCGGCTGCGAACACGCCGGAGCAGGCGGTGTTCATCACGGCCTTCTTCAGCCACAGATCCTTGTCGGTGTAGTCGTGAGAAATCTGCTGCTGCGCGGCCATGTACATCGGCAGATCCTTCAGCACGAAGTAGGGATCGGGCATGCCGCCGTTGTCGCCGAAGAGCAGGCCGTGGTAGATCTCCTGGAACATGTGGGGATGCTCCGGGCAGAGGGTGCCGTCGATCAGCTGGTTCATGACCTTGCGGATGGCGGCGTTGGTCTCGTAGATCTCGAAGGAGCGGTAGCTGGCGTAGCCGCGCTCCACCTCGTCGGCGGTCAGGCCGAAGATGTAGATGTTGTCCGCGCCGACCGCGTCAAAGATTTCGCAGTTCGCGCCATCCATGGTGCCGATGGTCAGCGCGCCGTTCATCATGAACTTCATGTTGCCGGTGCCGCTGGCCTCCTTGCCGGCG
>JAUNNK010000179.1 GCA_030537335.1 Clostridia bacterium | reverse complement strand
ACGGTGATGGCCTTCTCACGCAGCCAGTCGGCGTTGTTGTTGGCGATGATCTCCAGCTTCGGGTTCTTCGCGATGCCCTCGCGGAAGCCCTGATCGCGCTCGATGCCGCCGGAGGTGCCGGCCAGGCCCTCGATCTCGCAGATCTTGCCGCCGTCGGGCAGCAGCACGTCGGCGACGTACTCGCCGCAGACGCGGCCGATGTAGACGTTGTCGGCGCCGATGAACTGGGTGTAGGTGTCGCCGTCAATCTTGCGGTCCAGCAGGATGACCGGGATGCCGGACTCATAGGCGCGCTTGATGACGTTGGTCAGCGGGGTGGCCTCGTTGGGGGAGGCGATGATCAGGTCAACCTGCATCTGAATGAAGTTCTCGATGTCTGCGATCTGCTTGGAGTTGTCCTGGGCAGCGTCGGAGTAGATGACCTCGAACATGGGGTACTCGGCAGCAGCTGCTGCGATCTGGTCGTTCATTGCCACGCGCCAGGGCTCGCCCAGGTTGCACTGGGACATGCCGATAGTGTAGGTCTTTTCCTCTGCCAGCGCGGTGCACATGGTCGCCGCCAGAACCAGCATCAAAAGGATGGCCACAAATTTCTTCATAGGTATACTCCTCCTTCTATTTATAAGCCCGCAGGCTTATGGATCGGATTGAAAGCCTTAGTCCTCCTTGTGAACGGCCTGCGCGAACACCGACAGAATGATCAGGAAGCCCTTGACCACCAGCTGGATGTTGGAGTTGATGCCGTTCAGGCCCATGATGTTGTCCAGCATGCCGAAGATCAGTGCGCCGACCAGAGTGCCGAACATGGTGCCCTTGCCGCCGGCCATGGAGGTGCCGCCGATGGCCACGGCTGCGACCGCGTACATCTCGTAGCTCATGCCCTCGTTGGGGCCGCCCTGGCTGATCTGGGCCGAGTGGATCATGCCGGCGATGGAGGCCAGCAGGCCGGAGAGCATGAAGGCGATGAGCTTGACGTTCTTGACCTTGATGCCCGAAAGGTGCGCTGCAGTTGCGTTGCCGCCTGTGGCGTAGATCTGGCGGCCGAAGCGGGTCTTGCTCATGATGACCCAGAAGATGGCCAGCAGCACCAGGAAGATGATGGCCGGAACCGGAACCACGCCGCCCAGGCGCGTGCAGAGAATCTCAAACTCAGGTGCGGCCAGGCCTGCGCCCTTGCCGTAGGTCAGCGGAATGCCCGCGCCGCCGGACCACAGTCGCGCAAGTCCGCGGGCGATGTTCATCGAAGCCAGCGTGACGACGAAGGCCTGAATCTTCATGCGGGTGACGACGAAGCCGTTGAACAGGCCGTAGACAATGCCGATGCCCAGACAGATCAGCACCGTGGGCACAAATCCCAGACCGTTGTGTACCATCAGCGCAGCGGAGCCGGTGGAAACCAGGCCCACCACCGAACCGACGGACAGGTCGATGTCGCCCAGCAGGATGATCATGGTCATGCCGATGGCCAGGATGCCCGTCTCGGACACCGCGCGCAGCAGGTTCATGATGTTCGTGACGCTCAGGAACATATTGCGGCCGTTGCGCACGCACACCAGCGAACCGATGATGAACAGGGCGATCAGCGCGATGTAACTCTGCGACCGCAGAAAAAACTCTTTCGGATGAAACTTCTTCTGGGAAACAGGTCGGTTCTGACTCATGCGGGATCCTCCTCTCTGAGCGTCGCGGCGTACAGCAGCTTCTCCTGCGTGGCCTCTTCCTTTGTGAATTCGCCGGTGATCCGGCCCTCGCAGAGGGTCAGGATGCGGTCGGAGATGCCGATGATCTCCGGCAGCTCCGAGGATATGACGATGATGCCGATGCCCTGGCCGGCGAGTTTGGAGATCATCTGGTAGATCTCTGCCTTCGCGCCCACGTCGATGCCGCGCGTCGGCTCATCCAGCAGCAGCACCTTGGGGTGGGTGATCATCCATCTCCCCAGCACAACCTTCTGCTGGTTGCCGCCGGAGAGGGTCTGGCAGAGGGTCTTGACGCTTGGCGCCTTGATGCGCATGCCCTGCATCTGCACGTCCCACTCCTTCTTCTCCGAGGAGGTGTCCATGAAGATGCCCTTTGTGAAGCGCTTCAGCAGTGGCAGCGACATGTTCTCGCCGATGGACCGCAGCAGCACCAGCCCCTTGCCCTTGCGGTCCTCCGTGGCGAAGGCGAGACCCTGATCGATGGCGTCCCGGGGCGACTTGATGCTCACCTGCTTACCCTCGATGTAGATCTGACCCGTCGTTCCGGTGGGATGTACGCCGAACAGGCACTCGCAGATCTCCGACCGGCCGGCGCCCAGCAGGCCTGCGATGCCCAGCACCTCGCCCCGGCGCAGGTTGAAGGAAACGTCCGTCAGCGGGCGGCTGGAGGAGCCCGGGCGGGTCTTGAAGTTCAGATGCTCCACCCGCAGCACCTCGTCCCCGATGGGAACCGTCTCCTTGGGGTACATGTCCGTGATTTCCCGGCCAACCATCATGGAGATGATCTGGTTGCGGTCGGTCTCCTTGGCGTTGACGCTGCCGATGTACTGGCCGTCGCGCAGCACCGTCAGCCGGTCAGCGATCTCAAAGACCTCCTCCATGCGGTGGGTGATGTAAATGATGCCCACGCCCTCGGCCGAGAGACGGCGGATCACGCGGAACAGCTGCTCCGTCTCCGCCTTGGAGATGGCCGAGGTAGGTTCGTCCATAATCAAGATGCGCGCGTTCAGCGAAATCGCCTTGGCGATCTCCACCATCTGCTGTTCGCCCACGCGCAGCGTCTTCAGCGGCCGCTTCGGACTCAGATCCAGCTCCAGGAGGCGCAGATACTTCTCCGCCTCCTGCTCCTGGGCGCGCTTGTCCACAAAGCCCAGCTTGTTGGCCTTCTCACGGCCCATAAACATGTTTTCGGCGATGGAAAGCTCCTTCACCATCTGCAATTCCTGGTGAATTTTGGCAATACCCAGCTCCCGGGCGACGATGGGGCTTCCGATGTGCTCCAGTTTGCCGTCGATGTAGATCTCGCCCTCGTAGTGTACCAGCGATCCCGACAGGATGTTCATCAGCGTGGACTTGCCCGCGCCGTTTTCACCCATCAGCGCCAACACCTCGCCCGCGTTCAGGCTGAGATCGACCTTGTTCAGCGCCCGCACCGGGCCGAAGCTCTTGCCGATGCCAACCATTTTCAAAAGCTCGCTCATACCCGCGCTCCTTTTCACAGCTTCGTTCCGCTTGCGATCCATTCCAACATTTTTGTATCTCCATTATGCCATGGATTCCGCACGATTTCTCTACAATTTTCTGATTTGCATTCAAGAATTTATAACTTAATTCGTTTTGTCGGATCTGTTGAATAAAATATATGCCTTAAAATGCAGCGGATATACAAATATATAAATGAAAAAGACTCGACATTTCGCGCCGAAGCTGCTAGAATGTATGAAAAACGGATTGCAGGAGGTTTTCCCATGCGCTTCGACACTTCGCTTCTACAATGGACGCGCCCGCCCCGCAGCTTCTCCATCTCCCCGGAGGAGATCCGCATCGCCACCGAGCCTGGCACCGATCTCTGGCAGCGCACCTACTACGGCTTTCAAAATGACAACGCGCCGGTTCTCCAGATGGAGACGGACGAGACGCGCTTCTCCTTCACCGTGCGCACGGACTTCGACAGTAAGCACCGCTTCGATCAGTGTGGCGTCGCTGTGTATCTGGACAGCGAAAACTGGCTGAAGGCCTCGATTGAGTATGAGAACGCGGAGTACCAGCGCCTGGGCAGCGTGGTGACCAACTGTGGCTACTCCGACTGGGCCACCACGGACATTCCTGCCACCGTGCGCAGCATGTGGTACCGCCTGAGTCGCCGCGAGGCCGACTACTGCATTGAGTGCTCCGCCGACGGCGTGCGCTTCCAGCAGATGCGCATCTGCCACCTCCACGCGGGTGCGGGCAGGATCCGCTTCGGCGTGTACGCCTGCTCCCCGGAGGATTCCTCCTTCGAGGCGCGCTTCAGTTGCATGGCGCTCACCGACTGCCTGTGGGCCGATCACCAGTGAGGAAGACAGCAGCTGCGTCAAGGATGCAGGACTGTATTTTCTGACAGCCTAGAGCAGTCGGCACATAATTTGAGATTCTGATACTCGAAATGTGTAGTAAATCCAGCCCTTTATGAGCGGATAATGTACAATAAGGGGCCTGTTGACAAAGTGATCATTCCAGAACAAATCCCTGCCAACATGACACATC
>JAUNNK010000178.1 GCA_030537335.1 Clostridia bacterium | reverse complement strand
TGACCGTCTACCGCAACGCCGACCGCCGCCGGGGCTTTGCCGACCGCTGCGCGCGTCAAATGGAGATCTTCGTGCAGGGCGGGGTCACGCCCGAGATGCTGCGGGACTGCGCCGGAAGGAGCGCGGGCATGACCCGCATGAAGCTGAATGATCTTGCGGCGATCTACGAGGCGTACCTTTCCCTCATGGGCGGGCGCTATCAGGACGGCGAGAGCGAGCTGATCGAGGCTGCGCTGCGGCTTGAGTCGGCGGCGTTCCTGCGGGAGGGCCACTTCTGGTTCTTCGGCTTCGACCTGATTCCGCCCACGCTGATGCAGCTCATCGCGGGGGTGGCGGCGCAGGCTGCGGCTGCGGAGCTGTTCTATCCGATGGCCAACGATCCCTCGGCGCGGGGCGCGGACTGCTGCGATCCGCTGCTGGACGCGCTGGCGCGCATGCGGGATGCCTGCGAGATTCAGGGCGTGGCGATGGAGCGGGACGCGCTGCCGGAGGAGCCTCACCCGTGCGGCGAGATCGGCCACCTCGCCCGGGAGCTGTACGCCGACCGCGTGGAGCCGCTTGCCGGGGAGCCGGAGCACATTCACATGAGCAGCGCACGGGACGTGCGGGAGGAGTGCATGCTGGCGGCGGCGATGGCGCGAAAACTTGCGATGAACGGCCTGCGCTACGGCGACATGCAGCTGCTCTGCGCCGATCTGGATGCCTACCGTCAGGCGCTGATCGAGGCCTTTCAGATCTATGAAGTGCCGCTGTTCCTGGACAACAGCCGCCCGGTGTCGCGCATGGCGACGGCGGAGTGCCTGCTCACGGCGCTGCAATTGATCGAGAAGAACTTCCGCCGGGAGGACGTGTTCACGCTGATGCGCACCGGCTACATGGATCTGACCCGCGACGAGGCCGATCGGCTGGCGAACTATGCCATACGCCGGGGCGTGGACGGCGGGCGCTGGCTGCGGCCCTTCACACGGGGCGTGGACGCGGAGATCGCGGAGCTGGAGCCGCTGCGCAAGCGGTTGATGGAGCCGCTGGCGAAGCTGAAGGCCGAACTGAAGGATGCGAAGGATCTGAAGGGACAGCTTGCCGCGTTGTTCGGCTTCCTGACGGAGGTGCGCGCCTACGAAAAGAGCCTGGAGCTCCAGCAGGAATTGATCGACAGGGGCATGCGCGAGGCGGCGGGCACGCTGTCCCAGGCCTGGAACCGCATCATCGGCGCGCTGGATCAGATGGCGGCGCTGATGGGCGAGGGGAAATTAAGCCTGCGGGAGCTGCGGCAGACGCTCACGGAGTCGCTGGACGCGGCGGTGGTGAAGCCGCTGCCCCAGTCGGGCGACGCGGTGTACGCCCAGAGCATGAATCGGATGCTGATGCAGAATGCCGGGGCGCTGTTCGTGCTGGGACTGTCCGACGGAAAGACCTCCGGGGAGGAGGGACTGCTCACCGAGGCCCAGCGTCAGGCGGTGTCCAAGCAGACGAAGGCCTATCTTGGGCCGGACGAGCGCAGCGAGGCGCTCTTGCGTCGCTTCTATTTAAAGGCCGCCCTGGGCATGGCTGCCGGGGAGGTCTGGTTCTCCTGTGCGCTGCGGGGAAGCGACGGCTCCGCCCAGCGACCGGGCATGACCATGGAGCTGGTCAAGGGCATCTTTCCCGGGCTGCGCCCCATCGGCAGTGTGTCCGGAGATGCGCAGATGGATCGATTGCTTGCGACCTCGCCCCGATCTGCCGCGTCCCTCGCGGCACGGGCGATTGCGGAGGGCCGAGATGGCGGCGCTGCCCGCGAGGTGGATCTCTCCGCCGCTGCGGCGCTGCGGGAGGCCGGGCGGGAGTTGCCCGAGGCCCGGGCGCGCATGGAGCGCCTGGAGGGCATGCTGCGAAGCAATGCGGGTCGCGAGAGCATCGACCCGACGGCTGCGCGATTCCTCTACGGCAGGCTCCAGTCCCAGAGCATCACGCGTCTGGAGCGCTTCGCAGGCTGTCCCTTTTCCTATTTCGCGACCTACGGACTGCGCCCGGATCGGGTGGAGCCCTTCGAGCTGGACCGCCGCCAGATGGGCACCTTCCTGCACGAGGCGGTGTACGAATTCCTGCGCGTCTGCGGCACAGAGCTGAACGAGATGGACGCTGCGCAGGCCGAGGCGCGCATGGGCCGCATCGCCGATGCGCTGCTGGAGGGCATGCGCACGGGCACGCCCATGGAGGACAGCTTTAGCGTCCGGGCGGAGTCGCGCTCCCTGCGGGCCACGGCCTGCCGCTGTGCGCGGGTGCTGGCGGAGCAGATGCAGGGCAGCGCCTTCCGCACGGAGCAGCTGGAGCGCAGCTTCGGCCGTGAGGACGGCCCGGCGCGCTTGCAGGTGGGCGACACGGTGCTGGAGGGCCGCATTGACCGCGTGGACGGCTGGGCGGCGGGCAATAGCCTGCGGGTGATCGACTTCAAGCTGGGCGGCAAGCCGCTGAACCTGGCGGGGGCGTATCACGGCCTGCAATTGCAGCTCCCGGTGTACCTGGGGGCCGCGCTGAAGCAGAAGCAGGCCCGCAGCGCCGGGGTGTACTACTTCGCGCTGGACGAGGGCGTGGTGAACACCCAGAGCACCGACCCCAGGCAGGTGGAGGAGGAGCGCGCCAAGAGCTTCCGCATGAGCGGACTGTTGCCGGAGGATCCGGGGCTGCTCGCGGCCCAGACCCCGAATCCCGAAAGGGTGTTTCAGGCGCGCATGACAAGGGAGAACAAGCTCTATTCCAACGTGCCCTGCGCGGACGACAAAAACTTTGCGCGCCTGATCCGACACGTGCTGCGCAAGGCCCAGGCTCAGATCGATGCGATTCGCGGCGGCGAGGCAGCGGTTCGTCCCGCCAGCTTCGATGGCTGGACCCCCTGCACCTACTGCGATTACCGCCCGGCCTGCCTGTTCGATCCCAAGATCGATGCGAAGCGCCAGCGGCGCATGAAGAACATGAAGTGGAACGAGGTTTTCGACCAGATTGCGCTGGAGGACGAGAATTGACGCAAAAAACCAGCCGTTGATGCAGAATCATCGGCTGGTTTGCAATTTTTGGATCAGATCTTGATCTCGCCCATGTCGAAGGGCTGTGCGCCGTCCAGGATCGGCTGGATGACCTTCGTCACGAAGCGCTCGGCCTGCTCGCCTGCGCGTCCGGTGTACTTCTCCGGGGCCAGCAGCGTGGAGAGCTGCTCGTGATCCATGGGGAAGGCGGGGTCGGCGGCGATGCGCTGCATCAGGTCGCTCTCCAGACCCTCCTGCTTCATGCGGGCTGCGGCGGCCTGGGAGTGCACGCGGATGCGCTCGTGAATCTCCTGGCGGTCCGCGCCGTTCTTGACGCAGGCCATGATCACGTCCTCGGTGGCCATGAAGGGCAGGTTTTCGTTCACGCGCTTGCCGATCATCTTGGGGTACACCACCATGCCGTCGGCGACGTTTGCGTAGAGCTCCAGCACCGCGTCGGTGGAGAGGAAGGCCTCGGGCAGGGACAGGCGGCGGTTGGCGCTGTCGTCCAGCGTGCGCTCGAACCACTGGGTGGAGGCGGTCATCTGCGCGTCCTGCACCAGCGCCATCACATGACGGCTCAGGGCGCAGATGCGCTCGCTGCGCATGGGATTGCGCTTGTAGGCCATGGCGGAGGAGCCGATCTGGTTCTTCTCAAAGGGCTCCTCAATCTCCCGGAAGGACTGCAGCAGGCGCAGGTCCTGGGCGAACTTGTAGGCGCTCTGGGCGATGGAGGACAGGGCGCTGAGCACGCGGCTGTCCAGCTTGCGGGGGTAGGTCTGGCCGGACACGTCGAACACGGCCTTCATGCCCATCTTGTCCGCGATGCGCCTTTCTAGCTCGTCCACCTTCTCGCCGTCGCCGTCGAACAGCTCCATGAAGCTCACCTGCGTGCCGGTCGCGCCGCGGTTGCCCAGCAGCTTCAGCGCGCCCATCGCGTCGTCCAGCTCGTCCAGATCCATGTACAGATCCTGGAGCCACAGGCAGGCGCGCTTGCCCACGGTGGTCAGCTGCGCGGGCTGCAGGTGGGTGTAGCCCAGGCAGGGAAGGTCCTTGTACTCCAGCGCGAACTTCGACAGGCGGCGCATGACCTCGATCAGCTTGGCCCGGATCAGCTTCATCGCGTCGCGCAGCATCAGAATGTCGGCGTTGTCGGTGACGTAGCAGCTGGTCGCGCCCAGGTGGATGATGCCCTTCGCATTGGGGCACACGTCGCCGTAGGCGTGCACGTGGGCCATCACGTCGTGGCGCACGCGCTCCTCGTGGCGGCGGG
>JAUNNK010000177.1 GCA_030537335.1 Clostridia bacterium | reverse complement strand
GGCTTCTCCCCGGACGCGGAGTTCCCGGTGATCAACATCGAAAAGGGCGGCGTGAACGTGGAGCTTTCCTATCGCGGCGAAGGCGAAAATGCGGCCGAGATTCCGGTGTACAAGCTCTACGCGGGCGAGCGTCCCAACGTGGTTCCCGCCCACGCCTATGCGGTGGTGGGTACGGAGAAGGTTCCCTGCGCCGAAATCGAAAAGAGGATCGCAGCGCACGCGGCGGCGGTGGGTCAGAAGCTGTCCGTCAAGGATCTGGGCGGAAATCGCGCGGAGATCAGCGCCGAGGGCGTGCTCTCCCATGGTTCCCTGCCGGAGCTGGGCGTGAACGCGGCCAGCGTCTTGCTGATCGCGCTGAAGGCCATCGGCGCGGGCGCGGGCGTGCAGCCGGCGCTGAACATGATGACCGCGTGCATCGGCATGGAACCGGACGGCGCATCCCTGAACATCAAGCGCGAGGACGAAATCTCCCACAACCTGAGCTGCAACCTGGGCATTCTGCGCTGGGACGGCGAGAACTTCAGCGCCACGCTGGACATCCGCTACCCGCTATGCACCAACGAGGTGGAGATTCTGGGCAACATCGCCTGCACGGTGTCCAAGTACGGCGTGCATGTGCGCCGCATCGGCGGCCACACCCCGCACCACGTCCCCGCGGATCACAAGATCGTGCGCGGCCTGATGCAGGTGTACAACGAACTGACCGGCGACGACGCAAAGCCCCTGGCCATCGGCGGCGGCACCTACTCCCGCATGATGCCCAACACCGTGGCCTTCGGCGTGGTGTTCCCGGGCCAGGAGGACTGCTGCCACATCGCCGACGAATACATCGAGATCGACCGCATGATGCAGGCCACTCGCATCTTCGCCCACGCCATCGCGGAGCTGGCCAGCGGCAACATCGCCTGATCCGGGGGACCACGAACATGCAGAAGATCTTTTCCATCGCCATCGACGGCCCTGCGGGCGCGGGCAAATCCACCGTCGCCCGCGCCGCCGCACAGGCGCTCGGCGCCATGTATCTGGACACCGGCGCGATGTACCGCACGGTGGGCCTGCACTTCCTCCGGGAGAATCTGCTGGATGACAAGGACGAAATCGCCCGCCGGGTGGACAGCCTGGACGTGCAGGTGAAGTTTATAAACGGTGTACAGCACATGCTGCTGGAGGGCGAGGACGTGACCGAGGCCATCCGCACGCCGGAGGCCTCCATGGCCGCGTCCGCCGTGGGCGCGGTGAGCGAGGTGCGCGCCTACCTTGTGCGGCTCCAGCAGGAGACCGCCCGGGGCATCTCCATCGTCATGGACGGTCGCGACATCGGCACCAAGGTGATGCCCAACGCCACGCTGAAGGTCTACCTCACCGCCACGGCGGAGGTGCGCGCGCTGCGCCGCTACGCCGAGCTGCGCGGCAAGGGCGAAAGCCCCGCCTACCACTGCGTGCTGGACGATCTTGTGGAGCGGGATTACAACGACATGCACCGCGCCGCCTCCCCCCTGCAGCGGGCCGAGGATGCGCAGCTGCTGGATACTTCGAATCTGACGCTGAAGCAGTCGGTGGACGAGGTCGTTCGCCTGGCGCGCGCAGCCATCGGGGAGTGACAAAAGCATGGGCAAGAGATTCTACAACTTCTGCTGGGTGGCGCTGCGCCCGGTGTTCGACCTGATCTACCCCCGCAGGGTGACGGGCACGGAGAACCTGCCCGCGGAGGGCGGCTTCGTGCTCTGCATCAACCACTGCTCCGCGATGGACCCGCTGTTCATATCCTCCCGCATCCCGCGAAAGCGCCGCATGTACTTCATGGCCAAGAAGGAGCTGTTTGAAAACAAGCTGCTGCGCCCCTTCGTCGTCGGACTGGGCGGCATCCCGGTGGATCGGGGCAACGCCGATCTCACTGCCATCCGCACGTCCATGAAGGTGCTCAAGGACGGCTACGGCCTGGGCATCTTCCCCCAGGGCACCCGCAGCAAGGACAACACCCCCACGCCCATGCTGCCCGGCGCGGCGATGATCGCGCTGCGCGGCGGCGTTCCGGTGATTCCCGCCTACATCGACGGCCCCTACCGCCTGTTCCACCACGTGGACATCCACTTCGGCGCGCCGCTGGATCTGTCCGATTTCGGCCGCCGCTGCGACCACGATACGCTGGTGGCCGCCACCGACCGCATCGCCGACGCGATCTGGTCCCTGCGCGATTGCGCAAAAAGTTAACGTAAATTCACTGTAAATCCAGAATATTCTTGCAGGAATTCCGCTGACCCCGTCGAATAACGGACGTTAGCGGAATTTTTAATTGTTCGCTGCATTCCCCAGGAATTGAAGGCTGAGAACGGAAGGGACTGAGACCGATCGCTGAGATCCTGGTTGCCAGGCACGCGGGCTTCTGCTTCGGCGTGAGACGGGCGGTGGACACCGCCGCGGCAGCCGCGCCGGCGATGACCCTCGGCCCGATCATCCACAATCCGCAGATGGTGGAAAAGCTCGCGCGCGAAGGCGTGATCAGCGTGGAGACACTTAAGGACATCCCCCGGGGTTCCCGCGTTGTGATCCGCTCCCACGGCGTGGGCCGCAGTCAGATCGAGGCGCTTCAAGCGCTCAATTGCGAGATTCTGGACGCCACCTGCCCCTTCGTGGCCCGCATTCACGAGATGGTGCGCGCAGCCTCGGAGGAGGGCATCCCCGTGATCGTCGTCGGCGAGCGGGAGCATCCGGAGGTTGTGGGAATTCTGGGCTGGTCCGACCCGCCCGGAAGTACCGTGATGTGCGCGGAGGACGCAGAGGCGCTGCCCGAGATGGAGCGCGCGCTGATCGTCAGCCAGACCACCATGGTGCGCAGCCGCTTCGACGAGCTCTGTGCGCTGCTCAAGCGCAGGATCCGCCACCCGGATATCCGGGCCACGATCTGCCCCGCCACGCAGGATCGCCAGAGCGAGGTCACGCAGCTCGCGCAGCGCGCGGACGTGATGATTGTCGTGGGCGGCAGGCAGAGCTCCAACAGCGCAAAGCTCTACCGGCTCGCCAAGGCCGCATGCCCCCGCACTCTGTTCATCGAAACCGCCCAGGAGCTGGAGCAATTCCAAATTTCCGCATCCGATGTTATTGGGATTACAGCCGGTGCATCCACACCGGATTGTATAATTAAGGAGGTTGTTGCAAGAATGAACGACATCGAGAAGAAAGTATCCGTTGATGACACCCAGGAACAGGCCGTAATGTCCATGGAAGACGTTGAAAAAACGCTTGTTCAGCTCCGCCCCGGCCAGATCGTCACTGGTACCGTGGTTCAGATCACTGAAGACGAAGTATGCGTCAACGTTGGATACAAGGCTGACGGTCTCGTAAAGAAGTCTGATCTTTCCTCTACCGATGTCAAGGTCGGCGACGAAATCGAAGTCGAGGTTGTGAAGGTGAACGACGGCGAGGGCAACGTGCTGCTCTCCCAGAAGAACATCATCAACCGCAAGGCTTGGGAAGAGATCGTTGCGAAGCAGGAAGCCGGCGAATTCGTTGAGGGCGTCGGCAAGGAAGCCGTCAAGGGCGGCCTGCTGGCGGACGTCATGGGCGTTCGCACCTTCATTCCCGCATCCCAGCTCTCCCTGCGCTACGTTGAGAAGATCGACGAGTTCGTGGGCCAGACCATGACCCTGAAGATCATCGAGATCGACAAGGCCAAGAAGCGCATCGTCGCTTCCCGCAAGCAGGTTCTGCAGGTGGAAGAGGCGGCCCGCAAGAAGGAGCTGTGGAACACCTTCGAGGTCGGCTCCATCGTCAAGGGCACCGTTCGCCGCCTGGCGGACTTCGGCGCGTTCGTCGATATCGGCGGCGTGGACGGCCTGGTGCACGTGACCGATCTGTCCTGGGGCCGCGTGAAGCACCCCTCCGACGTGGTTTCCGTCGGCCAGGAGATCGACGTGAAGATCCTGAACGTGGATCCCGAGCGCGAGCGCATCTCCCTGAGCTACAAGCAGACCCAGCCCCGTCCGTGGACCGTCGCCGGTGAGAAGTATCCGGTCGGCTCCGTCGTTGAGGGCAAGGTCGTGCGCATCACCACCTTCGGCGCATTCGTGGAGCTGGAGCCCGGTCTGGACGGCCTGGTACATATCTCCCAGTGCGCGCTGACCCGCATCGCCAAGGTTGAGGACGCTGTGAACGTCGGCGACATCGTTCGCGTGAAGGTTCTGGACGTCAACACCGAAGCCAAGCGCATCAGCCTTTCCATTCGCGAGGTTCTCGAGGACGAAGCTCTGGATTCCGTGCCGGAAGACGAATTCGCCATCGATGATATCCCGGAGGCATAATTTGCCTCTGCGACGCGCGGCAGCTCCCCCTGCCGCCATCGCATATAAGCCCTGCCGAACCCAGGCGGGGCTTTCAACGTTTTGGCGATCCCCAAA
>JAUNNK010000176.1 GCA_030537335.1 Clostridia bacterium | reverse complement strand
TCATCGTGCTGGCCACCCAGAACCCGGTGGACTTCGTGGGCACCTATCCGCTGCCGGAGGCCCAGCTGGACCGCTTCTTCATGCGCGTGTCCATCGGCTATCCCACGGCGGAGGAGGAGACCGACATCCTGGAGCGCTACTCCTCCGGCAAGAAGCCCATGGAGGAGCTGCGGCCCATCTGCACCAGCTCCGACATCCTGCGTCTCCAGCAGGAGGTGGAGGGCGTGCACGCCTCCCGGGAGGTGCGCGCTTACATCTCGGCCATCGCTGCGGCGTCCCGCAAAAGCGGCGCATTGCAGCTGGGCGTGTCCACCCGCGCGGCGATTTCGCTTTTGCGGGCCTCCCAGGCCCGGGCGCTGCTGGAGGGTCGGGACTACGTGGCTCCCGAGGACGTGCAGCGCATGGCGGAGCCGGTGCTGGCCCACCGCCTGGTGCTCTCCGCCGAGGCGCGCATGCGGAACAGCACCGCCGAGCGCGTGCTGGCGGGCGTGATGCAGGGCGTGCAGGTGCCGGTGAAGGTCAAGTGAGCGCGCGGCTGATCGGCGTGCTGGCGGCGATGATCGCTCTGCTGGCTGCGGGGCTTGCCACCGGCACGCGCATCTACTATCTTCTGTTCTTCATCCTGCTGCTGATGGTTGTCTACGGCCTGACCTCGGTGCTGTGGACGCTGCTTACGGCCAGAATCTCCATGAAGGGCGTGCGTCCCCGGGTGGAGCGCGGCGAGAAGCTCATGACCATCCTCACGCTGGAGCACCGCTCGCTGCTGCCGGCAGGCGACCTGCGGGTGACGCTGAACGTGCCCGGCGCGAACGGCGGACGGCAGGAGATCAGTGTCTCCATGCCGCCGTTCTCCAAGCGCAGCTTCCGCAACGTGGTGCGCTGTCCCCATCGCGGCGATTACGAGGTGGGCGTGGTCGGCACATCGGCGTCCGACCTGTTCGGCTTGTTCGAAATCACCCGGAAGTCCCGAAGCAAGCTGATGCGGGTGGAGGTCTACCCCAGGGCGCACGCGGTTCCCGCCATGGAGCTGAAGGCCTCGGATATGGGGCAGGAGTTCCGCTCCCGGGCCACTGAGGACAACGCCTCGCCCTCCGACGTCCGCAAGTGGCAGGAGGGCGACGAGCTCAAGAAGGTGCACTGGAAGCTATCGCTGCGCAAGCGGGAGCTGATGGTGCGCACCTTTGAGGAAAGCGCCCGCCCGGACACGCTGATTATTCCCGACCTGAGCGAGATCACCGCGCTTCAGGATCTGCGGCTTACGCTGGAGGATCTGATCTGCGAGGCCTGCCTGAGCGCCGCGAAGGCGCAGCTGGAGGCGGGCTTCCCGGTGCGTATGCCGCTGCAGAGCAGCCGACCCCAGGAGATCGCAGGCAAGAGCGTGGCCGATCTGCCGGGCTTTGTGGAGGCGCTGATGCACGTGGCGTTCGACAGCCCCTACCCCTATGAGCAGGTGCTGATGCTGATGCTTCAGCGCATGCAGCGCACCGGCGGCGCGGTGCTCTCCACCAGCCGCATGACCAGCCGCACCGCAGACATCGCCATGCGCATGCAGCGCAGCGGCATACAGGTGCTTTTGATCTGGGTGACGGACGCGCCCCGCGACGAGGCGCTGGAGATGCTGGAGCGGCTGAAGATGTCCGGCGTGCAGGTGCGAACCGTGGATCCCTGGGAGCAGGATGCAAAGCGCGCACCCCGCGACGATCGCGCGCCTGCCGCCGCAGGGGATCCGCTGTTCGACTTCTGACGGATTTTCCTTCATATTAAGAACCATTCAGAGAGGTTATAGATCGCTTTCATGGATAGATTGAACCACATCCTGCGCGCCGCATGCATGGCGCTGACCGCCGCGCTGATGGCGGGATGCGCCGCCTTCGTGGCCGTGCGCGCGATGGGATTTGAAATTGGCGCTCTGGGCGTCTACGCCGTCGCGCTGGCGGCGGCGATTGCGGTGCAGCTCGGTCGCCGGGGAACGGCGTGGATGATCGCGGCATCTGCAACCGTCGTGCTGGGGCTTGCGCTGCTGCTGGGCCGCTATGCGGGCGATATCTCCGCGATGATCTCGGACTTCCGTCAGAGCGGAAGCCTGGACGCGGAGCAGCTGGCGCAGCACATCGCGGCGGGCCGGGGCATGGCGCTGACTGCGGCGCTGATGCTGGGCGCACTGTTCGCCGGACTTCTGCGCCTGCCCTCCAGCGCCCCCTTTGCGCTGATGGTGCTGCTGGCGGCGGTGATCTGCGGCCTTGCGATGAACGAGGGCGTGTCGCTGTGGCTGGCCGTGCCCGGACTGATCGCCGGAGTGGCGGCCTTTGCGCTGCCCATGGAGCGCAGGCGCGACGGCGTGCGCCCGGTGATTCTCGTGCCCGCGCTGGCGCTGGTGCTGCTGGCGCTTGCGCTTGCGCCGTCCGACCGGCTCACCTGGGCCCCGCTGGAAAACCTGGCGATGGAGATTCGCTCCATCGTGGACGACTACGTGCACTTCACCCAGCAGCGCCTGCCCTTCTCCATCAACGAAAAGGGCTACGACCGCGCGGGTATGATCGAGGATGACGTGGTTGCCATGCTGGGCGGCCCGGCGGAGCCGACGAGCGATCCGGTGCTGCGGGTGGAGACCGATCAGGATATCCTGCTGCGCGGCACCATCAAGCGCAGCTACACCGGCTACTCCTGGGTGGATGACCAGGCCAAGGCACGCTACCTGTACTACGACTTCACCCACCGCAGGGTGCGCAGCGAGGTGTTCGGCGCGGATATCGTGACCCAAAACGACGCCTTTGCGGACGTGAACGTGGCGGTGGAGGTGCTGGGAACCGATACGAGCACGCTGTTCGTGCCCGCGCACATGCTTTCGTTCGACATGGGCCTGTCCGACGCGGTGTACTACAATTCCACCGGCGAGATCTTTTTAACCCGCGACGTGAAGCCGGGCGACAGCTACCGCCTGACGGCCCGGGTGCCCGCCAGCGACGCGGCGCTGATCGCAGCGGCCGCCCGCAGCTGGGACGCAAGCGACCCCGATTACGCGGACATGCTCGCGGAGTACACCGCCCTGCCCGGCGGCATCGAGGACGGCGTGTACGCCCTTGCATCGGAGCTGACCCAGGGCGCGACCACCGACGCAGAGAAGGCGCTCTCGATCCAGAACCATCTGGCGAATAACTATCGCTACACCCTGAACGGCAGGTACCCGGAGGGCAACCGGGACTTCGTGTCCTGGTTCCTGCTGGAGTCGAAGGAGGGCTATTGCAGCTACTTCGCCTCGGCGATGGCGGTGATGTGCCGCATGGCGGGGCTGCCCGCGCGCTATGTGGAGGGCTACTATGTGGCCGCAAACGACAGCGGCGAGACCATCGTCACCGGCCGCAATGCCCACGCTTGGGTGGAGGTCTACCTGAAGGGCATCGGCTGGACGGCTTTCGATCCCACCGCCCGGGCGGTGGAGGCCCAGCGCGGCGATTCCAATGACGGTGCGCAGGGTGAATCTGCGAACGCGGATGGAGCCGCCGAGAGCGACGACGGCGGTGAGGCGCCCTACGAGAACGACGACATCACGAATCAGGGCGAACCCACGCCCACCCCGGACGCGGGCGGCTCCGACGGCGAACCCACGCCCACACCGGATGCGGGCGACAACTCCGACGGCGATGCGGACGGCGCACCCACGCCCACGCCGGATCCCGGTTCGGACGGAGATGGTTCGGATGGCGCAAACAATCCTCCGCCGGAGAATCCCGACGACGGCGCGGCCAATCCGCCGCCCATGGAGCCGGAGGGCGACGGCTTGGACAATGCGCCGGAGCAGGATCGGAACCTCACATGGCTGTGGATCCTTCTGGCGGTGCTGATCGTGCTTGCGCTGATCGCGCTGCTGGTGCTGTGGCTGCGCAGGCGACTGGACGCGACCGATCCGCTGAAAATGTGCATGACCACGCGCAGCGGCGCGATGGCCGCGCTGATCCTGTATCGCGCCATGCTGACCCTGCTTGCGCAGACGGGCCTTGCGCCCATGAGCGGCGAGACCCCAGAAGCCTTCGCGCAGCGCGCGGTGCAGGCGCTGCCCAACGCGGACTACGAGCGCTTCGTCTCCGACGTGGCCCGGAGCCGCTATTCGGGCAAGCCGGTCACCCGGCAGACGCTGGAGGCGGGCAGAAGGGCGTACCTCGCCTTCCTGAACTCCATGCGCAGAAGCGAACGCCTGCGCTACACCCTTCGCCGCGTGCTCCATGGCCTCGGCGACGTGGAGCAGATTCCGTGATGGGAAGGGTGCAATTTCACAAAACATAAAACGAATTGTTGACAACCCCGGGAGAGCGCGAGAGGGCCGAAGCCCTTTCGCACTTTAATCGTGGTCGGCGGCGTGTACGGCGACCACGTGGCTGATTTTGCTTGATGCACTTGTCGCGGCTCCTTAGGAGACGCGACTGCTATAGCAAAATCT
>JAUNNK010000028.1 GCA_030537335.1 Clostridia bacterium | reverse complement strand
GTAAGAGAATTTTGTTATCTTTCTCTTTACACCCCAACATTTGACACAGAGCCATCGAATCCGGCAGCATGCACGGCGGATTCGCAGCTGATTTTGCGATCATGCGCCGTAGGTGCGCAATCGCAAAATCGCTTCCTTGCAGAAATTCGTTGTGTGTGAAACACGCGGCGAATTTCTGGAGGGGGTGGCAGTGGCGGGGGAGCTTGCTCCCCCGTCCACATAGGGCGTTTTCGCCCGTCAACTGAACCGCCACACCAGAAAGCCGATGCTGATCAGCAGCACCGCCAGCAGCGAGGTCCACACCCAGCAGGGCACGAACAGCAGGAGCACCAGCGCGCCCACTGCCATCAGCACAATTCCGATCGTTCTGGCCTTCGAGCCGTTCCTGACCACGGTCCGGCGGCGCCTTGTGCAATACCCGCCCATCTTCATCGCCTCCCCACTTCCAGAATATGTCCCCGCGCCCGCTTCCGTGCCGCTTTTTTGTTGTTGGATCGGGCAAACTGTGCTATAATGATAGAAAAGTTCCGGCAACCACAGAACCACTTTGATCGAGGATACAGATATGCAGAAAATCAAGACCACCGTCCGCATCGCGGGCAAGGAATATGCCATTTCAAGCTATGATTCCGAGGCTTATGTTCAGAACGTGGCCGCATGGGTGGATCGCAAGATGAAGGAGCTGGCTCAGGCCACCCGCCTGCCCACGGGCCAGCTTGCGGTGCTCGCCGCCGTGAACGCCACCGACGACATGATGAAGTCCCGCGAGGAGATCCGCCGCCTGAAGCAGGAGCTGGAATCTGCCCGCGCGGAGATCGATCGGCTGAAGCGCGATGAAAAGGCCTGAGCTGCTCTCCCCCGCCGGAAGCGCGCCCGCGATGGTGGCCGCCGTGCAGTGCGGCGCGGACGCGGTCTATCTGGGCGCGGGGGATTTCAACGCCCGTAGGAGCGCCGATAACTTCGGCGGCGAGCTGGAGGCCGCCGTCGGCTATTGTCATGCCCGGAACGCGAAGGTCTACGTGACGCTGAACACCATGGTGCGCCAGGACGAGCTGCATCGCCTGGAGCGCACCGTCGCTGAGATCTGCGCTGCGGGCGCGGACGGCGTGATCGTGCAGGACTTCGGCGTGGCGCAATGCGTGCACCAGATGGCCCCGACGCTTCCCCTGCACGCCAGCACCCAGATGGCGGTGCACAATCCCCAGGGCGTGGATTTTCTGGTCAAAAACGGTTTTACCCGGGTGGTACTCGCCCGGGAGATGGAATATGAGGAGATCGAGCACTGCGCCGGTCGCGGCGCGGAGCTGGAGGTATTCGTGCACGGCGCGCTGTGCGTGTCCTGCTCGGGCCAGTGCCTGCTCTCCAGCATGATCGGCGGTCGCAGCGGCAACCGCGGGCTCTGCGCCCAGCCCTGCCGCATGAAGTACCGCATGGATGAGGTCGAGGGCTACCTGCTCTCCACGAAGGATCTGTGCGGCCTGGAGGGCCTGACTGCCCTCGTGCAGGCCGGTGCGGACAGTTTAAAGATCGAGGGCCGTCTCAAGCGACCGGAGTACGTGGCGCTCACCACCTCCATCTACCGCGCCGCGCTGGACGATCCCAGGTTTGATATGGACAGGGCCCGCGCGGAGCTTGCGCAGATGTTCAACCGCGGCGGCTTCACCCGGGGCTACGGCTTCGGCGTAGAGGACGCGGAGCTGATGTACCGCGCGCGCCCGAACCACCTGGGCGTAAGCATCGGCGCTTGCAATCGGAACGGCGAGGTGCTGCTCAAGGAGAATGTGGATAATAAGGATGCGCTGGTGCTGCGCCGCAAGGGCCGGGACGATCTGCCCGTGCACATGTCGACCACAGCCGCCGGGCGCGCAAGTCTCGCTGAGGCCCGGAAGGGCGATCAACTCTGCCGCCTGGTCTCCCAGGCGCAGATGCGCGATTTGCAGGCGCGCTTCACCGCCGAGCGCAAAAAATTCCCCATCGATATTCGGCTCGAATTGCAGCCGGGCGCGCCCGCGCGCATCTCGATTTCCGACGGCACGCACAGCATCGCCTGCGAGGGCGAGCTCGTGCAGACCGCCCAGAGCCGCCCCGCCGACCCGGCGCGCATCCGCAGTCAGTTGGAAAAGCTGGGCGACACACCCTTTGTGCTGCGCAATTGCGATTTGCAGCTCGATCCCATGGCTTACCTGCCCATCTCGGCGCTCAATGCGCTGCGGCGGCAGGCGGTGGAGCTGCTGATTGAGGCGCGGATGGGTGCGCCCCTTCCCTGCAGGGCGATGGAGCCCGCGCCCGAATTCCCCTGTGACAGGAACCGTCCGGGCGAGCTGATCGCCCAGAGCGGCGATCCTGAGGTGCTGCGCCGGGCTATGTCCGCAGGTGCAGACCGTTGCTGCTACGCCCCGGAGGATCTGCGCACGGACGCGCTGAACGTGGCGCTCGAAGATCTGCCCGAGCACTTCGACCTTGCATTGCCGCCAGTGACTTCTGAGGCCGTGCTGCGCGATCTGAACGAATGGGCGCTTTCCCATTCCGGGCGCATCCGCCGGGTGTACCTCGCGAACGTGGGCCAGCTGGGCCTTGACTGGCCCGGAGAGCGCGTCGCAGACGCGTCCCTGAACCTTGCCAATACCTTTTCCCTCCGGCAGATGGCCGACTGGGGGATTGAACTCTACACGCCGTCGCTGGAGCTGAACCGGAGCCAGATCGAGGCACTGGGCGGACGGCGGCAGCTGATCGTCTACGGCGCGATCCCACTGATGCAGCTGCGCCACTGTCCGCTGCGCGCGACCCAGGGCCTCCCCGGCCCGCACAAGTCCTGCCGCCGCTGCGACGGTGTGTCCGCGGAGCAAAAGATTGGCGCGAAGTCGCTGACCGACCGCACAGGCGCGACCTTCCCCCTCCGGCGCATCGCCTCTGACGGGGGCTGCGTGATCCAGCTGCTGAACAGCGCGAAGCTGATGCTGCTGCGCAAGGCCGCTTCCCTGCCCGCCTGCGAGGGCTGGCGGCTGCTGCTGGACGGCACGGACGATGTGGAGACCGTCGTGCGGCTGCACCGCCTCGCCATGACCGGCGCAGACATGCGCAGCAACCCCGCCTGGGCGGCATTTTCCAAACAGAACACCACCACCGGACACTATTTCCGAGGAGCAGAGTGATATGAACGAGAGAAATCTGCGGGTACTGGAGTTCCCCAAGATTCGCGCGCGCATGGCCGCGCTGGCCACCACCGAGATGGGCCGCGCCTGCGCGCTGGAGCTTCAACCCTCCAGCGATCCCTTTCTGGTGCGCCGCATGCAGCAGCAGACCGAGGAGGCCTCCACGGTGCTGGCCTACAACGGCTCCAACCCCATGGCGGCGTTCACCGATGTGAGGTCCTTTTTGAAGCTGGCCCAGATCGGCTCCACGCTGTCCGCCAAGGCGATTCTTCAGATTGCCGACGCGATGAAAGCCTCGCGCCTGGTGCGCAGCGCGCTGGTGACCGACCGCGAGGACACGCCGCTTCTGACGGAGCTGGGCTCCCGGCTCTACGCCAACCGCCGCCTGGAGGAGGACATCTTCGACGCGATCCTCTCCGAGGATGAGATCAGCGACCACGCAAGCTCGGAGCTTGCCGACATCCGCCGCCATATCCGCGTGCTGAACGACCGCATCCGGGACAAGCTGAACTCCATCGTGCGCAGTCCGTCCACCGTCAAGTACCTGATGGACGCCATCATCACCATGCGCAACGGCAGATACGTGGTTCCGGTGAAGGCGGAGTGCCGCGCGAACGTCCCCGGCATCGTGCACGACCAGTCTGGCACGGGCTCCACGCTGTTCATCGAGCCGATGTCCGTGGTAGAGGCCGGAAACGAGCTGAAGCAGTGGGCCGTGAAGGAAAAGAACGAGATCGAGCGCATTCTTGCGGCCTTCTCCGCACAGATCGGCCCGGACGCGGAGCTGATCGCCGACAGTCTGGAGAACCTTGCGGAGATCGACATGATCTTTGCCCGGGCAGCGCTGGGCCGCAGCATGAACGCCGTGCCGCCCAAGCTCAACGAGGAGGGCCGCATCAACCTGATCCGCGCCCGGCATCCGCTGATTGACCCCGACAAGGTGGTGCCCTCGAACCTGTGGCTGGGAGAGGACTTCACCACGCTGGTGATCACCGGCCCGAACACCGGCGGCAAGACAGTGACGCTCAAGACCGTGGGTCTGCTGTCGCTGATGGCCCAGGCGGGCATGCAGATTCCCGCCGCCTACGGCTCGGAGCTGGCCATCTTCGACGAAATCTTCGCCGACATCGGCGACGAGCAGAGCATCGAGCAGAGCCTGTCCACCTTCTCCAGCCACATGACGAACATCGTGGACATCCTGGAGCGCGTGACGGAGAACTCGCTGGTGCTGTTTGACGAGCTGGGTGCGGGCACCGACCCCACCGAGGGCGCGGCGCTGGCCATGGCGATCCTGAACCGCCTGCTGGAGAGCAAGGTGCGCACCATGGCCACCACCCACTACAGCGAGCTCAAGGTGTTCGCCCTCTCCACCCCCGGCGTGGAAAACGCCTCGGTGGAGTTCAACGTGGAGACCCTGCGGCCCACCTACCGGCTGTCCATCGGCGTGCCGGGCAAGTCCAACGCCTTCGAGATCTCCCGCAAGCTGGGACTGCCCGAGGAGATCATCGACAGCGCCAAGGAGAAGCTCAGCGGCGACCAGGTGCGCTTCGAGGATGTGATCGCCAACGCCGAATACCACCGGCAGATCGCCGAAAAGGAGCGCAAGCTGGCCGAGGAGGCGCATTTGGAGACCCAGCGGCTGCGCGACGAGGCTGAAAAGCTGCGGAGCGACCTGGCCGCCCACCGGGAGCGGGATCTGCGCAAGGCCAAGGACGAGGCCCGGCGCATCCTGCAGCGCGCCCAGCGGGAGTCCGAGCAGCTGATTTCTGATCTGAAAAAGAAGAACAGCGGCGAACTGAAGGAGCACGAGCTGCACGCCATGCGCGCGAAGCTCCAGAGCGCCATCGACGAGAATTCCGAGAAGATCGAGGTTCCCGCAGGCGTAGGTGAGGTTCCCAAGACCGTGCAAATCGGCGACACTGTGGAGCTGGTCAATCTGGGCACGAAGGCCGTGATCCTGACGCTGCCGGACGCGAAGGGCGAGTGCACGGTGCAGGCGGGCGCGCTGAAGCTCAAGGCAAAGCTCAAGGACATGCGCACCGCCCAGCCCGACAAGCCCAAGAAGCAGCCCAAATCCGGCAACCGAATCCATGTAGCTCCGCGCCCGGTGGAGACCGAGTGCGACGTGCGCGGCTGCAACCTGGAGGAGGCGCTGATGGCTGTGGACCTGTTCCTGGACGGCGCGGTGCTCAACCGCCTGCGCAGCGTGAGCATCATTCACGGCAAGGGCACGGGCATCCTGCGCGCGGGCATCCACAAGCACCTCAAGACCCACGCCGCCGTGAAGGAGTTCCGCCTGGGGCGCTACGGCGAGGGCGAGGACGGCGTGACCATCGTAACGTTGAAGTGACGCAGTTTCTTCCGCCCCATTGTTCAAGGAATATTCACAGGCGGTTCACGCCCGCGTGTTAGACTGAAACGAAACCCGAAAGGAGATGCACACATGCCGATGCTCAAGATACTGCTGGTGGACGACGACCCCAACATCCGCCAGCTGGTGAACCTGTACCTGCAAAAGGAAGGCTTTGAGGTGATGATGGCCGACCGCGGCGACGAGGCGCTGAAGATGTTCAAGGCCTCCCCGCCGAACCTGATCCTGCTGGACATCATGCTGCCCGGTATGGACGGCTGGCAGGTCTGCCGCGAGGTGCGCAAGATCTCCAACATCCCCATCATCATGCTCACCGCCAAGGACGAGACCTTCGACAAGGTGCTGGGCCTGGAGCTGGGCGCGGACGACTACGTGGCCAAGCCCTTCGACATGAAGGAGCTGGTGGCCCGCATCAAGGCGGTCTCGCGCCGCTTTCAGGCCGCCGACGCGCCGGAGAAGGAGCTGGTGTTCCCGGGCCTGACCATCAACATCAACCAGTACACGGTGATGTACATGGGCAAGGAGCTGGAGATGCCCCCGAAGGAGCTGGAGCTTTTGTACTTTCTGGCCAGCCATCCCGGCATGGTATTCACCCGGGAACAGCTGCTGGAGCAGGTTTGGGGCTACGACTACTTCGGCGACTCCCGCACGGTGGACGTGCACGTCAAGCGCCTGCGTGAGAAGCTGACCGAGGGCGAGAAGCTCGGCTGGCAGATCAAGACCGTGTGGGGCGTGGGCTACAAGTTCGAGGTGAAATGAGTCCCATGAGAGACGGACTGTTCTGGCGGCTGTTCAGCGCAATACTTGCGGTCGTCACGGTGACGGTGGCGCTGTTCACCGCCATGCTGCTGGCCACCCAGCGCACCCAGGCGCAGGAGAACTACGAGACCGAGGTGCGCATGCAGGCCCGCCAGGTGGCGGAGTACATGCAGCAGCTCAATCAGCTGAACCTGATCAAGAGCAACGCCACCATCCAGTGGCTGGTGAACGAAAAGATCGTGGAGATCTACGACAGCTACAACGCCGACATCTGGATCGTGGACCTGAGCTCCGGTCGGCTGCAGCTTCAGTACATCGACCGCTCGTGGAACACCACGGAGAGCCTGGCCACGGAATCCGTCATCGAACAGCTAAACCTGATCCTGGCGGGCAATGAAATTCGCATCTCCGGCCTGTTTCCCGAACTGGGCGACCACATCGTGACCATCGGCGTGCCCTGGACCTACTCCGACGGCCGGGTGGTGGGCGCGGTGCTGCTGCACATACCCAACGATCGCCTACAGGTGAGTCTCCTTTCGGTGCTGCCTCAGGCGGCGCTGCCCATCGCGGCCTCCATGCTGCTGGGCGTGCTGCTGGCGTTCTTTATCGCCCGCAGCCAGACGCTGCCCATCCGGGAGATCGACAGCGCCGTGCGCGAGTTCTCCAAGGGCGACCTGTCCCGCCGGGTGGAGCTGCACTGCGGCGGCGAGCTGGAGCAGCTGGGCAACTCCATCAACCGCATGGCCGGCGAGCTTTCCAGCCTGGAGGAATCCCGGCGCAGCTTCGTGGCGAACGTCTCCCACGAGCTTCGCTCGCCCATGACCAGCATCAAGGGCTACGTGCAGGCCATGCTGGACGGCACCATCGGCGACGAGGATCGCCCGCGCTACCTGGGCGTGGTGCTGGACGAGACCAACCGCCTGACGGAGCTGGTGCGGGATCTGCTGGATCTGAGCCGCTTGGAGTCCGGCAAGTTCCCCATGGAGATCGCGCCCTTCGACGCAAACGAGATGATGCGCCGCATCCTGATCCGCTTCGAGCAGCGCATCGACGAGAAGCACATCGACGTGGACGTGGCCTTTGCCGACGATCCCTGCTATGCGCTGGGCGACGTGAACCGCATCAACCAGGTGGTCAGCAACTTTGTGGACAACGCCGTGAAGTTCATGGACGGCGAAGGCTCCCTGCTCACCCTGCGCACCCTGCGGGAGGACAGGCGCATCCGCTTCCGGGTGCAGGACAACGGCCCGGGCATCAGTCCCGCCGACCAGCCGCACATTCTGGAGCGCTTCTACAAGGCGGACAAGGCCCACACCGCTGGCATGGGCACGGGCCTGGGGCTGTCCATCTGCAAGAGCATCCTCCAGCAGCACAACAGCGCCATCGAGATGCGCTCCCGCCCGGGCGAGACGGTCTTTGAGTTCACGCTGCCCGCCGCCGAACCCGCGCCCCGCATCGCCGGGGAAGCTGAGGGTCAGCGCCCGCGCATACTGGCGGAGTAGGCAGGAAATTTTCACAAAACGGTTTTCTTTTCCGCCGCAATTCTGTATAATGAATGTATATAGAATTGCGGCACTTCCGCATCAGTCAAAGTGAGGATGAAGAGATGTTCAAGCGTATTCTGGCTCTGGCGCTGTGCGCGTGTCTTTTATGCGGCTGCGCGCTGGCGACCGAGGCGGTTCCCTACGACGTGATCTACACCAGCGCCAATCCGATCCCGGACATCGCCGATCGCGTGCGCCCGTCGGTGGTGCAGGTGGTGGGCAGCTGCGAGACCTGGGACGCCGCCACCCGCGTCTCCTCCACCGTGGAGATGGGTGCTGGCTCCGGCTGCTACTTCCAGGCTGACCGCGACGGCCAAGGCGGCTACATACTCACCAACAACCACGTGGTCGCAGACAGCGAGATTTACAGCATCGAATGGCTCAGCGGCGAGGTGATGGACGCGACGCTGGTGGGCCACGACGACGGTACCGACATCGCTGTGCTGCACTTCTCCGAGCCCGCGCCCGAGGGCGCCGAGCCCATCCCCATGGGCGATTCCGACGCGCTGCGCATCGGTGAGCTGGCCATCTGTATCGGTAACCCCGGCAGCGCGGACGAGGTGCTCTTCGGCACCGTGACCGCAGGCATCATCTCCGGCCTGGAGCGTGAGGACATCAACGCCAACAACTTCGCCCGCAGCATCTCGGTCATCCAGATCGACGCGGCCATCAACTCCGGCAACTCCGGCGGCGCACTGCTCAACGCAAAGGGCGAGCTGGTGGGCATCCCCACGCTGAAGTTCATGTCCGCCTCGGCGGGCTTCGAGGGCCTGGGCTTCTGCATTCCCATCAACACCGTCAAGGCCTTCCTCTCCCAAATCATCGAGACCGGCAGCGTTGTTCGCCCACGCCTGGGCATCACCGTTGCCGACATCGACGGCCCCGACGAGCCCATGCGCAAGTATCCGCCCATCGGCGCGCAGGTGTTCACCGTGGAGCCGGGCGGCCCCTCCGAACGGGCGGGCCTGCAGCAGGGCGACGTGATCACTGAGATCAACGGCGTGCGCATCAAGGGCTACATGGCGCTTCTGAAGGAGCTGGACAAGTGCAAGGCCGGCGACAGCGTGGAGCTGAAGGTCTACCGCTACTACGACGCGGAGGGCAACCTCACCGGCAGCTACGAGGAGCTTTCCTTCGAGGTTCGCCTGGAGATGCTGGACTGAACGGAAAGCCATACATGCAGCAGCCCCGAATCCATTTGCTTGGATTCGGGGCTGCATTTTTATGATGCTTATTCGGCGCAGACCTCGCGCAGGATCTCCAGCGCTTCCTTGAAGGTTTCACTGGGAATGTTCAGCGCGGGCAGCAGGCGAACCTTGTTCTTCGCGGTGAGGCAGAGCACGCCGCGCTCGATGCACTTGAGCACCACCTCGCGGGCGGGCTTCACCGGCTTGATGCCAATCATCAGGCCCATGCCGCTGACGCTCTCCACGCCGGGGGCGTTCTGGAACATCTCGAAGGCCATCTGGCTCTTTGCGCGCACCTCTGCCATCAGATCGTCGTTCAGGCGCTCGAGGATGCTCAGCGCGCCCGCACAGCAAACCGGGTTGCCGCCGAAGGTGGAGCCGTGGTCGCCGGGGCCGAGGGTGTTCTCCACCTTCTCGCCCAGCAGCGTCGCGCCCAGAGGAAGTCCGCCGCCCAGGCCCTTGGCCGTGGAGACCACGTCCGGCTGCACGCCGTAGTTCATGTAGGAATAGAGCGCGCCGGTGCGGCCGTTGCCGGTCTGCACCTCGTCCACGATCAGCAGGATGTTCTCCCGCTTCGCATATTCCACAAGACCGCGCACGAAGTCCTGCTCCAGGGCCATCACGCCACCCTCGCCCTGCACGCACTCGATCATCACCGCGGCAGGCTTGCACTGGGCCGCCAGCGCCTCGAAGGCCGCCAGATCGTTGGCTGGAGTGTGCACGAAGCCGGGGGTCAGCGGTTGGAAGAGCTGGTGGAAGTGATCCTGCCCGGTAGCGGCCAGGGTGGTGAGGGTGCGGCCATGGAAGCTGTTCACCAGCGTGATGATGGTGGAATACTCCGGGCCTTTGTTCTCAGCGGCCCACTTGCGGGCCACCTTGATGGCGCACTCGTTGGACTCCGCGCCGGAGTTGGAGAAGAACACCTTCTTCATGCCGGTCTTTTCGCAGAGCAGCTTTGCCAGCTGTGCATCGGGGCTGGTGTAATAGAGATTGGAGGTGTGCTGCACCTTGCCCAGTTGGGCGATGACCGCCTGCTGCCAGATCTCGTCCGCCACGCCGAAGCAGGTCACGCCGATGCCGGAGGTCAGGTCAATGTACTCCCTGCCGTCGGCGTCCGTGACGATGCAGCCCTTGCCGGAAACGATCTCCACCGGAAAGCGGTTGTAGGTACCCGCAATGTAGCTGCGGTCCAGATTCATCGTATCAGTCATTGTCATTTCCTCCTGAGACCATGGTGCCCGCGCCCTCGTCGGTGAGGATCTCCATCAGTATGGAGTGGGGGATGCGGCCGTCCATGATGATTGCGTTCTTCACGCCGCGGTGGATCGCGTCGATGCAGCACTCCACCTTGGGGATCATGCCGCCGGAGATCACGCCGTCCTCACGCAGCTGACGGGCCTCGTCGATGGTAATTGCCGGGATGAGGCTGGCGGAATCGTTGCAGTCCCGCAGGATGCCGGCGATGTCCGTGAGCATGATCAGACGCTCCGCGCCCAGCGCGCCGGCGATGTGGGCCGCGGCGGTATCGCCGTTGATGTTGTAGGTGTTGCCGTCCTGGTCGCAGCCGATGGTGGAGATCACCGGGATGTAGCCCTTCTCCAATAGATCGGTGACGGGCTCGATGTTGACGTGCACCACGTCGCCCACGTAGCCCAGGCGCGCATCCTTGATCTTTGCCTCAATGAGCCGCCCGTCCATGCCGGAGATGCCCATGGCCTTGCCGCCGTTCATCTGCAACAGGTTCACCAGCGTCTTGTTGATCTTGCCCGCCAGCACCATCTGCACGATGTCCACGGTCTCCTGATCGGTGACTCGCAGGCCGTCCACAAACTCGGCCTTCTTGCCCAGCCTCTGCATGGTTTCGCTGATCTCCGGGCCGCCGCCGTGCACCAGCACAACCTGCACGCCGATCAGGGACAGAAGCACGATGTCCTCCATCACCTGATGCTTGAGCATGGCGTTGATCATGGCGTTTCCGCCGTACTTGACCACGACGATCTTGCCGTTGTAGCGGCGGATGTAGGGCAGGGCCTGGGTCAGAATCTCCGCGCGTTCCGCGTTCGAAAAATACTTTTCCATATGCGTGCCCTCAGGTGCGGTAGTCGCCGTTGATCTTCACGTAGTCATAGGTCAGGTCGCAGCCCCAAGCGGTGGCCGCAGTCTCGCCGCTGTTGAGGTTCACCAGAATCTCAATCTCCTTCTCCAGCAGAACGGCCTTGGCCTCCTCCTCGGAGAAGGGCACACCCGCGCCGTCCTTGCAAACCTCCACGATTCCCTTGGGAGACTTGAAGGCCACGTCCACGCGCTGCACGTCCACGTCCGCGCCGCTATAGCCGATGGCGCAAAGCACCCGGCCCCAGTTCCCGTCCGCGCCGAACATCGCAGCCTTGAGCAGGCTGGAGCAGATCACGCTCTTGGCCACCGTGCGGGCGGTGGAGAGGCTCTGTGCGCCCTCCACGCGGCACTCCAGCAGCTTGGTCGCGCCCTCGCCGTCCCCGGCGATGCAGCGGCACAGCTGCACCGTCACGGTATTGAGCGCCGTCATGAAGGCGGTGAAGTCCGCGCCCTCACAAGTGATCTCCGCGTTTCCGGCCATGCCGTTGGCGAGGATGGTCACCATGTCGTTGGTGGAGGTGTCGCCGTCGATGCTGACCATGTTGAAGGTGCCCGCCACGTCGCCGGACAGGGCCTTTTGCAGCATCTCCGCCGAGATGGCCGCGTCGGTGGTGAGGAACACCAGCATCGTGGCCATGTTGGGGTGGATCATGCCGCTGCCCTTGGCGATGCCGCCCAGATGGCAGGTCACGCCGCCCAGCTCGAACTCCACGGCGATCTCCTTGCGCAGGGTGTCGGTGGTCATGATGGCCTCGGCCGCCGCAGCGCTGCCATCGGGGTTCAGACCGTCGGCCAGTGCGGGAAGTCCCGCCGCGATGGGATCCAGCTTCAGCGGCTGGCCGATCACGCCGGTAGAAGCCACAACCACGTCATTTGCCGGGATGGACAGCTGCTGGGCCACCAGTTCGCTCATGGTCTCGGCGATCTCAATGCCGTCGGCGTTGCAGGTGTTGGCGTTGCCGCTGTTGCAGATCACCGCCTGGGCCTTGCCGTCTGCGATGTGCGCCTTCGTCACCAGCAGGGGCGCGCCCTTGACCAGATTCGTGGTGTAGACCGCCGCCGCATTGGCGGGAACCTCGCTGTAGATCAGCGCCAGATCCCGCTTGCTGTGGTTCTTGCGGATGCCGCAGTGGATGCCGTTTGCCTGAAAGCCCTTCGCGGCGCACACGCCGCCGGTAATGATATTCATAAAGCCACACTCCTTTGTATTTTATCAGGTAATTGTTATCGGTGATATCAAGCGTTTGTTATTTGATGGAATCAGAGCACCAGGCCTGCCGTCTCATCCGCGCCCAGCAGCAGGTTCAGATTCTGAATCGCCGCGCCGGAAGCGCCCTTGCCCAGATTGTCGTAGCGGGCGGTGAGCAGGATGCGCTCGTTGCTGCCGGAGATAGAGATCTCCATGCCGTCGCTGCCGGACAGCGCCGCGGCGGACAGGAAGCCTCCCTCGTCCGGGGATTCCACGAAGCGCACCACGGGGCCAGAATAGGTCTCCCGGTAGATTTCGCGGATCTGCGCGGGCGTTCCCTTGAGCTGGGATGCAAACAGGGGCACGCTGACCTCCATGCCGCTGTAGAAGTCCGCCACGATGGGACAAAAGCAGGGCGGCGCGCTCAGGCCGCTGACCGCCGCCATCTCGGGCAGGTGCTTGTGCTGCTGGCTCAGGCCGTACTGCCGCGGCGCGTCTAGCAGGGGACTCCTCCCCTCTCCCTCGTACTCGGCGATCATCTTCTTGCCGCCGCCGGAGTAACCGGTGAGGGAAAAGCAGCTGAGCTGCGCGTCCGCATCTATCAAACCCGCGCGCACCAGCGGTGCGACAAGCGCGATGAAGCCGCTAGCGTGACAGCCGGGGTTGGCGATGCGCTTGGATTGGCGAATCTGCTCCCGCAGGCCACCCACCTCCGGGAAGCCGTAGACCCAGCCCGGAGTCGTGCGATGCGCCGTGGAGGTGTCGATCACGGCGGTGTGGTCGTTTTCGATCATGGCCGCCGCCTCCACCGCCGCTGCATCGGGCAGGCACAAAAAGGCCACGTCTGCGCAATTCAGCGCCTCCCGGCGCGCATTTTCGTCCTTGCGCTTCTCCTCCGGCAGAGCGATCAGTTCCACGTCCCGGCGCTCCATAAGCCGCCCCCGAATCCGCAGGCCGGTGGTTCCGGCGCTGCCATCAATGAATATTTTTATCATGGAACATTCACCTTCATGCATTTGATATGCACATTATTTGCATAAAATTGCCCAATAATCGGGAATACTTGTAATTATTATACAATCTGGCGCGGGGCGATGTCAAGTAAATATACGAATAATTATGCGTGTGCTTGGCTGTGCGTTCGCACAAAAACGGGGCTGGTTTTTATGCAAAGCGTGCGGTCATGCCGCACATGCGGCGGGTGCGACGGTTTTACTTGACATTCCCGAAGAAAGGTGTACAATATAAGCAGCGCGCAGCGAAAGCATAAGTCCGGCTTTCGCTGCGCGTGATTTTATTTTGGGAGGTATCACCATGGAAAAGAATTGTCCGTGCTGCGACAAGCACTGTCCAGTGGAAAATCTGAGTTGCGGCCAGGGCCGCCGGCACTTCGGCATGGAGGACGCGCGGCATGCTGGCGCGCCGGAGGAGCGCATGATCTCGCTGCTGCGCAGGTGCGGCCACTTCCTGCACCACAGCCTCGGCCCGGGTGCAGATGTCGCGCCGCTGACGGAGGCGCTGAGCGCGGAGGAGCGCGCGACCTTGGAAAAGCTGCTGGAGAAGTGCCTGAAGCACTGGGAGACCCTGCCCCAGGCGGAAGCATCGATGCATGGGGAGGGTCGTCCGACCCACGGCGAGGGCCGTCATCCGCACAGCGAGAGCCGTCATCCCCATCACCGTTGACACAGCACGCAAAAATTCCAACCGTTGCTTTTGCGGTTGGAATTTTTGCATTCTGGAAGCGCAACCCGACGGTATTTGAAACCGCCGGGCGCGCCATATCATTGCTCAGACCGATGCTCAGTCGTCCTGAAGCGCCGCGTAGCCCTCCTCGCCGGTGCGGACGCGGATGACGTTCTCCACGTCGTAGACGAAGATCTTGCCGTCGCCGATGTGGCCGGTGTAGAGCACCTTCTTGGCGGTCTCGATCACCTTGCGCACAGGCACCTTGCTGACCACGATCTCCACCTGCACCTTGGGCAGCAGGCTGACCTCCACGGCGACGCCGCGGTAGTACTCCGGCTTGCCCTTCTGCGTGCCGAAGCCCATCACGTGGGAGACGGTCATGCCGGTGATGCCGATGCCGTTCATGGCGTTCTTCAGGGCCTCCAGGCGGGCCTCCTTGCAGACGATCTCCACCTTGGTGAACTTGGGGCTGTCGTCGCTGAAGGTGGGCATCTTCTTGACCGGAATGGCCTCGGCTGCGGGCACGTCGCCGGTGACGACGCTGACCTCGCCCTCGTCCACGGAGGTGGTGTCGGGCAGCATGGCGAATCCTGCGTAGGCGCTCGGCAGGCCGTGCTCGGAGACGTCCAGACCGGCGATCTCGTCCTCAGCGGAGGCGCGCAGGCCGATGGTGTGCTTGAGGATCTGGAACACGATGGTGATGACGATGGCGACATAGATGGCGACCGTCGCAACGCCCAGCACCTGCGTGCCGAAGAACTTGAAGCCGCCGCCGCAGAACAGGCCCTTGTCAGTGGACACGCCGGTGGCGAACAGGCCGGTCATGATGGTGCCCAGCGCACCGCAAACGCCGTGGACGGAGATTGCACCCACCGGGTCGTCGATCTTTACAACCTTGTCGAAGAACTCGATGGAGAGCACGACCATGAAGCCGCAGACGATGCCGATGATGGCCGCGCCGACGGGGCTGACCGCGTCGCAGCCGGCGGTGATGCCCACCAGGCCTGCCAGGGCGGCGTTGTAGGTCATGGACACGTCAGGCTTCTTGTAACGAATCCAGGTGAAGATCAGCGTCACGCAGCAGGCGACCGCCGCAGCGATGTTGGTGTTGAAGAACACCAGGCTGGCGCTCACAATCAGGCCGTCGCTGTCGATGCCGACGGTGGAGGTGCCGTTGAAGCCGAACCAGCAGAACCAGAGGATGAACACGCCCAGCGCGGCGATGCTCAGGTTGTGGCCAAGGATGGCCTTGGGCTTGCCGTTCTTGTCGTACTTGCCGATGCGGGGCCCGAGAATCTTCGCGCCGATCAGCGCGCACACGCCGCCGACCATGTGAACCGCCGTAGAACCGGCGAAATCGTGGAAGCCCAGCTCAGCCAGCCAGCCGCCGCCCCAGATCCAGTGGCCGGAGATCGGATAGATGAACAGCGAGATCGCGGCGGAGTAGATGCAGTACGCGCTGAACTTGGTGCGCTCAGCCATCGCGCCGGAGACGATGGTGGCGGCGGTGGCGCAGAACACGGTCTGGAAGATCGCGTAGGCCCACAGCGGAACGCCCGCGGGCAGCACGTGGCTGTAATCCTTCATAATCATGGGATCGATCCAGCCGAACAGGGCCGTGCCGGAGCCGAACATGAGGCCGAAGCCCACCAGCCAGAACATCGGCGTGCCGATGCAGAAGTCCATCAGGTTTTTCATCAGGATGTTTCCGGTATTCTTCGCACGGGTGAAGCCGGCCTCACACATGGAGAAGCCCGCCTGCATGAAGAACACCAGTGCAGCTCCCAGCAGTACCCAAATCGTGTTGACAGAACTGTACGTCATAATATCCCATCCTTCCCTCAGTTCCGATCTATATCAGAAAAAGGGAGCCTCGACCGCCTTTCGGCTTTGTCAAGACTCCCTTGTCCTGTCCAGTATATGCGATGCTCAGCGCATCAGATCCGCGTCGATCTCCTCCGCGGCGGCCTTGCCGTCCGCGATGGCGCGCACCACCAGCGACTGGCCCGTGCGCATGTCTCCCGCCGCGTACAGGCCGGGCGCGATGCGGTGTCCCCGCTCGGTCTCCGGCACGCCCCGGGGCGTGAGCTTCAGCGAAAATGCCTCCGCCGCCCTGGTCTCGCAGCCCAGGAAGCCCGCCGCGATCAGCAGCAGCTCGCAGGGCAGCTCGCGCTCACTGCCGGGTTCCGGAACGAACCGACCCTCGGCGTTGCGCTGCATGTGGGCGACGACCACGGCACGGATCGCGCCCGAATCGTCCGTCAGCACGCGCTGCACGCTGGTCTCGAAGATTCGGGGATCGCCGCCCTGCTTCTCGGCGGCCTCCAGCTGGCCGTAGTCGGTGCGCAGCGTGCGCGGCCACTCGGGCCAGGGGTTGTTCTTCAGGCGCTCCACCGGTGCGGCGGGCATCAACTCCAGCTCGGTGACCGATGCGCAGCCCTGGCGCAGGCAGGTGCCCACGCAGTCGTTGCCGGTGTCGCCGCCGCCCACGACGATGACGTGCTTGCCCTCGGCAGTGATCTCCGGCTTCCTGCCGTCCATCAGCGCCTTGGTGGCCTCGGTGAGGTAATCCACCGCGAAGTGCACGCCCTGCGCATCCTCGCCCGCTGCGCCCAGTCCCCTGGGACGGCGCGCGCCACCGCAGAGCACCACCGCGTCGTAACCCGCGATGACCTGTGCATCCGCTTCGGTGTTCAACAGGAAGCTCACGCCCTCCGCCTCCATCAGTCGGATTCTGCGAGATACGACCTCCTTGGGCAACTTCATGTTCGGGATGCCGTACTGAAGCAGTCCGCCTGGACGGTCCGCGCGCTCAATGACGGTGACGCTGTGCCCACGGCGATTCAGATAGTCCGCCGCCGCCAGGCCCGAGGGGCCGGAGCCCACCACCGCCACGCGCTTTCCCGTGCGCACGGCGGGGATGCGGGGCTGAATCAGTCCACGGCGGAAACCCTCTTCAATCAGGTACAGCTCGTCGTCCCGGGTGGTGACGGAGCCGTGGTCGGCCAGCATGCACGCCTTTTCACAGAGCGCCGGGCACACGCGACCCGTGAATTCGGGGAAGCTGGCCGTCTTTGTCAGGCGGCGGATGGCCTCCTCGATCTCCCCGCGGTAGAGCAGATCGTTCCACTCCGGGATCAGATTGTGCAGCGGACAGCCGTAGTTCGACTGGCAGTAGGGCACGCCGCAGTTCATACAGCGGGCTGCCTGCTCGCGGCGCTGCTCGTCCGTGCACAGGGTGTGCAGGAATTCAAAATCCTGCATGCGCTCCGCCTCCGGTCGGAAGGGATTTTCACAGCGCTCGTATTCCAGAAAACCTGTCGTCTTTCCCATGCGCTCACCTTCCTTCCAGCAGCTTCTTGTATTCGGTGGGGATAATCAGCTTGAACTTTGCAAGATTGGTCTCGAAGTCCTCGAGGATCGCCCTGGCCCTCGGGGAACCAGTCCACTTCAGGTGGTTCTCCAGAATGCCGCGCAACTCCTGCGCACCCTCGCCGGAGACCGCCTCTACGCCGACCATCGCCCGGTTGAGCCGTCCCTCCAGCTCGCCGGTCTCGTCCAGCACGTAGGCCAGTCCGCCGGACATGCCCGCCGCGAAGTTGTCGCCCACGCTGCCCAGGATCACCGCGCGTCCGCCGGTCATGTACTCGCAGCCGTGGTCGCCCACGCCCTCCGCGACGGCGGTCGCACCGGAATTGCGCACGCAGAAGCGCTCGCCCGCGGTGCCCGCGATGTAGACCTCGCCCTTCGTCGCGCCGTAGAGCGCCACGTTGCCGATCAGCGCGTCGCCGCTGTTCCAGCTGCCGTCATCCGGCGGACAGACGGCGATGGTGCCGCCCGAGAGACCCTTGCCCAGATAGTCGTTGGCTTCGCCGGTGAGCCGCAGCGCCAGATTCTGCGGCAGGAATGCGCCGAAGGATTGTCCGCCGCAGCCCTGCACGTCCAGCGTGCGCTGTTCGCCGTGGGGCTGCGCCTTCAGCATGGCCGCGCCCAGCAGGGTGCCGAAGCTGCGGTCGGTGTTGCGCAGCACAGTGTGCTCCTCGGGAAGAGATGCGTCCGCGCGGCTGTCCAGCTTGAAATCGTATGCCTTCTGCTTGATGCAGTGGCGGTTCTCGGAGAATGCAGTCAGTTCCGTCAGATCCAGCGGGCTTTCGTCCTTGATCTTGAGCAGATCGGCACGGCCCACCAGCTCGTCCACGCTGCGCGCACCCAGCTTTGCCATGATGCCCCGCAGCTGCTCGGCCACGAAGAACATGAAGCGTTCCACGTACTCCGGCTTGCCGATGAAGCGCTTGCGCAGCTCCGGATTCTGGGTGGCGATGCCGAAGGGGCAGCTGTCCAGACTGCAAACGCGCATCATGCGGCAGCCCATGGTCACCAGCGGCGCAGTTGCGAAGGCGAATTCCTCCGCGCCCAGCAGCATGGCCACGGCCACGTCGCGTCCGGTCATCAGCTTGCCGTCGGTCTCCAGCGCGACCATCTCGCGCAGGCCGTTCTTGCACAGCACCTGGTGCGCCTCGGCAAGGCCCAGCTCCCAGGGGAGACCCGCGCCATGGATGGAGGTCAGCGGTGCAGCGCCCGTGCCGCCTTCGCCGCCGGAGATCAGGATCACCTGCGCGCCGGCCTTGGCGACGCCCGAAGCCACCGTGCCCACGCCAGTCTCGGAGACCAGCTTCACGGAGATGCGCGCGTCCCGGTTGGCGCACTTCAGATCGTAGATCAGCTGCGCCAGATCCTCGATGGAATAGATGTCGTGGTGCGGCGGCGGGGAGATCAGCGAGATTCCCGGCGTGGAGCAGCGCGTGCGCGCCACCCACGGCTTCACCTTTGCGCCCGGCAGATGGCCGCCCTCGCCGGGCTTCGCGCCCTGAGCCATCTTGATCTGAATTTCGTTTGCGGAGAGCAGGTACTCCTCCGTCACGCCGAAGCGCCCCGAGGCCACCTGCTTGATGGCGGAATTGAGCTTCGTGCCGAAGCGCTCCGGCAGCTCGCCGCCCTCGCCGGTGTTGGACTTGCCGCCGATGTGGTTCATGGCCTCGGCCATGCACTCGTGGGCCTCCTGGGAGAGCGAGCCATAGGACATCGCGCCGGTCTTGAAGCGGTGCACGATCTCACTCGCGGGCTCCACCTCGTCCAGCGGAATCGCCGTGCAATCCTCGAAGCGGAAGTCCAGCAGCGAACGGATGGTTCGGGAGCCGTCCTTCAGGATGAGGTCGCTGTAGCGCTCAAACTGCGCGTAATCGTCGTTCCACACGGCCTGCTGCAGCGTGTGCACCACCTCCGGGGTGTAGAGGTGCTCCTCCGCCAGCTTGCCGGTGCGCAGCCGGTGCAGGCCCACGCTGTCCAGCGTCGGGTCGAGGTCTGCGCCGTCGGTCACGAAGGCGTGGTCGTGGTGCCAGCGCACGGCCTCCTCCAGATGCGCAAGGTTCACGCCGCTCAGTCGGCAGGGCGTGTTGGTGAAATACTTGTCCACCAGATCGTGATCGAGGCCGATGCACTCGAAGAGCTGCGCGCTCTGGTAGGCCTGAATGGTGGAAACGCCCATCTTGGAGGCGATGTGCAGGATGCCTGCGGTCAGGGCCTTGTTGTAATTGGCGATGGCCGCGTCCGCATCCATCTTCAGCGCACCCTTTTTGCACAGGTCGGCAATGCAGGCCTGAGAAAGATACGGGTTCACCGCCCGCGCGCCATAGCCGATCAGCGCGGCCAGCTGGTGGGTATCGCGGGGCTCTCCGCTCTCCAGAATCACGGACACCGCCGTGCGGCGCTTGCTGCGGATCAGATGCTGCTCCAATGCGGACACCGCCAGCAGCGAGGGAATCGCCATGTGATCGCGATCCACACCGCGATCCGAGAGAATGACCACGTTCGCGCCGCCCTCGTAGGCCGCGTCGCAGTCGCGGAACATGCCCTCCACCGCGTCCTCCAGCGAGGTTGCGCGGTCGTAGAGCAGCGAGACGGTCTCCACCTTGAAGCCCAGCAGATCCATCTCACGAATCTGCTCCAGCTCCGCGCAGGTGAGGATCGGGGTCTCCAGCTCCAGCACGCGGCAGTTCTCCGCCGTGGGCTCCAGCAGGTTGCCGTCGTCGCCCACATAGACGGAGCAGTCCGTCTTGAGCTTCTCGCGCAGCGCGTCGATGGGCGGGTTGGTCACCTGCGCAAAGCGCTGCTTGAAATAGGAGGACAGCGGCGGGTGCCTGCGGGACAGCGCCGCGATGGGCTCGTCCGCACCCATGGACGCGATGGGCTCGCCGCCCTTCTCCGCCATGGCCATCAGCACGTCCCGAACGTCCTCATGGGTAAATCCGAAGGCCTTGCACAGCTGCGTGCGCTCCGAATCCGAATATTCCTTCGCCCGCCGGGCGGGCTGCTTCAGATCGCCCAGGGTGTGCACGCCCTTGCGGAGCCACTCTCCGTAGGGAAGCACCCCGGCGTACTCCTTCTTGATCTCCTCCGCCCCGGCAAAGCGCCCGGAGCGCAGATCCGCCATCAGCAGATCGCCCGCGCGCAGCCGCCAGCGGCGCACGATGTTCTCGTTCTCCTCGTACAGCACACCCGCCTCGGAGGACAGGATCAGGCGATTGTCCCTCGTCAGCGTGCAGCGCATGGGGCGCAGGCCGTTGCGGTCCAGCGAGGCGCACACCACGTCGCCGTCGGAGTAGAGCACCGCGGCGGGGCCGTCCCAGGGCTCCATCATGGTGGCATAGTAGCGGTACAGATCCTTCCAGGGCGTGTCATAGGTCTTGCCCTGCCAGGGTTCCGGCAGCAGCACCATGCCCGCCAGCGGCAGCGGCATGCCGTTCATCGTCAGGAACTCCATGGTGTTGTCCAGCATCATGGAGTCCGAGCCGCCCACCTGCACCACGGGATAGACCTTCTCCATGCTTTCATCCAGCGCATCGGAGTGCATGGTCTCCTCGCGGGCCAGCATGCGGTCGGCGTTTCCGCGAATGGTGTTGATCTCGCCGTTGTGCAGCAGCATCCGATGGGGATGGGCCTTGGGCCAGCTGGGCTCGGTATTGGTGGAGAAGCGGGAGTGCACCATCGCCAGCGCGGAGGTGTAGTCCGCGTTGCGCAGGTCGTCGTAGAAGGTGCGCAGCTGGGTCACCAGCATCATGCCCTTGTAGACGATGGTGCGGCTGGACAGGGAGCACACATAGGCCCCCGTATTCTTCTTTTCAAAGCTGCGGCGCAGCACATACAGCTTGCGGTCGAAGGGCAGGCCCTGCTGCACATCCTCGGGGCGCGCAACAAAGCACTGTACGATGGCGGGCATCGTGCCCCTCGCACCCTCGCCCAGAATTTCCGGGCGACAGGGCACGTTGCGCCAGCAGATCAGGCGCAGTCCCTCCTGCGCGGCGGCCGCTTCCATTGCCACACGAACCTGCTCCATTTCCAGGTTCTCGGGCACAAATAGCATGCCAACGCCGTAATCGCCGGCATCCCCCAGCTTCCAACCGTTCTCTGCGGCCCAGGCGGCGAACAGAGCGTGGGGAAGCTGCGTCAGCACGCCCACGCCGTCGCCCGTGGTTCCCAGGGCGTCGCAGCCGGCGCGGTGTGCCAGGCGCTCCACGATCGTCAGCGCGTCCGAAACCGTCTTATGACTCCTTTGTCCGGACAGATCCACCACGGCGCCAACGCCGCAGGATTCATGTTCCATTTGCGCATCGTAGAGTGGGTACTGTTTCATGGCAAGCTCTCTCCATTCAATACGCGGCGGGCACTCTCGGTCATTTTGATGCCCAGGCGCATGCTCATGCGCTGAAGGGCCTGATGTGCCTGCTGCTCAGTATATCCGCTGCCCTCGATCAGCAGCGCTTTCGCCTCTTCGATCAGTTTCTTTTCCTCAGGTGAGCGCCGGGGCATGCGCATGTAGTGCAGCTGCACCAGCATGTTGACCGCGCTGGAGAGCTCGCCCCGGGTAAAGGGCACCGGCAGGCGGAACAGCGCGTGGTGTTCGCACCGCTCCAGCTGATCCGGCTTTCCCAGCACCAGCATCAGCACCTGATCCCCCAGGTCGTAGGCCAGTTCATCCACCGTGCGGTCGGGAAAGCGCGTGCCGCACACCAAGATGCCGTCGTGACAGGCGTCGAAGGCGCGCATGACTTCGTTTCCGGTCGCACACTTGCGGAACACCTGTAGGCCAGAGCCGTCCAACACGGACGCGATCTGTTCGCACTTCTTCGGATCCGCAAACGCGACAATGATCTTGGCCATGATCTCACCCCTAAATCAACATTTTGTAAGATGTACACTGGGATCGGGCGATATTTTTGGTTTCGATTTCCCTGAAATGCCGCGGGCGCAGTTTCTTGGCTGCGCCCGGGATTTTCAAAGGCTCCGTTGCCCCGCACATGCGGAGCAGGGCGCGTAAATCAATAGGTAATCAGGTACTTGGAGATCTCCCAGTTGCTCACATGGGTACGATAGGCGTCCCACTCGGCATACTTGCCCTCGGTGTAGTGGCTAACCACATGATCGCCCAAGGCCTCGCAGATCAGCTCGTCCGCCTTCAGCGCGTCCACAGCAGCCTTCAGGGAGCCGGGCAGGCTCTTGATGCCCTTCGCATCGCGGGTGGCCTCGTCCATGGCGAAGATGTTCTCGGTGATCTCATCCGGCGGGGTCATGCCCTTCTCGATGCCGTCCAGACCGGCGGCCAGGCACACGGCCAGCGCCAGGTAGGGGTTGCAGGTCGGGTCGGGGCAGCGCAGCTCCACGCGGGTCGCCTGACCGCGGGCCGCCGGGATGCGGATCAGTGCGCTGCGGTTGCTGGCGGACCAGGCCAGATAGCAGGGCGCTTCATAGCCGGGAACCAGGCGCTTGTAGGAGTTGACCAGCGGATTGGTGATGGCCGCCATGCCGCAGACGTGCTTGAGCAGGCCGGCGATGAAGGCGTAGGCCTCCTTGGAGAGCTTGCGGCTGTCGTCGGGATCGAAGAACACGTTCTTGCCATCCTTGAACAGGGACATGTTGGTGTGCATGCCGCTGCCGTTGATGCCGAACACCGGCTTGGGCATGAAGGTGGCGTGCAGGCCGTTCTTCTGGGCCAGGGTCTTGACCGCCAGCTTGAAGGTCATGATGTTGTCGGCAGCGGTCAGCGCCTCGGCGTACTTGAAGTCGATCTCGTGCTGTCCCTGAGCAACCTCGTGGTGGGAAGCCTCGATCTCGAAGCCCATCTGCTCCAGTGCCAGGCAGATCTCGCGGCGGGTGCTCTCGCCGTGATCCAGCGGGCCAAGGTCGAAGTAGCCGGCCTCGTCGGAGGTGGTGGTGGTGGGGTTGCCATTTTCATCGGTCTGGAAGAGGAAGAACTCGCACTCCGGGCCGACGTTGAAGGAATAGCCCATGTCGGCAGCCTTCTTCAGCACGCGCTTGAGCACGCCGCGGGGATCGCCCACGAAGGGGGTGCCGTCCGGATTGTACACGTCGCAGATCAGGCGGGCAACCTTGCCGTGCTGCGGTCTCCAGGGAAGCACCGTGAAGGAATCCAGATCCGGATAGAGGTACTGGTCGGACTCGTGGATGCGGACAAATCCTTCAATGGAGCTGCCGTCGATCATGATCTGGTTGTTGACAGCCTTCTCAATCTGGGATGCGGTGATGGCGACATTCTTCAGCTGACCGAAAATGTCGGTGAACTGCATGCGGATGAACTCCACGTCTCCCTCGCGAACCAGGCGGATGATGTCTTCCTTGCTGTACTTACTCATGACTGCGACCTCCTCAAAATCTGTCGGAAAATAGAAAAAGAGCAAACTGGACGTTCAACATCGCCCCTTTGCTCTGTTGCGGGTATCATAACAGAATTCCCAACGGCTGTCAAGACTTTTTTGCAAGCGAGAAATGTTGATTTTTCGTTTCTTCGGCCCAATTCCGAGTTTTTACCTATATATGACGGCGGAAATGAATGTTAAATGAAATTAAACTTGCAATTCCCCATTGACAGCGCCGTCAGATTGTGATAAGATTCACCCAATTTCAAACGCAAACGCGATGAGGAAGAAAAGTAAGCAGGTTCGAATATTTCGAAACAATTTGTGGCCACAGAGAGCGGGCGGCGCTGAGAGTCCCGTGCACAAGCCTGGTGAAAGAACCCTTCCGAGCCCAAACCCAAAGCGATGGTGCAAGTAGGGGCGGCGTGGGGACGGCACGTTACAACCGTCGGGGCTTGATGGAGCCCGCTAAGAAGCAAATCAGGTGGCACCACGGATCGGCGGCATTCGTCCTGAAACAGAGGACGGGCCGCAAATAATTCGGAGGTGCTTATTCTATGTGTTCTATCTTTGGCATTGAGAGCAAAACGATTCCCATGGAGCAGATGCAGGCCAGCTTCGATCGCACGATCTCCCGCGGACCGGACATGTCCCGCATGATCGAGGTAGAGTGCGGATATCTGGGCTTCCACCGGCTGTCCATCATGGGCCTGGACGCGCGCGGCATGCAGCCCTTCGAGCTGGATGGCAGCTACGTGGTCTGCAACGGCGAGCTCTACGGCTTCCGCCCGGTGCGTGAGCGCCTGAAGGCGAAGTACAGCTTCCAGGGCGAGTCCGACTGCGAAATTCTGCTGCCCCTGTATCGGGAATACGGTCTGGAGATGTTCAAGGCGCTGGACGCGGAATTTGCACTCATCATTTACGACGCGCAGCGCAAGTCCCTCGTGGCCGCGCGCGATCCCATCGGCATCCGCCCGCTGTACTATGGAGTGCTGAAGGACGGCGGCATGGCCTTCGCCAGCGAGCCGAAGAACCTGGTGGGGCTGTGCGAGACCATTCTCCCCTTCCCGCCCGGCTGCTACTGGGCCGACGGCGAGTTCACCCGCTACGCCGACCCCGCACACGTCGATCAGTTCCAGATGACCAGCATTGACGATGCTTGCAGCCATCTTCGTCAGCTTCTGATCGAGGGCGTGGAGAAGCGCCTGGACGCAGACGCGCCGGTGGGCTTCCTGCTCAGCGGCGGCCTGGACAGCTCCCTGGTCTGCGCCATCGCGGCCAAGTCCCTGGGCAAGAAGATTCGCACCTTCTCCATCGGCATGGACGTCGACGCCATCGACCTGAAGTACGCCCGCATGGTGGCGGACTTCATCGGCAGCGACCACACCGAGGTCATCATCAGCGAAAAGGACGTGCTGGACGCGCTGGAGCCGGTGGTGGAGCTGCTGGGCACCTACGACATCACCACCATCCGCGCCAGCATCGGCATGTACCTGGTCTGCAAGTACATTCACGAGAACACCGATGTCCGCGTACTGCTGACAGGCGAGATCTCCGACGAGCTCTTCGGCTACAAGTACACCGACTTCGCGCCCGACGCCGCCGCCTTCCAGGAAGAGGCCGAGAAGCGCATCCGCGAGCTGCACATGTACGACGTGCTGCGCGCCGACCGCTGCATCTCCGTCAACTCCCTGGAGGCCCGCGTGCCCTTCGGCGACCTGGCCTTCGTGCACTACGCCATGTCCATCGACCCCGCCATGAAGATGAACACCTACGACATGGGCAAGTACCTGATCCGCAAGGCCTTCGCGGACGATCACCTGCTGCCCGAGGAGATCCTGTGGCGGCAGAAGGCGGCCTTCAGCGACGCGGTGGGCCACTCCATGGTGGACGACCTGAAGGCCCTGGCCGCGCGCAGCTATACCGACGCGGAATTTGAGGAGAAGCGCATGCAGTACGAGCACGCCCGCCCCTTCACCAAGGAGAGCCTGCTCTACCGCGAGATCTTCGAGAAGTACTACCCCGGACAGTCCCAGATGGTGGCGGACTTCTGGATGCCCAACAAGACCTGGCCGGGCTGCGACGTGGACGATCCCTCCGCGCGCGTGCTGAAGAACTACGGCGACAGCGGCAAGTGACGTCCGTCCATCGCGGACGCGCCTCCGGACTTGACAAGTCGCCGCAAATCCATTACACTGGAATCAGATGAATTTGGGCTCTGTGTCAAATGTTGGGGTGTAAAGAGAAAGATAACAAAATTCTC
>JAUNNK010000175.1 GCA_030537335.1 Clostridia bacterium | reverse complement strand
AGACCTGGGCGGACGGCTTCATCACCCTGTTCGGCCTGCCGACGCAGGTGCATGCGAAGATGAAGGCGAAGAACGGACTTCTGTAAGCCAGAACGCCGATAAAGCCCGCAAACGCAAAAATACCAATCGAAATCAAAATAGAGGTTGGTATTTTTGCTTACTGCGTCAGCTGCGACTGCAAATTGCGGTCACTTACGTCCATGTAAGCTCCCTTATTTGCAGTCTTGCTTCCTTGTCTTGCGGACTTCCTCAGCGCCTGGCAAAGCGTCGACTTCGTCAACGCTTTGGCGGCGGCGCGCCACGCGCGCCGCCGCAGCTGCTTCTACAGCGATGTGTTTACTTGATGTAGCCGTCCACCAGAGTGGCGTCGACGACGACAGTGGGCGCCTCGATGACCTTCTCGGTGCGCTCCACGCCGTTGATGGCCTCAACCAGGGCCTTGATGGCGTTGGCGCCGATCTCCACCGGGCCGCAGGACAGGGTGGCGTTCAGCTCGCCCGCCTTCACGGATTCGAATGCATTGGGGTTGCCGTCCAGGCCGACGCAGATGATGTCGGTGCGGTTCAGCTGCTTGCAGGCCTGCACCGCGCCCAGAGCCATCTCATCGCTCAGGCCGTAGATGACGGAGATTTCCGGATGGGCCTGGATCATGTCCATGGCGGCGTTCATGCCCTTCTCACGGACCCAGTCGCCCGGCTGGGTGGCGACCACTTCGATGCCCGGATAGGCCTCGGCGCAGCGATCCACGAAGCCGCCCATGCGCTGGGTGGTGTAGTCGGACGGCAGGCCCTCAATGATGGCAACCTTGGCGGTGCCGCCGGTCTGCTCGTTGACCCAGTCGGCGATGTTCGCGCCGCCGTTGTACTGGTTGTAGCCGGAGTAGGCGTACACATCCGCGCCCTCGATCTCGGTGATGGTGTTGAACATGACCACCGGAACGCCGGCCTCATTGGCCTTCTGGATGGCGGGAATCAGCGCGTCCAGGTTGATGCCGCAGACGGCGATGCCCTTCACGCCCTGGGTGATGAAGTCTTCCATCATGGAAGTCTGGGTTGCGTAGTCGTCCTCGGATTCGGGAGCCATGACGATCAGCTCATAGCCCAGCGCCTCGGCAACGGGGGTCGCGCCCTCGATGCAGCTGGCATAGAACGGGCTGGTCATGGCCGGCGGCAGGAAGCCGAGCTGATCCGCAGCGAACGCGGAGCTGGTCAGAATCATCAGGGTGACAAGTACAAGTGCAAGAACTTTCTTCATTACAGGTACCCTCCTTACTATTTTTATGCTTTGCAGCATATAAACGAAACAAAATCATCTACGTCGATTTGTTAAATTATATCACCATTCCTAGCTGATTTCAACAAGTTTTTTCGGAATTAGGTTCGATTTATTCCTGCGAATTTAACTTTCACTAAAAATGAGCAAAATCCTGCATATTTAACTTCATATGCTGGACAATCTGTCAGATACACGGTAGAATGGAGGAGAAAGATGATTTTCGCTGCGTGTGAGCGCGGAAATCACGAACAATAGGAAGAGAAGGTAGATCAACATGAATTATGCAGAGGAAAGCCTGCGTCTGCACGAGAAGTGCAGGGGCAAGATTGAAATTGTGACCCGCGTTCCCGTATCCACCAAGGAGGATCTCTCCCTGGCCTACACCCCCGGCGTGGCCCAGCCCTGCCTGGAGATTCAGAAGGACGTGGACAAGAGCTATGAGCTCACCCGCCGCTGGAACACCTGCCTGGTTGTGACCGACGGCAGCGCGGTGCTGGGTCTGGGCGACATCGGCCCCGAGGCCGGCATGCCGGTGATGGAGGGCAAGTGCGTGCTGTTCAAGGCCTTCGGCGACGTGGACGCCTTTCCGATTTGCATCAAGTCCAAGGACGTGGACGAGATCGTCAACACCGTGTACCTGATCTCCGGCTCCTGCGGCGGCGTGAATCTGGAGGACATCGCCGCGCCTCGCTGCTTCGAGATTGAGAAGAAGCTGAAGGAAAAGTGCGACATCCCGATCTTCCACGACGACCAGCACGGCACCGCGATCATCACCCTGGCGGGCCTGATCAACGCGCTGAAGGTGGTCGGCAAGCATCGCGACGAGATCAAGGTCGTGGTCAACGGCGCGGGCGCTGCCGCAACCGCCATCACCAAGCTGCTGCTCTCCTACGGCGTGAAGAACATCACCATGTGCGACCGCAAGGGCGCGATCTACGAGGGCCGCACCGAGGGCATGAACCCCTACAAGGAGGAGATGGCGAAGCTCACCAATCCCTCCCGCCAGGCCGGCGCCCTGAAGGACGTGATCGTGGGCGCGGACGTGTTCATCGGCGTATCCGCACCCGGCGCGCTGACCACCGAGATGGTGCGCACCATGAACCGCGACGCCATCGTGTTCGCCTGCGCCAATCCCACCCCCGAAATCTATCCCGAGGATGCGAAGGCCGGCGGCGCGAAGGTCGTCTCCACCGGACGCAGCGACTATCCCAACCAGATCAACAATGTGCTGGCCTTCCCGGCGCTGTTCCGCGGCGCATTCGACGTGCGCGCCCGCGACATCAACGAGGAGATGAAGATCGCCGCCGCCTATGCCCTGGCGAACCTGATCTCCGACGAGGAGCTGAACGCGGACTACATCATCCCCGCAGCCTTCGATCCCCGGGTCAAGGAGGCCGTGTCCAAGGCCGTGGCCCAGGCTGCCCGAGACACCGGCGTCGCCCGGCAGGCAGGGCCTGCTGCCGGTTGCTAACGCGTTTGAAGCGAACGTGCCCCTATCCCCATAGATTCAAGGGATAGGGGCACTGTGTTTCGTTCCTTGCGGCATGTTCGCCCTTCCCCGAAATCCAGTCCGGCGGCTATGGACTGGATTTCTTATGTCCGTTTTTGGCATACTCCTGAAGCCAAACGCAAGAAATCCGTCCCATTCTTGCCGGGACGGATTTCGGGGGAGGGCAGAGAAATCGCAAGGAATGAAACGCAGCATTCCTGCCCCTCTGATCTATGGGGGCAGGGATGCATTCATTCAAAGCGCGTTAGCAACAGGCCACAGTGCCTCACTGTTTGGCCTTTTGCTTGCCGGTGTAGGTGACGACCGCGCGCTGGATGCAGATGAACAGCAGCAGCAGCGCACCGGTGGCAATCTTGCCCCACCAGGAGGAGAGGTTGCCGTTGAAGGTGATCAGCGTGGGGATGGAGGCCTTCAGCAGCACGCCGAAGAGCGTTCCGACCATGTAGCCCACGCCGCCGGTGAGCAGCGCGCCACCGATGACGGCGCAGGAGATGACCTCCAGTTCACCACCCTGCAGGGCGAGGTTCCAGCCGGACTTGACGGTCAGCGCGTAGCACACGCCCGCCAGCACGGAGCACAGGCCGTTGAAGCCGTAGACCAGGATCTTGGTGCGGCCCACGGGCAGGCCCATGAGCTTTGCGGACTGCTCGTTGCCGCCGACGGCGTAGACGTTGCGCCCAAAGCGGGTCTTCTGCAGGATGATGGTGCCGATGATGATCATGATGATGAACACCAGCAGGTTGAAATTGATGTAGGCGGCGGGCTTGATCTTTACCCATTCGCCGTTCTCCGGGCGCATGAAGTAGATCTTCCACTTTGCCAGCGCGTCGATCATGGGATGATCGATGGAAATGGACTCGCGGCTGATGAGGGAGCAGATGCCGCGCGCCAGGAAGTTGCCGGTCAGGGTTGCGATGAAGGGCGGAACCTTCAGGCAATGGATGGCAGCGCCCTGGAGCAGGCCCAGGCCCACGCCGACGATCAGCGCGAACAGGATGCACCACAGGGGATGGATCCCCAGGATGGAGTTGCCGTAGGCGATGAACATGCCAGTGAGGGAGGCGATGGACGCGACGGAGTTGTCGATGCCGCCGGTGATCAGAACCATCGTCATGCCGACTGCGGAGATGCCGTAGTGGGCGTTGTCGATGAACATGTTCACGAAGGTGCGCAGGGTGGTGAAGCCCTTGGAGCCGTAGGCGATTGCGCCCACCGCGTAAATCAGCAGGAAGATGCCGATGGTGGCATACACCATGATGTACTTGGGGTTGGCAATGCGCTTTGCGAGGCTCTGCTTTCTGTAGCCCGGCTTCTTGACGGTTCTGGTATCAGACATTCAGCGCGCCTCCTTTCGCCATGGCCTTGGCCTTGGAACGCTTCGAGAACCAGTTGCGCACCGGTTCGGACTGGAGCACGATAATCACGGCGATGATTACGGCCTTGAAGAACATGGTGGCCTCGGAAACGATGCCGAAGTAGTACACGAAGGTGACGATGGTGCGGATGATGATGGAGCCGATGATGGTGCCCGCCAGGCTGAATTTGCCGCCGGACATGCTGGTGCCGCCGATGACGACCGCCAGGATGGCGTCCATCTCGTAGTTCAGGCCCGCGTTGTTGGAGTCGTTGGACATGATGCGGCTGGAGTAGATCAGGCCGGAGATGC
>JAUNNK010000174.1 GCA_030537335.1 Clostridia bacterium | reverse complement strand
GCATCGGGCCCTTCGAGATCGAATCCGTCATCATGGAGCTGCCCTACGTGCTGGAGTGCGGCGTGTCCGCCGCCCCCGACGAGATCCGCGGCCAGGTGGTCAAGGCCAGCGTCGTGCTGACCCCCGGCACCGAGGGCACCGACGCGCTCAAAAAGGAGATCCAGAACTACGTCAAGGAGCACACCGCGCCCTACAAGTACCCGCGCATCGTGGTGTTCCGTGACGAGCTGCCCAAGACCATCAGCGGCAAGATTCAGCGCAACAAGCTGTAAAACGGCGCGCGGGGCTGCGTCCCCCTCCGCGCAAACTCACCAAAATTGCGTATTACGCTGTAAATGTTCACGAAATGACGAACGTTATTCGTTGACAAACCTCCGTAAATGCGGTAATATGAATACAGCCATGCACAGTGGCGGAGAATTTCCGGGCGAAGCGCCCAGAACCGGCAGCCGCATAAGCTGCGTTGGAATTGACCGCAGACAGGAATCAACAGCGCTCGTCTCAAAGATCTCTCTTTGCAGACGGGCGTTTTTCAAAAGGGACCTTGGACAGATTCTTCCTATATATATAAGGCGGCGATCCGCCGGAAAGGACAGGGCATGGACTTCAAGCGCATCACGCTGCTCTCCGGGCACTACGGCAGCGGCAAGACCAACATCGCGGTAAACCTGGCGCTTCAGCTCAAAAAGTCGCGGGAGAAGGTGGCGATCGCCGACATCGACATCGTGAACCCCTACTTCCGCAGCAAGGACTCCCAGGCGGAGCTTGAAAAGGCGGGCGTGCGGCTGATCTGCTCGGAATTCGCCAGCTCCAACGTGGATCTGCCCGCCCTTCCCCAGGATGTGTACGCCATTACGGACGATCCCGGCCTCACGGCGGTGATCGACGTGGGCGGCGACGATCGCGGCGCACTGGCGCTGGGCCGCTGGCGGGATGCGATCCTCGCGGAGGACAACTACGAGATGCTCCTCGTCATCAACCGCTTCCGTCCCCTCACCCGGGACGCGGCCTCCACGCTGGAGGTGCTGCGGGAGATCGAGGCCGCGTGCCGCATGCCGTTCACCGCGGTGGTGAACAACTCAAACCTCGGCCCGGAGACCACGGCGGAGGATGTACTCGCATCCCAGGACTACGCCCGGGAGGTCTGCCGCCTGAGCGGACTGACACTTAAGATGACCACCGTGCCCGAGCAGCTCTATCCCGAGCTGGAGGGGCAAATTGAAGATTTGTTCCCGCTAAAATTGCAGGAGAAGATCGTATAACCATCAACAACGATAGAAGAGAGGAAAACAACATGGCAAAGCTGACATTCCAGATCGACCGCTGCAAGGGCTGCGGCCTCTGCGTGAACGCCTGTCCCAAGGGACTGCTGGCCATTGCCAAGGACAAGATCAACCAGAAGGGCCACCATCCGTCGGAGCTGACCGACCCGGAGGCCTGCGTCGGCTGTGCGTCCTGCGCAATCATGTGCCCGGACTGCGTCATTCAAGTGGAAAGGTAAGGTGACAACATGGCTGAAAAGGTTTTGATGAAGGGCAACGAGGCCATCGCCGAAGCTGCGATTCAGGCCGGCTGCCGCCACTATTTCGGATATCCCATCACGCCCCAGACGGAGATTGCCGCCTACATGGCCAAGCGCATGCCCAAGATCGGCGGCACCTTCCTGCAGGCGGAGAGCGAAATCGCCGCCATCAACATGGTCTACGGCGCCGCATCCACCGGACACCGCGCCATGACCTCCTCCTCCAGCCCGGGAATCTCCCTGAAGGCGGAGGGCCTGTCCTACATCGCCGGTGCGGATCTGCCCGCGCTGGTGATCAACGTGCAGCGCGGCGGCCCCGGCCTGGGCGGCATCCAGCCCTCCCAGTCCGACTACTTCCAGGCCACCCGCGGCATCGGCCACGGCGACTTCCACATGATCGTGCTGGCTCCCGCAAGCGTGCAGGAGATGGCCGATCTCACCGTCAAGGGCTTCGATCTGGCAGACAAGTACCGCACGCCGGTCATGCTGCTGGCGGACGGCACCATGGGCCAGATGATGGAGCCGGTGGAGATCCACACCCCCGAAGTGAAGGAATACGACAAGTCCTGGGCGCTCACCGGCACGGGCATGAAGCGCAAGCACAACATCATCAACTCCCTGAGCCTGGACGCGTATGAGCTGGAGCAGTTCAACCTGAACCGCTTCGAGCGCTACAAGCTCATTGAAGAAAATGAACCCCTGCACGAGGAATACATGATGGAGGACGCAGAGATTTGCGTCGTCGCCTTCGGCATCGCCGCCCGCGTGGCCAAGAACGCCATCGTTCAGGCCCGCAAGGAGGGCGTGAAGGTTGGCCTGATCCGCCCCATCACCCTCTGGCCCTTCCCGAAGCAGGCGCTTGCCGCCGCTGCGGAGAAGTGCGCATCCTTCATCACCGTCGAGCTGAACATGGGCCAGATGGTGGAGGACGTGCGCCTTGCAATCTCCTGCAAGCGGCCTGTGACCACCTGCACCCGCACCGGCGGCGTGATTCCCTCGCCCGCCGAGGTGCGCGCCAAGATCATGGAAGCTGCCCAGGAAGGAGGCGCTGAATAATGGCTGTCGTATTCAAAAAGCCCCACGCGCTGACGGACGCGATTCTGCACTACTGCCCCGGCTGCACCCACGGCATCATTCACCGTCTGGTGGCCGAGTGCATCGATGAGCTGGGCATCGAGGGCAAGACCATCGGCGTGGTTCCGGTGGGCTGCTCCGTCATGGCCTACAACTACTTCAACTGCGACGTTGCCGAGGCCGCCCACGGCCGCGCACCGGCGGTCGCCACCGGCATCAAGCGCTGCGAGCCGGACTGCGTGGTGTTCTCCTACCAGGGCGACGGCGACCTGGCCTCCATCGGCACCGCCGAGACCGTGCATGCCGCAGCCCGCAACGAAAACATCACCGTCATCTTCGTCAACAACGCCATCTACGGCATGACCGGCGGTCAGATGGCCCCCACCTCCCTGCCCGGACAGGTGACCCAGACCTCCCCCTACGGCCGCGACGTGAACCACTGCGGCTATCCGGTGAAGGTCTGCGAGATGCTTGCGCAGCTGGATGGCCCCGAGTACCTGGAGCGCGTTGCCGTCAACAGCGTCAAGAACATCCGCGCCGCCAAGAAGGCAATCAAGAAAGCCTTCCAGAACCAGCTGGACGGCAAGGGCTTCTCGCTGGTCGAGGTGCTCTCCACCTGTCCCACCAACTGGGGCATGACGCCGGTGAAGGCGCTCTCCTGGGTGGACGAAAAGATGATTCCCTACTATCCCCTGGGCGTTTACAAGGACAGAAGCGCCGGAAAGGAGAGCTGAGCATGACCCATTCCTATCTGATCGCGGGCTTCGGCGGACAGGGCCTGCTGTTCGCGGGCAAATTCCTGGCCTACAAGGGCCTGTTGGAAAACAAAGAGGTCTCCTGGCTCCCCTCCTACGGCCCGGAGATGCGCGGCGGCACTGCCAGCTGCTCCGTCATCATCGGCGACGAACCGGTGGGCTCCCCCATCGTGGAGCACCCCGACGTGCTGATGGTCATGAACCTGCCCTCGCTGAACCGCTACGAGCAGGCGGTGCAGTCGGGCGGCACGATCTTCGTGGACTCCTCTCTGGTGGAGCGCAAGGTGGAGCGCAGCGACGTGAAGGCGGTCTATGTGCCCGCCACCCGCCTTGCCGTCGAGAACGACATGACCACCCTGGCCAACATGATCCTCACCGGCAAAATTTTGGAGGAAATGGGCGAATTCGACGCGGACGGCGTGCAGGCCGCCCTGAAGAAGGTCGTCTCCGCCAAACACCCCGAGATGTTCGACCTCAACCTGAAGGCACTTCAGATTGGCCGCGACTTCAAATAATCCCACTTAACGATCGGAGGAAAAGACAATGTTGAACATCCGCATTGAAAAAACCACCGCACCCAAGGCGAAACCCACCGACGAATCTCAGCTGGGCTTTGGCAAAATCTTCAGCGACCACATGGCGCTGATCGACTGGAGCGCCGACGAGGGCTGGCACGACGCACGCATCGTTCCCTTCGCGAACTTCTCCATTCATCCGGCGTCCACCTGCCTGCACTACGGCTCCGAGATCTTCGAGGGCCTGAAGGCCTATCGCACCGCGGACGGCAGCATCCAGCTGTTCCGCCCCGAGGAGAACGCCCGCCGCATGATCAATTCCTCCGAGCGCCTCTGCCTGCCCCAGCTGCCCGAGGAGGACTTCATCCAGATCATCAAGGAGCTGGTCAAGCTGGATCAGGATTGGGTTCCCCACTCCGACGGCACCTCCCTCTACATCCGCCCCTTCCTGCTGGGCAATGACGAGACCCTGGGCGTACACGCCGTGCATCATGCCCTGTTCGCCGTGATCTGCGGCCCCGTGGGCAGCTACTATAAGGAGGGCATCAACCCCGTCGGCATCATGATCGAGGACACCGACGTGCGCGCCGTGCGCGGCGGCACCGGCTACGCCAAGTGCGGCGGCAACTACGC